>CAYOYQ010000076.1:0-13408 GCA_964408215.1 uncultured Eubacteriales bacterium
CGCCGGCCGAGCTCCTGGCCGCTGTGGAACATGCGGTCGCGCGCGGCTACCATCGCGTCAAGATGAAGGTCAAGAAGGGGCAGGATGTCGACTGGGTCCGGGCCGTGCGCGAGCGCTTCCCGGCCGTCAAACTCATGGTCGACGCCAACGGCGATTACTCGCTCGCCGACACGGACCGCCTGCGGCAGCTCGACGCATTCGACCTGATGATGATCGAGCAGCCCCTGTCGTACAGCGACATCTACGAGCACTCGCTCCTGCAGAAGGAGATGAAGACGGCGATCTGCCTCGACGAATCCATCCACAGTCTGGCCGACGCGGCGGCGGCCATCGCCCTCGGCGCCTGTCGCATCGTCAACATCAAGCAGGGGCGGGTCGGCGGGCTCATGGAATCGATGCGGATCGCCCAGTATTGCGCCGGCCAAGGCGTCGGCGTCTGGTCCGGCGGCATGGACGAGACCGGCATCGGCCGGGCGGTCAACATCCACCTCCAGACGGCCGAAGGCTTTACTTTGCCCGGTGACACGTCGGAGACGGCGAACTACTTCGATGAGGACATTGCCGCGCCGCCGGTCGTCCTCGGCCCGGGCGGCTGGATCGACATCCCCCAAGGTCCCGGCCTCGGCGTCCAGGTCGTCCCCGACCGCATCCTCAAACGGGCGATCCGCTGGGAACGGTTGCGCTGAAGCCAGGGACCCTTCCGGCCCGGGCGGGTTCCCCTGAAAGAGCGTTTTTATCCTAGCGACCCGCATTTGAGACCCCTCCAGAATCGGCCATAATCGGTCAAAATGGGTCATCCTCCGGTGAGGCCTTGACAGGGCCCCGGGTACAGCCTACCTGACCAGATAGAAGTCCGCCTCTTGACCGCTTAAGCGGTTGGGTCAACGACGACGTCTAACAAAAGGAGGGAAAAATGTCACGTGTGATCAAAGTCGCGGTGGCGCTGGCCGTCGCAGGCCTCATCCTTGGCTACGGCCTGTACGCGGCCAAGCCGAAACCGCCTGTGAAGGTCAGGGTCTCGTTCGAGGGATTGACTAATTCCGATCCCAACATTCCTCCGAATAGCCCCGACTATTTCATGCAAAAGTTCCACAACGATGCCTTGGGGCCTTATGTCGAAGGGAACGGTGTCACAGCCCAGATCACCGGCGATCTCGGCGATCTCGTCTTCGAGATCCCTCACCATGCGCGGCGGAGCGTCCTGGTCATCTTTCCGCCTGTTCCATCCCAGCTCGGCGACTACCTCCCCGACACGGCCGGCGTCTATCCAGGGGACCTTATGGAAGATGTCGCCATCGACTACTTCGTCATGAGGACCTATAACAGCTTTGCGACCAGGAAATTAAACTTCCTGGCCATGAAACCCAATACCTCGGCCGAGGGCCACTTCTGGGCTTGGATGTGTACCGAAACGGTGCACAGCTACCGTGTCATCTACAACCAACCGGAAGACGATCACGACGCGGGGATCGTCGAAGTCACGGCTCTCGACCTGAGTCCTGAGGGCGGCGACGGCGTTGTCGACCGTTGGGAGATCACCCCCGTCGCCGGAACGGGCGACATGGCCTGGATCACCAGGTGGGATCGCAAGAAAGGCTGGCTCCACTACGGATCGTATCCGATGCCGTTCAAGCTCATCGTCGAGAGGCTTTAAGCGGGTATTCGGCGGCCTAAGCCCTTAATTCGCCCGGAATTTGACCCGGCGTTTGCGGGGGCCGATGACGATGTAGTTGCCGCGCTCTGCCTTCTCGATCCTCTTGAGGGCCAGCGCGAGGAGAAGTTGGCGTTTCTCCGGGTCGCGTTTGGCTGTTTTCCGGTATCTCCTGTATCCGAGACGGTCCCGGAGGAGGAGCATTTCGACGGAAGACGGCGGTTTCCGCGCCCGGCCGGCCGCGCTCATGACGTCCCCTTGCCCCTGAGAGCGCGAAGCTCGGCGAGGGTATCGTTTTCGGGCAGCGCCGCCCTCTTTTCGAGATAGCCCCAATCGAGCTCCTGGCCGTAACGGGCGATCAGGAGCTCCGTCATTTCACAGTCGATCTCGGATTTCCAGTGCTTGCAGGCGTTCAGACGGTCGATGACGAGGTCCTCGAGCCCGATGACGACGCAGGACAAGCCGCCGTCGAGCTCGACCGTTTCGCGCTGGGCCTCCTCGCCGGCCAGCCCGGTGGCGGGAGCTTCAACCGCCATATCGAGACCGGCATGGACCCAATACCGGCCTTTCTTGGCGAACCCGAGCTCCTTCAGGATCTCATCGAGGGCCTCCCGGTCCGCGTAGGCCAGATCGATGTCCGCGGTGAAATAGACTTCCCGCGTGTAGTAGGACAGGGCCAACCCGCCGATGAGAACGGGGGCCGGCTTGCCTTTTTCGGCGAGGCGCCGTGTGATCAGCCCGGTCATCAGCAGTTGACGGGCGAGCGGGGCCTCCGACGCGGCGATCTTGGCCAGGATGTCTTTGATATTCACGGAGTTATGATAACAGCATTCGGAGTGCAAAAACAAGGCGGCTTGCGGGCCATATCGTGCTCCTGTTCGGCCGGCTTGATCAATCGCCGGACCAGTCGAGGAATCACGAAATCTTGACCCGATTTTGACAACTTTCCCGTGTTTCGTCCCTATCATATGGCCGGCGGGGAGAGGGATGACGCCCGTCCGTAGGGGAGGTGTTCCGATGAAAAAGACCGTGTCCGTTGTCGTCGTCGTCCTGGCCCTGTCCGCCTGGGGGTTCGGCGAAGGCACGCGGGTATCCCTCAGGATATCCGGGGGGACTTCCATGGCCCGTTACTCCGACCTGCCCGACGCCGGCTCGGACTCATGGTCGGCCCAGGACATGAAAGACAGATTCGGCCCGGCCGCCGGCGTAGGGATCGACCTGGCGCTCGGGTCCACCGGCCGCTTGGCCTGGATCAGCACCATCGAATACGTTCAGATGGGGGCAAAAGTGGACTTCTACTATTTTGACCCCTATTATGATCCGCCCTACATGATGATCCCCGTCACTTTTAAGATGGATCTGCTCACCTTCACTCAGCTCCTCAAATTCCGGCCCTTCGCGAACGGCATCCCCTATGTCTTGGGCGGCTTCGACCTGTCCTATGTCATCGATCACCGCTGCGAGCTGATGAGCCAGATCGAATCCTTGACCAAAAAGGTCAACTTCGGCTTGGTCGGCGGCGTTGGCGCGGAACTGCTCAAGGGGGACTGGACCCCTTTCCTGGAGGCCCGTTACCATCTGGGCCTGGCCGACCTGAGCAAGGGCGTCTATATGGGGGTCGGCGGGTTTCCCTCCCTCAAGACCCGGGCCTTCGTCTTCCTGGCGGGTGTCCGTCTCAGGTGGGGGAAGGGAGCCGCCTGAGCGGATCTTAGCCGCCCTCTTCCCGCCGTCGCCGATTCGGCTATAATCTTCCCATGCCTTCCGACACCCAAGTCATCTTCTCCATGTCCCGGGTCAGCCGGACCCACCCGCCGAACCGCCAGGTCCTGAAGGACATTTCGCTCGGCTTCTACTACGGGGCCAAGATCGGCGTCCTCGGGCTCAATGGGTCGGGCAAATCGACCCTGCTCGGGATCATCGCCGGCAAGGACCAGGGCTTCACCGGCGAGCTGGCCGTCAGCAAGGGCTACACCATCGGGCTGCTGGAGCAGGACCCCCAGCTCGACTCCGGCAAAACGGTCATCGAGATCGTCCGCGAGGGCGTCCAGCCCATCGTCGACCTCCTGGCCCGCTACGATGCCGTCTGCGACAAGATGGGCGCCCCCGACGCCGATATGGACGCCCTCCTGGCCGAACAAGCCCGGCTCCAGGAGGAGATCGACAAGCACGACGCCTGGAACCTCGACCATCACCTCGAGATCGCCATGGACGCCCTGCGTTGCCCGCCTCCGGACACCGCCGTGACGGTGCTTTCGGGCGGGGAGCGCCGCCGGGTCGCCCTGACCCGGCTCCTCCTTCAGGAACCCGATATCCTGCTCCTCGACGAGCCGACCAACCATCTCGACGCGGAGTCGGTCGCCTGGCTCGAGCGGCATCTCCAGGAATATAAAGGCACGGTCATCGCCGTGACCCACGACCGCTATTTCCTCGACAACGTGGCCGGCTGGATCCTCGAGCTCGACCGGGGCGAGGGCATCCCCTGGAAGGGCAACTACTCGTCGTGGCTGGAGCAGAAACAGGCCCGGCTGGCCGTCGAGGAGAAGACCGAGTCGCGGCGTCAGCGCACCCTGGCCCGCGAGCTCGAGTGGGTCCGCATGTCGCCCAAGGCGCGCCAGGCCAAGGGCAAGGCCCGCGTCACCGCCTACGAAAAGCTCCTCGGTCAGGACTTCGAGCGCTATCGCGACGAGCAGGAGCTGCCCATCCCGACGGGGCCGCGGCTCGGCGACGTCGTCATCGAGCTCGAGGGCGTCGCCAAGGCCTACGGCGACCGCGTCCTCATGGACGGACTGACGATCAGCCTCCCGCCGGGATCGATCGTCGGCGTCATCGGGCCCAACGGGGCCGGAAAGACGACCCTGCTGCGGATGATCACCGGCGCCGAGATGCCCGACGCGGGGAAGATCCGCGTCGGAGAGACGGTCAAGATCGCCTACGCCGACCAGTCGCGCACCCTCGACCCGAACAAGACGGTCTTCGAGGAGATCTCGGGCGGCGAGGACCTCATCAAGGTCGGCAGCAAAGAGATGAACACGAGGGCCTATTGCGCCTCGTTCGGCTTCGGCGGCACCGACCAACAGAAGAAGTGCGGGACGCTTTCGGGCGGGGAGCGCAACCGGGTCCACATGGCCAAGGCGGTCTCGGAAGCGGGCAACGTCCTGCTCCTCGACGAGCCGACCAACGACCTCGACGTTAATACCCTGCGGGCGCTCGAGGACGCGCTCGAAGGGTTCGCCGGCTGCGCCGTCGTCGTCAGCCACGACCGCTGGTTCCTCGACCGCGTCGCCACCCACATCCTGGCCTTCGAGGAGGACGGCTCGACCCACTGGATCTTCGGGAACTTCTCCGAGTACCACGAGGACCTGAAGCGCCGGAAGGGCGCCGCGGCCGACCAGCCTCACCGCCTCAAACACCGGACGCTCAAACGCTGAGCGACCCTTCGGGAACAAAGGGCTTGACTTTTTCGCATATTGTATTATAATACTAATACAGTAATACGGAGGCCCGCCGTGATCAGGGTTGACGCGACCAGTTACGTTCCCATCTACGAGCAGATCAAGCGGGGGATCGTCCGACTCGTGGCCACGCGCCGGCTCAAGGTCGGCGAGCCGCTGCCCTCGATCCGCGACCTCGCGGCCGAGATCATCGTCAACCCGAACACCGTAGCCCGGGCCTACCGCGAGCTCGAGCAGGACGGCGTCGTCTCGACCCAGAAGGGGAGGGGCTCGTTCATCGCCGAGCGGGCCCGGCCGGACGCCGAGAGGGAGCTCAGAGGCCATCTCGGACGGGCCATGGACGAGACGATCGCCGAGGCCCGGAAGTTCGACCTGGACGATGGGGCCATCCTGGAGATCTTCGAGACGCGGCTCCGTCGCGCCGGGGGCCGGAAAAAGGGAGGCCGCAATGAGTGAGCTGCTGCGGATCGAGCATCTCTCGAAGAGCTTCGGCCGGAAACAGGTCCTCAAGGACCTCAGCCTCTCGGTCGAGAGCGGGCGCGTCTACGGCCTGCTTGGCCGCAATGGCGAGGGCAAGACGACGCTGGCCCGGATCCTGATGGGCGTCATCCCGGCCGACGGCGGCGTCATCACCTTCAAGGGCCGGCGGATCGGCTTCGGCCAAAGCGCCTACAAGCGTGAATTCGGCTACGTCCCGGAAGATCCGTTTTTCTACGAGGATATGACCATCCGGGGCCTGGTGAACTTCAACGCCCGCTTTTATCCCCGCTGGGACCGGAAGCGGATCGCCGCCGATCTCGAGCGTTTCGGTCTCGACCCGAAGTCCCGCTTCGGGACGCTCTCGCGGGGGCAGAAGCTCAAGCTCGGCCTGGCCGTGGCCCTGGCTGCCGCCCCGGAATTCCTCATCCTCGACGACCCGACCTCAGGCCTCGATGTCCCGACCCGCCAGGACTTCCTCCGCGACGTCATCAGGGAACTGGCGGCCTCGGGTACGACCGTTCTTTTCGCCACCCATCTCGTCCACGAGCTCGAGCGCATCGTCGAACGCCTGCTCGTCCTCCACGGCGGCCGGCTCATCGTCGATGAGGACTTCGACAAGGTCAAGGCCCGGCATCAGGCCAGTCTCGAGGATATCTTCGTCCGCCTCACGGCCGAGGCGTAGGCCAGGGAGGTCCCGATGTTCGCAGCCCTCTATTTCAAGGAATGGCGGGAGAAGGCGCTTGTCTTCTTCTTCGAGCTGGGGGTCCTGGTTGCTCTCCTGGCGGCCCCCTTCCTTTTCCGCGACAGGGCCGACGTCCAGGAATGGCTGGTCTATGCCATCCTCATGATCTTCTTCCCCTTCGCCGCGCTCGTCCTCGGCGCGGCTGGCTTCGAGACGGAATCCGGGCAGGGCGCCTGGGCCTATCTCTTCTCCCGGCCTGTCTCCCGGCCGACGATCTGGCTGTCGAAATTCGGCGCCCTGCTGAGCATGTTCGCCGCTCTCTGGCTTGTCTTTTATGTCGCCAGGGCCGTCCTGCCCTCGGTCGCGGAGCTAGCCGAATTGCCCGGCTTCGTTTTCCCCATGTACGACCTTGGGACCGTCTTCCCTTGGTGGAGCCTCGGGCTGTCCCTCTTCTTGTTGATGGTCGCGTTCTCGCTGTCGCTCCTCCGCGGACGCCAGTTCAATATCCTCGTCGTCGCCCTGATCCTCGGACTTCTGTTCCCCGCGGTTCTGTGGGCCCTGGTCGTCTCCAGGACCGGGGGTCTCATGGCCTGGCTGGCCCCGGCCCGGGCCTTCCGGACGCTCCTCATCGGCCTCATCCTGATCACTCTGGCGTTTGCCGGAGCCTCGCTCCTGACCCTGAAGCGGTCCGACTTCTCGCAACCCGGGAAGCAGTTGAGGACCTTCGTCGGATGGCTTGCCGCTTTCCTCGCCCTGGCCGCCACGGTCACCGTCGGCTCGGCCCTTTTCATCCCGGTCCCGGGCGAACGTCACTTGGATTTCATCGGCTCGGCGGACAACTGGGCCGTCTATTGCACGGAGCGAGGGTTGTTCTCGTACGACGCGGCTTCCGGCCGGGTCCGCTGGCTGACGAAACGCCAGAACGCTCTTTCCTGGTTCAATTCGATTGCGAAAGACCGGCTCGCCTACACAGTCAAGAAGCTCGAGAGCCGCAACGATGTCACTCAGGAGATCTGGGTCACCAATACGGACGGGACCGGCCAGAAATGTCTCGTCGGCCGCGACACGCCGGGCGCCTGGCTTCCCGACGACTCTATCCGGAGCCTGGCCATATCGCCTGACGGCCGGACGATCGCCATCCTGACCGAGAGTGTGTCCCGGCACGAAAAACTCAAGACTTGGAGGACCGCGACGCTCTGGACCGTCAACGCCGACGGATCCGGTCTCGAAAAGCGGTCCCTGGAGGCGATGTTCCCGGACGGCCCCGAAGAAAACCTCTACCTGGCTTTTGCGGCCTGGGCCCGCGAGGGCAAGGTCCTGATCATCGTGAAAAGGTGCTCTCGGGAGCCGGTCCGTTGGAGCCTCTGGGCCTACGATCTCGAGCGGCGGACCGCGATCAAACTCCGGGACGATGCCGCACCGGTTTCGTGGTGGCCGCTGAATCCCAAGTCGAGGGACGTCCTGGCGGTCAGGCATCGCCATGGTGATGAATGGCCGGGGACTCTGGCCTTGCTGAACCTGGCCTCGGGAGAGGAGACGGAGATCGCCGGGGTCGGGAATCTCAGGGTCCGGTGGGACCCGAACGAGGAGAAGCTGCTTCTAATCGACAGAAGGAAGGGCCCAGAGGCTCGTGAAAGCTCCGTCCTGACGGTCTATTCCCTGGCTGCCGGAAAGGCGATCGCCGAAAGGACCTTCACCGACCTTGATGACATTTACTACGGCTATTGGACGACCTGGATGCCGGATGGACAGTCGCTGCTGGCCATCGACCGCAAAGGTCGAAGCCTCCGGATACTCGGGCCGGAGCTCGAAGACGCCGGCCGGATCGACCTGCCGGCCCGGATCCAGAAGCCGTCTGGCTTTGAAGTCGTCGGCGACAAGGTCCTCATATTGGCCAGCAGCAAGAAATCCTTCAGGGGATCCCTCTGGCGCTTCGACCTCGTGAAGAAGAGCTGGAAAAGGCTCTATTGAATCGGGCGGCGGCCGCCGCGGTCCTTGTCACCGGCGGGGGCGTTTGGTATACAATCGTCCCAGCCCATGCCCTACTTGAAGCTTAGCTGCCCCCGGCTCATCGGCCTCGCGGGCGCGGCGGCGCTCGGCGCGGCTGTTCTGATCCCTTCTTTCTTCTCTTTGGTCTCCCCGCGCGCGACGGCCGCGGGGAAAACTCCCGTGGGCACCGCCCCCGCCGGGCAGGCCGTGCCATCAGCTTTCATCGAGAAGGGCGATTTCCGGTTCGCGTGCGATGAGCGCGGCGTCGGGGCGCTCGCGAACCCAAACGACCCGTTTAAAGCGACGCTCATGCCGACGGCCGGGATGCGCGGGGCGCGCCCGCCCATTCTCGGATTAGCGGTCTCCTATCGGACAGACCGCACTGCCGGCTGGACCGATATCGCTGCCCGCGGTCCGGAGTGGAAGGCTTCTCCGGAGATCGGAACGGCCACATACACGAGCGGACGAGCCGGCGATCCCGTCAAAATCGTCGAGACCTTCCGCACCGACGGCCGCGTCTTCGACTGGACGATCGATCTCGAATCAACCGGAGCGACACCCGTCGAGATCGGGGACTTGGCCGTCTCCATCCCGACGGCCGGCCCCTACGGCGAGGACCCGGCCCAGATCTTCGAACGGGGCTTCCTTCGCCATCAGTTCATCTCCGGGGCCGGTTCCTTCGTCTACTTCGTCCGCGCCTCGGGCGCTCCGCCCTATCTTCTTCTGACCGTACTGCCCGGGACCAAGCTCGAGTACTGGACGGGCGGCGGCCGGGGAGGCGGGCCGCTCTTCATCCATTCCGCGAAGAGCGGGCCGGCCGAAAAGCGCGGGACATGGCGCCAAGCCCATACCTCGACCAATCTCGCCGCGGCGGGCGAGCCCGGGAGCCGCGTCTCTTATGGGTTCCGGTTCCAGTGGGCCAAGAGCTACGACGAGCTCCGCTCCCTCCTTTTTGAAGAGGGCCTTTTCGACGTCCGGGTCGTCCCGGGGATGACCGTCCCCGAGGACCTCTCGGCCCGCTTCTCGCTTCACACCAAGGCCCGGATCGAACGGATCGAGGCCGAATTCCCCGGCCAGACGACGGTCCGGTCGATCGGCCAGCCGGTCCCCGGGCATCATGTCTACGAGGCGGCCTTCCGCCGGCCGGGCGAGAACCTCGTCACGATCGTCCACGACGGCGGCCGCCGCACTTATCTCGAGTTCTTCGTCACCGAGCCCCTGGAGACGCTGATCAAAAAGCGGGCCGCCTTCCTCGTCTCGCGCCAGCAGGTCCGGGACCCGTCGAAGTGGTGGGACGGCGTCTACGGGCCCTACGATATGGAAGCCAAGGTCACCCGGACGATCGAGGACCCCGACATCTTCCTCGACCGCATGGTCTATGCTCTGACCTGCGACGACCCCGGCCTCTGCAAGGCGCCCTTCCTCGCGGCCAAGAACGTCATCTATCCGGACCGGCGGGAGATCGCCTCGATCGAGTATTATTTAGAGCATTTCGTCTGGGGCAAGCTCCAGCGCCGCGGCGACGAGACGCCCTATCCCTACGGCGTCTACGGCACGCCCAACTGGTACGTCAACCGCGACCCGGCCCGGCGCCGCGCCTACGCCGAGAAGCTCCGAGACAACGCCACGGCCCTGCGCGACCTGCCCAAGGAGCATGTCTGGCGGTCCTACGACTACCCGCACGTCGTCATGCTCTACTTTCACATGTACCAAGTCGCCAAGATGTACCCGGAGCTCTCGACCTATCTCGACGCGGCCGGATATCTCGAGCGGGCCTGGGGCACGGCCAAGGCTTTCTTCGCCTATCCCTACGAGATCTATCCGGAGTACTACGAGACCTATAAATGGGGGCTCTACAACGAGTTGGTCGTTCTCGAGCTCGCGGCCGCGCTCGAGCGCGAAGGCTTCCCGGAGCGGGCCGCCTGGCTCCGCGGCGAGTGGGAGAAGAAGGTCAAGTACTTCGTCTACGACGACCGCTACCCCTTCCGCTCGGAATACGCCTTCGACCGCACGGCCTTCGAGTCGACCTATGCTTTCGCCAAGTACGGCGCGACCCACGACATGGCGCCCGACAAGGACCTCTGGTACGACGTCAAGAACAAGAAATCGTATTCGCACCCGATCGTCCGGCGCGAGGACTCCCGCGATTTCATGGACCGTCAGCTCTACGCGGGTCTTTCGGTCCGGGGCTGGCTCGGTCCCGCCTACTACACGCTCGGCTGCGATCCCGGCGTGAGCTACATGGCCGCCATGGGCGGCTGGGGCGTTCTCGACTACGCCCTCAATTTCGCGCCGCGGCCGTTCGACTGGCTCCAGCTCGGCTACGCCTCTTATCTCAGCTCGTGGTGCCTGATGAACACCGGCCGGCCGGAGACGAATTTCGGCTTCTGGTATCCGGGGGCGGAGAACGACGGCGCCTCCGGCTGGCAGTTCATGTCGGCCAAAGCGGGGAGCGCCTGGATGGGCTCGAGCTATCCCGGCGGCGTGACCGTGCCCCGCGGCCCCTGGCGCTACGACGGCGAGATCGACCTCGGCTACGGCGGGGCGCTGCGCATGGCCGCGACCGTCGTCGCCCGCGACCCGGTCTTCGGCTGGATCGCCTACGGCGGACGGCTCGAAGAGAAGCGGGGAGAGGTGGCCGTGGATCCGCGCGACGGCGTCCGGCGGCGGCTCGCCGCGGTCGTCCCGGCGTCGGGGCCGGGGGAACCCCTCCGGCTGAAGATCGAGCTCGAGCGCGACGGCTTCGCCGCGGGCCGCCGGATCACGATGGACGAGTCTCTCCGGAAGATTAGCTTCGTCGTTGAGAACCGGACCGCGAACGCGCATAAAACCGGGCTGAAGATCTCGGCCCCGGCCGGATACGCCTACGAGCTCCTTCAGGGCGGGCGCCCGGTGCCGCTCGTCTCGACGGGCGACCCTGATTATCCCTGGCGTGCCGAGATCGATGTAACCGGCCCGACCGCGAGCCTCGAGCTTCGCGGACCCGCGGCCGCGCCGGGCAGGTAAGGGGTGACCGTGACAAGAAGAAGGATCCTCCTTGTCCTCACGGCATTCGTTCTGGGCCTCGCCGCGGGCTCTTGCGCCCGCGCCCCGCGGACCCTCGACGGCCGGCTCCGCGGGATCATGGCCCGCTACAAAGCCGTGGGCCTGTCGGTGGCCATCGTCAAGGGGGACGCCGTGGTCTTCTCGGGGAGCTACGGCACGAAGGACGTCGCCCGGCGCCTGCCCGTGGACGAGAAGACCGTCTACCGGATCGCCTCGATCTCCAAGACGGTCGCCACGACGGCCCTGATGATCCTCTGGGAACGGGGCGCCTTCCGGCTCGAGGACGACGTGAACGCCGCCCTCGGCTTCCCGCTGAGGAACCCGCGCTTCCCCGATGAGCCCATCACCTTCGAGATGCTGCTGTCCCACACCTCGAGCCTCCGCGACGGCTCGGGCTACGACGGCTTCCTCGAAGCGAATTACAAGCGCGTCCCGCCGCCCGCCCTGCGCTCGCTCGTCGAAGCCGGGGGCGAATTCTTCACGGCCGACATGTTCGACGCCGAGCAGCCGCCGTCGGCCGGTCACTTCCACTACGCCAACGTCAACTTCGGCATCGTCGGCACCCTGGTCGAGCGCATCTCCGGGACGCGCTTCGACATCTTCTGCCGCGAGAACATCTTCCGGCCGCTCGGCCTGGCCGCGAGCTTCAATGTCCAGGACCTTCCGGACATCAACGACGTCGCGGCGCTCTACCGCAAAGAAAAGCGCCGCTGGACGCCGCAAGCCGATGACTACGGCGGCGTCAAGCCGGCTCCGCGCGAGATCGGCGATTATGTCGTCGGCACGAACGGGGCGATCTTCGGACCCCAAGGCGGCGTCAGGATCGGCGCGAACGACCTGGCCCGGTTCATGATCATGCTCAAGAACGGCGGCCGGGTCGGCGCGGTCCGGGTCCTGGGCGCAAAGGCCGTCGAGCGCATGCTCGCGCCGGTCTGGACCTTCAGCGGCACGAACGGCGAGGACGAGTCCGGCGTCCACCGGGCCTACGGACTGGGGATCCAGCGGACCGGGACGCTGCTTCCGGGCGAGACGCTCGTCGGGCATTCCGGGAACGCCTACGGCCTCATCAGCGGCATGTACTTCTCCCGGATCGGCGACTACGGCGTCGTCTTCATGACCAACGGCGGGGTCTGGGGCCGCGAGGACCGGGGCTGGCTGGGCATCGAGAAGGACGTCGTCAAGGCCTGCGCCGGAGCGCTGGTCGGTCTTCCCCTCGGGGCCGCGGCCGACCGGGTCCTCCGTTACGACCGGCCGGCCCGGAACTGGAACGAGGCCCTGCCCGTCGGCAACGGCCGGCTCGGGGCCATGGTCTTCGGCCGCGTCGCCCGGGAGCGCATCCAATTCAACGAGGACACGCTCTGGACGGGCGCTCCCCACGACTACGCCCACCCGGGCGCGGCGGCCTACCTGGGGAAGATCCGGGAGCTCCTGTTCGCGGGCAAGCCGCGGGAAGCTGAACAGCTGGCCATGGAGCATTTCATGAGCGTCCCGCTCGGCCAGATGGCCTATCAGCCCTTCGGGGACCTCGCCATCGATTTCCCGGGGCATGAGTCGTATGCCGACTATGAGCGGAGCCTCGACATTGGACACGCCCTGAGCGCGGTCAAATACAAGGTTGGCGGCACGAGCTTCGCGCGGGAGGTCTTCGCCAGCCACCCGGATCAGATCATCGTCGTCCGCCTGACCGCCGATCGAAGGAAGGCGCTGGCCTTCCGGCTGGGCCTGGACTCCCCGCACGAGACGAAGAGCCTCAGGACGGATGGCCGTGAGCAGACGCTGACCGTCGCGGTCAAGGACGGCGCGTTGCGGGGGGTCGCCGTCGTCCGCGTGGAGACCGACGGCAAGATCGGCGGGGATCCGTCGTCGATCGCCGTCGACGGTGCCAGCCGGGCGACGATCTATCTCGCGGCCGCCACGAACTTCGTCAGCTATCAGGATGTCAGCGGCGACCCGGACAGCCGCGTCAAGACAGCTCTGGACGCGATCAAGGGCAAAACCTACGAACGGATCCGGGACGATCACGTCGCCGACTACCGCTCGCTCTACGGCCGGTTCGACCTCGATCTCGGGGCGGGCGGCCGCGAGGCTTTGCCCATGGACGAGCGGCTG
>CAYOYQ010000077.1:0-13169 GCA_964408215.1 uncultured Eubacteriales bacterium
CGCTTGATCCGGGCGCTCGCCGCGGACGACTTCTTCTTGGCCGGCGGAGGCGGTGGAGGCGGCGGAGGCGGAGGCGGCGCCAAAAAGGCGCTGTAGACCTCGACCGTCGGCAGCTCGCCCGTCTTGATCAGCGGCAGGATGATGAGCAGGAGCAGGACGGCCGCGTGGGCCACGAGGGACAGCGGCAGGACCGCCGCCCTGACCCGGGTCCGGCTCTCCGGACGGAAGAACGAATCTTGGAACATCTTGCCCTCCGCGACGCGAAATGCGGGGGCTCCGCTTTGCCCGGCGCGGGCGATCCCGGCCCGGACGCGTCCGGCGAAGGCGGCCCAATAACCCGCCGCGTCGTGCGGCGGCTCGGGAGAGGTCCGGGGCAGGCTCGCGATCTTGCGGAGGAACTCGAGGTCCCGCCGGCAGTCCGGGCAGCTCTTGAGATGCTTCTCGACCCGGGAACGGTCGGCGGGCCGCAGCTCGCCGTCGGCGTAGGCCCCGATGAGTTCCTGGAGTTTGCCGTGTCTCATCTCAAGCTCCCCCCGCGAGGGCATCGGCCAGGAGGTCCTTCAGCTTTTGCCGGGCGCGGTTGAGCCGGGACATGACCGTCCCGAGCGGCAGGTCGAGCGCCCGCGAGATCTCCTCGTAGCTCGATCCCTCGTGGTGCCTCAGGACAAAGACGCTCCTCTGATCGGGCGGGAGCGACTCGACCGCCCGATCGAACCGGGCCTGGAACTCGGCCCGTTCGAGCCGCGCCTCGGGATCGTCGGACGGCGCCGCCCGCGGCGTCCGCCGGTCGCCGAGCGATCCCTCCTCGATCGACCGCTCCCGTCCCCGGGTCTTGAGATAGTTGAGCCCGGCGTTGAGGGCGATCCTGCGGAGCCAGGGATAGAGGGGCCAAGCGGTGTCGAACCGGTCCAAGGCGAAATAGGCCTTGATGAAGGTCTCCTGGGCGAGGTCGTCGGCCGACTGGTGGGCGCCGGTCAGGCGCCGGCAGAAGGCGTAGACCCGCTGCTGGTAAGCCCGGACCAGGCTCTCGAAGGCGTCCATGTCTCCCTTCTGGGCTCTTTGGACGAGGACGGCGTCCTCCGGACGCTCGCCCGGTCTCGTCGGAGCTCCCATGGGTCATACACCTCGCCGCGGGACTTATTCCCTTATCATCATACTCTTTTCGGGCGGAGGGGACTACCGGCCGGGGACGGGATGCTTGATCTTGTCCCAGCCTGTGGCGAAATCGAAGACGACGCCGTGGGCGTTCTGGTGGCACTTGAGGCAGTGGGCCTGGATCGCGCCCGGATCGCCGTTGAAGAGGGCGAGCCCGTTTTCCGCGGCCTTGGCCCGGTCCTGCATGATGTTCAGCTTCTTGTAGTCGCTGCCGGGTCCGTGGCAGACCTCGCAGGTCACGCCTTCTGCCTTGAAATCGGGGGCCTTCACGGCGAGCGGAGCATGGCAGCCGAGGCACTGGGGGTTGGTCCCCGGGTCGGCGACGCCGGCGGACTTCGCGATCTCGGCGGCTTTGTCCGTGGCGAGGCCGGCGAAGGACCGGGAGTGCGGGCTCTGCTCCCAGATCACATACTGTCCGCCCTTGAGCTTGGCCTTGTGGCACTGCTTGCAGACGGTCGAGCCCACATAGGTGAACTCCTTGCCGCTCAGGACGAAGGTCGCGGCGGAGAAGGTCAATATCAAGGCCAGAATGCTGCGCGTTCTCATCAAGGTTCCTTTCCTAAGCGTAGCTGTGGAGGCCGGCCAGGAGGTAGTTGACGCCGAAATAGGTGAAGAGGGCGGCCAGGAACCCGGCGATAGCGATCCAGGCCGACCGCCTGCCCTTCCAGCCCATGACGATCCGGGTGTGGAGGTACAGGGCGAAGACGAACCACGTGATCAGGCTCCAGACCTCCTTGGGGTCCCAGCTCCAGTAGCTGCCCCAGGCCCGGTACGCCCAGACCATGCCGAAGATGAGGCCGCCCAGCGTGAAGAGGGGGAAGCCCACGGCGACGGCGCGGTAAGCCAGGGCGTCGAGCCGCTCCTTCTTTTCTTCGGTCGACGCGGCGAGATAGAGGAGGCTGGCCACGAAGGCCACGGCGAAGAAGGCCTCGCCGAGCAGGGTCACCGAGACGTGGAGCCAGAGCCAGTAGCTCTGCAGGGCGGGGACGAGCGGCGTCGCGTCCTTCGGCATAAGGGGCGATGAGGCCAGGGCCACGAGGGCGACAACGATGAGCATGAGGTAGGGGCCGAGACGGGCAACGCGCGACTTGCGCCCGAAGACGAGCAGAGCGACGACGACGGCCCAGGACAGGAACGAGAGCGACTCATACATGTTGGTGAACGGGGCGTGGCCGCTCGAGCCGGTCCGGAAAACGAGGGCCGCGGTGTGAAAGCCGAGCCCGATCGCGGCCAGGACGAGTCCCGCCCGGTCCCATCTCTCGCGGCGGGCGAACAGGGCCGCGAAATAGACGACGAGGGCGACGATGTAGAAGGCGAAGGCGGCGGTGAAGAGAGTGGATTCGGTCATGATGCTCTCCGGACCTCCTCGAAGATCCCGTCGAACTCGGCCTGGAACGCGTCGCGGCCCTTGGCGGCGCGCCCCGCGGCCGTCACCTCGACCCGGCCCTGGGCCTCTTCGAGGACGACCCGGACCTCGCGCGGCGGCCAGTAGAAGGCCAGGAAAAGCCCGGCTGTGACGAGGAGCGAGCCGAGCCAGATGAAATTGGCGCCCGGGTCGCGGGCCGCTTGGAGGACGGAATAAGGCGCCGCGTCGTAGGTCTTGAGGACGACGGCCAGGGGGGACGGGGCGCCCGCGCCGGTGTGGCCCTCCCCGAAGTCCGGGTACTTGGCGAAGACCCAGCCCGCGAAGACACGCTCCTCCCCTTTCCAGGCTTCGACGAGGGCCGCCGGATTGCGCGGCTCATTGGAGCGGCTCTGGACCTGGCTGCCCTCGCCGATGACGAAATCGGGAACGAAGCCGCGGACCGAGATCCGGCTCAAATCCGGGTCGTCGATGGCGACGGTCTCGCCCGGCTTCAGCGTGACGGGCCTCATAAAGGACGCGTCGGCGCGCTTGCGGACCTCGAGCCCGAGGCGCGGCGCGTCCCAGTCGTAGCCGTAGCTCGTCTGGTAGAACGAGACGCCGCGGTGCGTGAGCGGGTGGTTGACCTCGACGACGCGGCTCGCGACGGCCGCCCCGTTCTCGATCACGGAGACGGTGCTCTTCCAGTCCTTGACCCCGCCCTGCGGGTAATATTCGGTCTCGAACTTGTCCAGGCGAACGCTGAACGCCGCGCCGGGCACGGCGGCCGTCTCGCCCTCGCGCAGGGCCAGGTCGCTGCGGCGGCCGGCCAGGCCGCTGATGAGACCGCCGGCCAGGATGACCAGGAGCCCGAGATGGACGACGTCGGAGCCGAGCCCGCCGAGGCGCTTTTTCCGGGCCAGGAGGAATACCCTCCCGCCCGAGCCGTCGCGCGAGACGCGGTAGCGCCGGGCGCGGAGGAGCCGCGTCACCCGGTCGCCGGCCTCGCCGAGGGCGAGCGAAAGGCGGAAGCGGTTCTTGACCTTCGAGGTCATCAGGCTTTGCGCGTCGACGGGCTCGGCGGGGCCGAAGGCCTTGCGCCACTTGGCGCCGATCCTGGTCAGGGAGCAGACGACGATATTCAGGGCGAAAAGAACGAGGAGCCCCAGGTACCAGGGGGACCGGTACAGGCGGGTCAACTGAAGGGTCGTGAAGAAGCCCGACAGGCTGCCGTAGCGGGCGGTGTATTCGGCGGCAGAACGGCCCTGGGGGATGAGCGTCCCCAGCACGGAGGCCAGGGTGATGAGAATGAGCAGGATGATGGCCAGCCTGACCGAGGAGAAGAACTTCGTGAACGAACGCATTTCTACTGATTTTATAGGATAAGGCGGCGCCGCGCAACCGAGGCGGCGCCGGTCGGCTTGAACCCGCCCGGCCGGTTCCCGTAGAATGAAGGGAAAGGGAAATCCCCATCCCATAAACAGAGCAAGAGGAGGCCCCGATGACCATCCGCTTCATGGAACCGCTCAATCTGGCCTGGGACCGCATGAAGGTCGCGCTGTTCAAGCCGTTCGACCTCCACAAATGGTTCGTCATCGGCTTCAACGCCTTCCTGGCCGCTGTGATGGAAGGGAACAACGGAGGCGGCGGCGGGCGGTTCGGCAAGGAGGGGAACTTCGGGGAGTTCATCCACTTCCCGCGGACGGCCTGGACTTGGATCCAAAACAACCCGGGTTGGGCCGTGGCCATCCTCTTCGCCATTGTCGTCGTCATCGCCGTGGTGGTCGCCCTGACCTGGGTCTCCTCGCGGGGAGTGTTCATGTTCATGGACAACGTCGTCCGCGACCGGGCCGAGATCGCCAAGCCGTGGCGGGACTATCGGAAGGAGGGCGATTCCCTGTTCCTCTGGCGTCTCGTCTTCGCCCTGATCACCTTCGCCGTCTTCGGCGTCCTGTTCGCCCTGTTCTTCATCAAGGGGGCCGAGATCTACGACAGCGGCCAGGGGATCGGCTTTTACCTGCCGCTCATCCTGGGCCTGGGTCTGGTCGTGCTCGCCATCGTGCTGGTTTGGGGCTACATCGCCCTCTTCCTCAAGGACTTCGTCGCCGCCCTGATGTACAAGCACCGCATCTCGTGCGGGCAGGCCTGGCGGATGTTCCTGGTCGCGTTCAAGAAGGCCCCGATGCACTTCATCGGCTACGGCCTGTTGGTCTTCCTCCTCATGATCCTGTTCGTCATCGCCGTCGTCGTCGCCGGTTTCGGCACCTGCTGCATCGGATTCATCTTCCTGGTCATCCCGTACATCAATGTCGTCGTGACCTTGCCCGTCTGGTACACCTACCGGACCTTCAGCTTGGAGTTCCTGGCCCAGTTCGGCCCGGAGTACGCCGTTTTCCCGAAGGTCGAAGCGCCCGCCGCGCCGACGCCCGCGCCCGTGGCTCCGGCGCCGGGAGCCTGAACGGGGAGCGAGCGGGGGCCGCGGTCCGGACGGCCGCGTCAATTCGTCAGCCGGTTGTATTTCTTGAGGATCGCCCTCAGCCTGTCGTGCGGGATCGCGTGGACCACGTGACCGTTGACGCCGTCCATCGTCTCGGCGGCGATCATGGCGTTGATGACGGCCTCTTCGGTGGCCTGGACGGTCGCGGCGAAGAGCGGATCGATCCAGTCGTTGGGGAGCATTTCGACCTTGGCCGGGCCCGAAGCCTCGGCCGCTCCTGCGTTGGCCGTCGAGAAAGCGATGAAGATGTCGCCCGAGCCGTTGCTGCCGAGGCCGCCCGTCCTGCCGATGCCGAGAGTCGCCCGTTCGGCGATCCGCTTGAGCTGGTGCGGGAGAAGAGGCGCGTCGGTGGCGATGACGACGATGATCGACCCGGCGTCCTCTCCCCCGACCTCCGGCTTGAGGTCCCGGATCTCTTTGCCGACCGGCACCCCGGCGACCGTCAGCTGATCGCGGCTGCCGTAGTTGGCCTGGACGAGGACGCCGAGGGTGTAAGCCGCCTCCCGGATCGTCACTATGCGCGAGGACGTCCCCGTCCCGCCCTTGAAGCCGTGGACGATCATGCCCGTGCCGCCGCCGACGTTCCCTTCCGCGACCGGCCCCGATCTCGCGGCGTCGAGCGCCTGGTAGACATGCTCGGGCTTGACGTGGAAGCCGTTGATATCGTTGAGGTCGCCGTCCCAGGTCTCGGCCACGACGGGAAGCGACCAGGCCGGGAACTTCTTCCCCAGCCGCTCGAGCTGCCAAGCGATGACCGCGTCGTGGACGACGCCGACGCTGTGAGTGTTGGTGATGAGCACCGGGCCCTCGAGGAAGCCCGATTCATCGAGCCACGTCGTGCCCGTCATTTCCCCGTTGCCGTTGAGCGTGAACCAGGCGGCGAAGACCTGGATCCTTTCGCCTTTGGACCGCGGGAACACGGCCGTCACGCCCGTTCGCACGGGCCCCTTGCCGACGACAAGCGGGCCCTTCCCGGAGATGAGCGTCGTCATCCCGACCTCGACGCCCGGGACGTCCGTGATAACGTTCAAAGCGCCCGGCGTGCCGTCGAACGGGATGCCCAGGTCGCGGGCCCTTGGCTTCGAGGTCTGCCCGCCGGCTCCGTCAACCAGGGCGAGAACGGCGAAGCAACAAAGGATCTTCTGAACCAGGCGCATGCGTCATCCCTCCGTTCACATCTGATAGCCCAGCATGAAGCAGAGGCTGCGGAGCCGGGCGGACGCGCCGCTGCCGGGGAAGCCTCGAACCATGTTCATCAGGCCCAGACCGTAACGGACCTCGGCGAAAACGGCCCGCTTGAAAATGGCGATCTCGAGCCCTATCCCCAGGACGGGCTGCAGATCGAACCTCTGGGTCGCCAATTCCAGGTCTTCCCTGGACAGCTCCCGATAGATGACGCTGGCCTCGGGCAGGATCAAGCTCGTGCGCCCATGATAGAGGATGAAGCTGGGGTTGATGCCGGCCAGGAGATAGGGAAAGAACCCTTGGCGCGGCCTGAACTTGATCAGGATCGGGGCGTTCAGGCTTTCGAGGCTATAATCCTCTCTCTGGACCGTGAAGATGGCCGTCGGCTGGGTGAACGAGCTGCCCATCGTGAAATAGAGCCCGTCGATCTCCAGGCTGAACCGCTTGCCGAATGGGAATTCGATCCCGAACCCTTCCAGCGTTCCCGTTCGACCATTGGCGAAGGGATTCAGCCCGGTCGAGCGGCCCATGGGACCGGGAAAAACGGCGGAAGGCCAGCGGGCGGTGTAGCTGGAGACCGTCGGGCCGAGGAAGATCTTGACCTCGGCGGCCTCGACGGACGCGACGGCCGCAAGCAGAAGAAGAAGGACGAGCGCTTTTCTCACGGCTCACCTCCTGAAGGCCCCGATGACGTGAATGTCAGAAGGATAACGCCATCAGGAGGTCGAGTCAAACGCGGCCCCGCCGGGGGGCTATTCGATGGCCGCGAGGGTGAGCTTCTCCGGCTCGAAGATGACCCGCCGCTCCCCGGGCTCGACCTGGCCGAGCTCGAGGAGGTCGTATCCGGCCGCCCGGCCCGTCTGGAGGGTCCGTTCGACCTCATTCTCCGGCACGTAGATATAGAACCCGATGCCCCAGTTGAAGGTCGTCACGCAATCTTCGAGACTGACGCCGGCCTGGCGCATGAACAGGAAGAGCGGCGGGATCTCCTCCACCCACCTCTTGACCCGGTACGTGAACGGTTTCTTGGCATAGGCGATCTTGGAGATGCCGCCGCCCGTGCCGCCGAGGAGCGAGTGGATCTCGATCCCCTTTTCCTGAAGGGCCTCGACGAGCCCGACATACGAGCGGGTGGGAATGAGCGCCTCTTCGCCCAGGGTCTTCCCGTTGGCGAGGAGGGTCAGGAACTGGTCCTTTAGCGCCAGGCCCCGTTTGATCACCAGCGAGATGCCGTTGGCATGGAGCCCCGACGACGGGGCCCCGATGATGCGGTCCCCCGCGGCGATCTTTTCGCCCGTGATCATCTTTGTCGGCGGCGCGATGAGACCGGTGACGCACCCAGAGAGGGAGGGCGCGCTCCGCACCGGCGGCTCGGCTTTGACGAGATAGCGGAGGGCCGGGGACTCCCCTGCCGGCAGGGCCATGCCGCACATCTCGCAGGCCCGATAGAAGCTCTCGGCCAGGTCCTGGCTCCGCCGCTCATCGGTGAACCATTCGCTGTCGCCCGCCGCCACCTCGTCGGTGTAGACGACGGGCAGGGCGCCCTGGCAGATGACGTCGTTGGCCGCCATCAGGGCCGTATCGATGCCGATGCCCTCGTAATACGTCCGCCCCGTCCCGGCGTGCTGGTACATCCACTCGGCGATCCAGTTCTTGTTGCCCAGGCCTTCCTGGGTCATGCACCAGACGTGGGGCTGGCCGCCCCGGTACTCGAAAACGGCCCCGTGGGCGCCGACGCTCTCCGCGTCGACATATACGCCTCGCCGGTTCGGGAAAGCGAGCGTCCGCTTCCCGGCCCGGACCATGGCCATCTTGAACGGCTCGATCTTGGCGTAATCGACGCCGGCCTGAGCGTTCTCGGACTTGGAAACGGTTGCGGACATGCTTCTTTGAGCCTTATGAACTTCGCCAGCGCGAGCTGGGCCCTCATGATAGTCCAGGTGACGGGCCTCTGTAAATCGAAAAAATCCCCGGGCGCGCGCGCCCTATGACCTGGCGACCCGGAAGCGTTATAATCGACCCGGACGGTCGGAAAAGGGAGGTGCGGCCATGAGATCCTTGAGATGGGGCCTGCTGGGGCTCGCTGCGGATCGTCTTCCTCGACGAGGATTGGCTGACCGAAGCCATCAAGGACGGCCGGATCGCTTTGACCTACGCCGAGGCCGAGAACTTCCTGGTTCTGACCGCCCCGACGTCCGGGCTCCAGACGTTCATCCTGAAATACGGCGGGGATAAAAGGGCCTTCCCTCTTCAGAGCGCCGAGGAGCTCGTCAGGGTCAAGTGAATATGAAAAAGGCATTAAAGGTCGTGTTGCTCGTTCTCCTGGGGTTGATCGCGGCGGCGTACGTCATCCTCGATTTCGGATACAACCGATATCGGCCTTCTCCTGTCCAATATGAAGTGCTGCCAGCGGCTCTTAATTATTTCCACGAGAGCTACGCGGATTGCCGAACCGCATTCCTCGAAAAGGCCACCCGGCTGGCGCAGCGCTACAACGGAGTCGAAGTTCTCAGCCTTCCCGTGCCCGGGACATCAGATCGGGACCTGGTCGTCGATTATTGTTATGTCCCGGCCCAGAGGACTTCTCACGGCCTTCTCATTCTCTCCTCCGGCGTCCACGGTATCGAGGGTTTTACGGGAAGCGCGGTCCAGTTGATGGCCATGGAAGAGCTCTTGGTCCCCGGCCGTATGGAGTCCACGGGGATTTTGCTGATCCACGGTCTGAATCCTCATGGCTTCAAGCATTCGAGAAGGGTCACCGAGAACAACGTCGATCTGAACCGCAACTGTGCCATTGAGGAGAGCCTGTTCGACACGCGTAGCGAAGGCTACGGCAGGCTGAACAATATGCTCAATCCCGAAGGGGCGGCCAACGACCGCGACCTCCGGAACCGGCACTTTTTGTTTGTCGTCGCCCGGCGGATGCTGAAGGAGTCCATGCGCACGCTGCGCCAGGCGATCCTGCAGGGGCAATATGAGTATCCCGAAGGAATCTATTTCGGCGGGAAAAATGTCGAGCCTCAGATCACAGCTCTCTCGCCCATCCTGAAGGAGAAGATGACCTCGTATCGGAGGATCCTCGTGATCGACGTTCACACGGGCTACGGCAAGAACGGGACCATGCACCTCTTCCCGAATCCTATTGAGGACGCGAAGATCAGGACAGGGATGGAGGAGCTTTTTGCCGGCTATGCCATCGACTGGGGAGACAGCGGAGATTTCTATACGATCGGAGGGTCTTTCGCCGAGTTTGTCGGTTCCCTCGCTCCGGGCAAGATCTTCTATCCCATGCCTATCGAATACGGGACGTTGGACAGCCAGAAGATCTTCGGGTCGATCCGGTCCCTGCAGAATATGATCCTCGAGAATCAGGGTTTCCATTACGGCTATAAGGACGAGAAGGCTGAGGCCAGGATCGAGGCGACTTTTCGCGAGATGTTCTATCCATCCGACAAGGCCTGGCGCTCAAAGGCCATCGGCGACGCGAAAAGGATGCTAGCACTGGTGTTGGAGCGGCTCGGGCGCGAGGGATGAAGCCTCTCACCACAGCACCCGGCGGTGCCGGGGATCAAAGTACATCCGATAGCGCTCCAGTTCGACGAAACGGTAGAACGGCTTGAAGGCGTTGCGTTGCTGCACCACCGGCTCGTTGTCGATCTGGAAGACGGCCGGATCGTTCGCCAGCGGCTTCATCAGCTTGTCCAGCGCGTCGTCGGTGGCCGGGATCTCCGAAAGCCACTTGTGCGGGTCCTCCTGAGCGTAGACCGCGGGCCCGCGCGCGATCGCGATGCGATCGGGGTGCTGTTCGTCGATCGGCACGCGGCGGAAATCGAGCGGGATCGTGATCTCGACCGTGTCGCCCGGGCTCCACACACGGCTGAGCGTCGCCCACTCGCCGGGCCTGGTATCCCCCGTTTGCGCCTGTCCGTTGACCTTGACGGACAGGCCCTTCGACCAGCCCGGCACCCGCAGTTTGAGGGCGAATGAAGCCGGTTGGTCCATAGTCAGTCTGAGCGTGCTGGTTTCAGCTTCGGGATAGAGCGTTGTCTGGGCGACCTTGACGGTACCCGCCGGGCCTTCCCATTCAACCTCCGAGGGCAGGTACAAGTTGACGCAGAGGCTCTTGGCGTCCTTGAAATAAATAAAGTTTGAAAACTCGGTGATGTTCTGAAAATAGGTGCCTGAGCAGCAGGTGAACGCGTTGCGCGAGTAATATTTCAGAGCCGAGCCGAGGTGGTAATCCATGTAATACATGTGCGTGCCGCGGTCCTTGATCCACAGCGCCGCGCCGATGCCGTTGTAGAGCAGGCGTTCGATCCAGTCGCCGTAGCGTGCCTCGCCGGTGAACATCATGAGATACTTCGCGAGCTTGATCGCCGCCCACGCGCAGCAGGGACACTCGAAGCTGGCGGAATAGATCTCCAACGAATCGCCCAAGGCCCCGTCCGAGAAGACGAAGCGCTCGTCCGGGCCGTAGCCGCCCGTGGCATAGGCCTGGCGCCTCTGGACCCAATCATAGAAGTTCTTCATGGAACGGAGGTATTTCTCGTCTCCCGTCACGTCGTAGGCCAGAGCGGCGCTCGAGAAGCTGTTGCAGTGGCTGTAGGCGTGCACGCCCTGGGCGCCATGGGGCTCATTGGTTTCCGCGAACCTGTCCCAATAAGCCGGATAGAGCCAGACGTCGGCGAACTCCTTATACATGGCGTTTCCCGTGATCTGGTAAGCGCGGTAGAGGTTCTCGGGCAACGTATACCACTCGAGCGGGCGTCCGGAGTGCAATTCCCAAGGCTCGCGGTTGGCCGGGATGCGGTCGCGATTGAGCGTCCGCACGGCGGCCTCGGTGATCTTGTCGCACAGCGCCAAGGCTTCGGGGTGGCCGCCGTAGTGGTGCATGTCGAGCAGGCCGCCGACCAGCTTCTCGTAAGGATAGTGATTCATGCCAGCGGCAGGGCCGCCACCGGACTTGCCCGGCCAGCACTTGGCGTATTCGCTGACCAGGATGCCGGCCTTCTCCAGCAGGTCCTTGTCGCCGGTGGCGCGCTGCATGCGCGCCATGGATTGGAGCCATTGGCCGAAAACGACATCGGAGTTGGGACTGGCCCAGCCGCCGAGAGCCCGGCCGGGCGCGCTGGCCGCGCCTGCCGCTACGCGGTCGCCGTGCAGGATATCGTCATTGGAGAGGCCCAGGTAAAAATCGCGGCCGGAGGAGGCCTGGCGCTGCCAGAGGCTCGGGCGCAGGGTCACGCCGGCGTAGTCGAAGGGCTCGAGCACCACCTTTTTGTAGGGAGTGGTCTTATTCAACGTCTTCACGGCGGCTTGCGGCGTTCGCGTCATCGGCGCACTCGTAGCCCCCGAGACCAAGGCCACCGACGCTGCCGCCGCCGAGCCCATGGTTCCCAGGAAATCGCGCCTGCTCAGCTTCTTGTCCATGCCACGGCCTCCCTATCCGGGGCTCGCCTGAGCCCGTGATCGATACTTATGGCACAACCTGCAGTGTATTCCGTTCGCCGGCCCTCGACAAGGACTCAATAGGGGCCTCCCCTGCTCTGAGCGCCTGGAACTCCTCGGGGTCATGTCGGACGGGAGCCGCTGGCGGGCCTTGGCGGGAAATCGCTGGAGCCAGCGAGAGGGATCGAACCTCCGACCTGCTGATTACGAATCAGCTGCTCTACCGACTGAGCTACGCTGGCTTATCGGGAGGCCCGATTAAGATAAACGAAACCGGGTTTTCAGTCAAATAAGAGAGGGCCAGGAACCAGAGACGGGGACACGTACCAGAGGTACATGTCCCCCGGTCAGGAGGGGCAGCCCCCGGGCGGGGCCATTTCCTCAGCTTACCGCAGCTCGAAGCGGACGGTCACGGTAAAAGTCACGGGGCGCGGTCGCCCGTTGATCATGAGCGGCTCGTAGACCCATTGCCGGACGGCGGCGACAGCGGCCTCGTCCAAGAGCGGAATGGATCGCAACACTCGAACGCTCGTCACATGGCCGTAAACATCGGTCGTGGCTTCCAAGATGACGGGCCCTTGGACCCGGGCCAGGCGGGCCATCTCGGGGTAGCCCGGCTCGACCCGGCGGACGAGCTTGGGAGCCTTGACCTCTCCGACCGCCAGGACCACGGCGGGCTCGACATCGCCGACGAGGCCGTAGAGGGCGTCGCCGAGGAGATTCGCGGGCAGGTTCCCCGAGAAGCCGTAGTCGACGCCTCCGGGGATCCCGAAGTCGGACCCTTCCGCTCCGAAAGCGCCCTCTTCAGCGATCCCGACTGGAACGACCTCGGGCGCGACGCGCCAGGCTTCGGCCATTGCCGCGACGGGGCGTTTCCTTGCGAGCCGGGCGCCGGGGTTGCCTGACCTGGCCTTGGGCGGCGGCAACGGAGTCGAAGGCAACGCAGGAACGACGATGACGTCCGAGACGTCGACCTGCGGCAGCTCCCCTACCGTGAGGAGCGGCACCGTCACGAGAAGCGCCAGGGCGAGCGCGTGGGCGAGCGCCGCCAGCGGCATCGCCATGGCCCGGTCCCTGAGATGACCTTCCGGAACGAACAGCGCGTCTTGGAACATCGTAGCCTCCTTGCGCCGGATTCCCGGAAGCTTCCGCTTCCATACCTGATACAATCGCCCGCCGCCCGTTATTCCGATTTCGCTTCTTATCTGGTTTTGAGGCCTCACAAGACGGCGAGGAGGACCATTGAGCCCGATTTGGAAAAGTTCAGCCGGACGGCGTGGCGGACGAGGGCAGTTTCCCTGGAAACCGCCAAAACGTGTCTGAACGAGGCCTAGCGCAGGCCGAGCGAGTTGTTTTGGCGCCGAGTCCGGCGCACCGGACGGCGTCTTCGAACTTTTCCCATGAGGGCGAGATGATCTTCCGAGCCGGCCAAAGGCCTCTTTAAAAAGACGGGCGATTCGCATACAATACCCCTCTTGTCCGGCCCCGGGGCCGGGCCCAAACGACCGAAAGAACCTCGATATCATGAGCATGATCATCAAG
>CAYOYQ010000078.1:0-13091 GCA_964408215.1 uncultured Eubacteriales bacterium
TGATGGCGATGTCGGCCAGCTGGGCGTCGGTCGGGTTGGGAACGACGGCGCAGTCCGCGTAGCAGAGAAGCTTCTCCGGGAAGACCATGATGAAGTAGCTCGAGACGGTCGCGATGCCGGGGGCCGTTCCGACGGTGTGGATGGCGGCCCGGATGACGTCGCCGGTCGAGGAGATGTTGCCGCCGACGACGGCCCCGACCTTGCCGGTCGCGAGCAGGAGCCCGGCGTAGTAGAGGGGGGTCGCGGCCGCCTCGGCGCTCTGATCGACCGTCCAGCCCTTGGCCTTGCGCTTCTCGAAGAGGACGTTGACGAGATCGGACCTGGCGGCGTCCGTGGCCGGATCGACGATCGGGACCGCGGCGATGTCCAGGCCGTTCGCGGCGGCGATCTTGCGGATCGCGGCTGCCGGGCCGACGAGCAGGGGCTCGGCGATCTTCTTTTCGCGGAGGGTCAGGGCCGCCTTGAGGGTCCGGACGTCCTCGGCGTCGGGGAAAGCGACCTTGAGGAACTTTTTGGCCGCCTTGGCGCGGATGTCCTGGATGAATGTATTGCCCATGGAGCGCTCCTTATAATAAGAGGTAGAAAGCGTTTATACCCCACGGTCGGCGGGCTGTCAACCTTCCCGAGCCGCGGGCGGACGCGCTCTCCGGGCATGATCCTGCGGCGGGATCCCGTCCGTCAAGTCCTCGCCCGCGGCTCCGCGGCGCCTTGACTTTTCGGGGGTTCGGAGAGAGAATGGACCTTCGAATTTTCGCGTTTGATCTTCATAAGGAGTCATCCATGATCGTCCTGTCCCTGAATTGCGGCAGCTCGTCCGCCAAGTACCGCCTGTATGATTACGACAAGAAAGAGACCCTGGCCACCGGGATCGTCGAGCGCGTGACCATCGGCAAGAGCTACATCCAGCAATCCGGCCTCGGCCGGGAGCCGATCAAGATCGACCACGAGTGCCCGACCCACAAGGAGGCCATCAAGCTCATCATCGACACCCTCCTCGATCCCAAGATCGGCGTCATCGACGACCTGGCCAAGATCTCGGCCGTGGGCCACCGGGTCGTCCACGGCGGCGAGAAGTTCACCAAGTCGGTCAAGATCACCCCCGAGACGCTCGAGACCTTCAGGAGCCTGTTCAGCTTGGCCCCCCTCCACAATCCGCCGAACGTCCTGGGCATCGAGGCCGCCCTCGACGTCTTGCCGAGCGTCCCCCATGTCGCCATCATGGACACGGCCTGGCACCAGACCATGCCGCCCGGCTCCTACATGTACGCCTTGCCCTACGAGTGGTACGAGAAGTACGGCGTCCGCCGCTACGGCTTCCACGGGACATCGTTCCTCTATGTGGCCAAACGGGCCGCCCTGCTCCTGGGCAAGGACCCGTTCAAGTGCAACCTCGTCTGCCTCCACATCGGCAACGGCGTCTCGGCCAACGCCATCAAGAACGGCGTCTCGTTCGACACGAGCATGGGGCTGACCCCTCTCGAGGGCCTGGTCATGGGCACGCGGGCCGGCGACCATGACGCCGCGATCGACCTCATGGTCATGGAGAAGGAAGGAATCGCGCCCGGCAAGATGAGCGACGTCCTCAACAAGAAGTCGGGCCTGCTCGGCATCACCGGCAAGTTCACCGACCGCCGCGACGTCCAGAAGGCCGCCGAGGCGGGCGACGCCCGGGCCAAGCTGGCCATCGAGGTCGAGTCCTACCGGATCAAGAAATATGTCGGCGCTTACATGGCGGCCATCGGCGGCGCGGACGCCATCGTCTTCACGGCCGGGGTCGGCGAGATGTCCGACCTCATCCGGGAGAAGTCGCTCGAGGGCCTCGAGTTCCTGGGCATCAAGCTCGACAAGGCCAAGAACGCGCTGGCCAAGACCCGCAACGCCGAGACCGAGATCTCGGCCGACGATTCCAAGGTCAAGGTGTTCGTCATCCCGACCGACGAGGAGCGGGTCAACATCGAGGACGTCATCGGCATCCTCGAGGGCAAGTACGACGAGCACACCCACTTCACCTACCGGTTCCAGTCGCCCGAATACGTCAACTCGCAGCGGGAGCAGGATTTCCAGAAGGAGTGCCAGGCCAAGCCCGGGCTCAAGGCGATCCAGGTCAAGCCCAAGAAGCGCTAGCTACTTCCACTCCGCGACGAGGGCGAGGATGAGGTTCGTCAGGGCCTCGAGGTCGCCGCGGTCGATCTTCTCGATGAGAGAGTGGGCGTAGGAGCCGGGCCAGGCGAGAGGGATGTCGACGGCGCCGCCGGCGAGGAAGACCGAGCCGTCGTTGCCGCCGCGCGAGTTGCCGACCTGGACGGGGATCCCTCTCTTCTTGGCGATGGCCTGGACCTTGAGGATCTCGGTCTTGGGCGTGATGTTGCTCGAGTCGATGGCCCTGAGGACCGCGCCCTTGCCGACGGGGAGAAAGGCCAGGCGCTTGGATTCGAGGGGGGAATCGGTCGAGACGAACGTGTCGATGGCGAAGACGTAGTCCGGCTTCATCGTCTTGGCCAGCGCCGCCGCGCCGAAGAGCCCGGTCTCCTCCTGGACATCCCAGGCGAAGGTCACCGTCTTGCCCTTGACCGTCTCCGGCTTCAACCGGAGGGCCGCGTCGAGCAGGGCCGCGCAGCCGGCCCGGTCGTCGACGGCCCGCGTCGCCATCAGGCCCGGGGCGAAATCGGTGACCGTTTTCTTGGCCGTGATGGGATCCCCCTCGGCGACGCCGAGCTCCCGGGCCGCGGCCTCCGTCGCGACGCCGAGATAGATATCGAAGCTCTCGGCCGCGAAAGGCGGCTCCGCTTCCTCGACCTGGGCCGGCTGACGCCGCACGTCGTAGCCCGGGCGGGGCGCCACGATCCCCGGGACGGGACCGCGGGCGGTATAAACGATGACCGGCCGGGCCTCGATCGTCTGGGGCAGGATGCCGCCGCCGGCCTTGACCTTCAGGTGGCCCTCAGGCGTGATCTTGTCGACGATCCAGCCGAGCTCGTCGACGTGGGCGACAAAGAGGATCGAGGGCTTCCCCGAGCCGACCGTGAACCAGACGTTGTGCATCCCGTCGCGCTCGGACTTGAGGCCGGCGGGGAGCGTTTTCTGGACGAAGTCGGCGACCGGGCCCTCATGGCCCGAAACGCCCGGGACGAGGACGATCTCGCGCAGGAGGTCCCAGGCCTTGGATTGGGCGGCCGCCGGCGCCGCGGCGATAAGGAGGACAAGGGCAACGGATACGATCCTCTTGTTCATTGCCCCGCTCCTTTCTGGAGGAACGCCGCCAGGAGATCGCGCAAGGCCTGAAGATCCTTGAGATCGACGACCTCGGCTGGCGTGTTGAGGAAGCGCACCGGCAAAGCGACCGTCAGGACCTCGGACGGCGCGGCGGAAAAGGGGAGGGCCAGGGTCGATTCGGGCGCGGTCAGGACCTGCAGGGTGATCTTGGCCTCGGCCGCGAGCTTGACCAAGGCCTGGCGCAGAGACGTCTCCTCGTCCTTGGCTTGGATGAGCACCGGGCCGCCGCCCGGGAAAGGAAAGCCGTCGCCCTTGCCGGCGGCGACGAGGTCGACGACGAGGGCCCGTTTCGGCTGCCACTTGGACCTGGCCCGAGCCGCGCCCAGGGCCGGACGGGCGCCCCGGCCGCGGGTCACGAACTTGGTCTGGGCCGCCCAGGCGACGACGGCCGCGCCTGCGGGCGTCGCGCCGGACGCCTCGACCGTCGCGTCGACGAGAGCCGCGGCCGCGGCCTTCAGCCCGAGCGCGGGACCCGCCCATTGGTCCCCGGCGAGCTCTGTCAGGACGGCCGGATGGGTGACCGCGTCCAGGAGCTCGATGCCCTTGGCCCGGGCTTCTTTTTCCGACCGGACGGCGATGTCGATGAACGTCGTCTCGAGAGAGAAACCGTCGACGAGGGTCTTCCGCCGCTCCGGGGTCAGCAGATGGAGGGCCGGTTGGGAGACGACGCCGGCGACAGGGCCCTTAGCCGTCGAGATGACGACCGGCTGACCGAGGAGATAGGCGTCGAAATGGATATGCGGCCCGGGGACCGGCCGATCGACGGTCAAGTATCCGTCCGGCGTGATGCCGCTGACCACGTATCCGTACTCGTCGATCGCCGCGACGACGAGGGTCGGACCCTCGGCGCCGCCCAGACGGACGGCGATCGTCCCCAGGCCGTCCTCTTCGACGGCCAGGCCCTTGGGCAGGGCCGCCCGGATCTTGGCCGCCATCGGGCCTTCGTTCCCGGTCGTCGACGGGACGGCGAAGAGCTCTTTGGCCAGGCTCTTGACGTCCGCCGCCCCGGCCGGTACGGCGACGAGGCCGGCCGCGGCCGCGATCAGCACGATCAGCACCAACGTTCGTACGACCCGAGTTGCCATCGTTCTCTCCCTTCCGTCCCCGTCTTCCCCCGCGCTATCCCGATTATCCACAAAACGACGTTAAAGGAAAAGGCCAGAAATCGTGGGAGGCCGCGGGAGAAGGGGTTGAGGGGTATCCCGGAGTGAGCATAAAGCGGTGAAATAGCCGGCCTCGGGACGGAGACCTAAGAACGGGCTTCGGACCGGGACGGCGTGAAGTTTCACCGCAGCGAACGGAGCGGATCCCCGAGGCCCCTCCGCGGCCGTTCTCTACGCATGGCCATTCCTTTATTAAGGGATTTTGGCTATGATGAGGGGACGGGAAGGCGCGTGGACAAGAACCGCTGGCTCAGGCTCGCTGTCGGCATCGTCGTCCTCTTCGTCCTGGGCGTCTTCCTCAGGCTGGCCCGCCCGATCCTTGTGCCCTTCGCCATGGCCCTGCTCTTCGCCTTCGCCGTCTCTCCGGCCCTCGACTTCCTGGTCCGGCGCAAAGTCCCTAAATCCCTGGCCCTGACGGCCATCCTCATCGTCGCCTTCGCCTTCCTTTACCTCATCGGCACGGTCTTCTACGCCGGCGGCAAGAGCCTCGCCTCGGAGCTCCCGTCGTACACGGAGATGGTCCGGTCGTTCCTCGAAAGGATCGACCAGGTCGTGCCCGACCCCCGGCTCAAGCTCGGCCTCACCGAGTGGATCCAGGGCTTCAATATCGGCCAGGCCGGTTCGGTCCTTCTCTCTGCCCTCGGGCCCTTCTTCGGGTTCATGTCCGATCTCCTGCTCATCTTCATCTCCATGATCTTCATCCTCGGCGGGCGGGGACGGCTCGTCCGCAAGATCGCCGTCGCCTTCCCGCCGGACCAGGCCGAGACCATGGCCCGCACGGCCGCGCGGATCGACCGCGAGGTCCAGAAATACCTGGCCGTCAAGAGCCTGACCAACCTGCTCATCGGACTCCTCGTCGCGGCCGTCCTGGCCGTCTTCGGGATCCGGTTCGCGGTCGTCTTCGGGGTCCTGGCCTTCCTGCTCAACTACGTCCCGACCCTCGGGGCGATCGTCTCGGTCGCCCTGCCCGCCCTGCTGGCCACGTTCCTCGAGGGCGGGATCACCTTCAAGGTCGTCGCCGTCCTCGTCCTGCTCGCCGCGGTCCATGTCCTGCTGCAGCGCCTCCTCGAGCGGCCGCTGATCCGCAAGACGATCGTGCTCTCACCGCTCCTCGTCCTCTTTTCGCTCTTCTTCGGGGCTTGGCTCTGGGGCCTGCCCGGGATGATCCTGGCCGTGCCGGCGCTGACGGCCGGGCGGATCGTCTTCGAGAACGTGGCCGTTCTTAAGCCGGTCGGGAAGATGATGGACAGGTAGGGAAGAGGCTCAGGCTTCGAGGCCGATCGCGGCCAGAAGCTGCTCCAGCCGCCCCTCGATCTTTCGTGCCGTTCCCTTGTAGGTCGCGTAATCCGCGCCGAGCGGGTCCTCGATGTCCCAGCCGAAGAGGACAGATTCCGGGACCTCCCAGACCTCGCGGAGGTGGTGGTAGATCGAAGCGTCCATGGCCACGACGGCGTCGAAGCTGCCGAGATCGAAGAGGCCGACGGGGCGGGCGATGTGGCGGGAGATGTCGACGCCGTAGACGAGCTTCATGACCAGGACGGCCTCCTCGGTGGCCGGGCCGCCCGTCGCGCCGATGCCAGCGCTGGCGACGTCGACGGAGCCGCCGAGCCGCTTGCGGGCGATCCCCTCGGCCATCGGGCTGCGGCAGATGTTCCCGTAGCAGACGAAGAGGAGCCGCTTCTTGGGCTTTTTCATCGCCGGCGCCGTCAGTTCCGCCCCGCCAGCGCGCTCTCGAGCGCGACTTCCTTGGCCTTCTCGAAAAGGAAGGAGGCGAGGACATACTGTTCGGCCGCCTGGGGAAGGAGGCCGTCCTTGATCCGTTGCGCGGCGGCGTCCTCTTCCGTGACGGCCCGCTCGAAGAGCCAGGCCTGTTTTTGGGGCGCTTCCGCCGCTTCGGCCTCCTTGCGGATGCCCCGGGTCATGTCTTTGAGCGCCGCCAGACCCTCGGCCTCGCCCTGGATCCTCACGCTCAAGCCGTAGACCTGGGTGAGCAGCGCGTAAAGGATCCGGGCGCCGGAGAAATCGTTCTTGGCGAAGGCGTCGGTCGCGTCCTTCTCCTTCTCCAGGGCGATCCAGCGGAGGAGGTTCGGGCGCTCGCGCAGGCCCGTCGACGCGGCGATCTTCCGCTTCACGTCCTGGAGGTCCTGGAAGGCTTTCTCCGCCCGGTCCCTCTCGCTCACTTGGGCCAGGAGCTTGCGCATCTCAGACTCGCCCCGGTCGTAGCTCTTCTTGGAGGCCTCGACGTTGCCCGCCTCCCGTTCCTCGTGGGCCTGGCGCATGCGGCCCTGGATGCTCTCGATGTAGCCCGAGAAGGCCGCCGCCTCTTTCGGATACTGCGTCTTGATCCTCTCGATGACCGTCTCGAACTCCTGGGCGTCCTTTTCGCTGAGGTATTTGGACGGGTCCTTGATGATGGGCGCGAGGAAGCCCATGATCCCCGGCGCCGCGCCGCCTCCCGGCCCGCCGCTCCGGGAGGTCTCTCCGGACGGGGGAGCGGGAGGCGTGGGCAGGCCTTTGCCCGAGGGGGCTTGCGTCCCCCGGCCGGCCATGTTGTCCCGGACGGTCATCCGGGTCGCCTGGCCTTCGGGCCCGCCGGTCCCTTTCCGGTGGACGAGCGACAGGACGCCGATGACGGCCAGGACCCCGACGATCGCGGCGGGGACGAGGACCTTCTTCAGGCTGAACTTGACCGTGATCTCGCGGGAGGTCAGGGGCTTGGCCCGGACCATCGTCGGGCTCGGCGCCGGCAGCCCCGACTCGATCGCGGCGACGGCCTCGAGGGCCTCGGCCGCCGACGGGTACCGCCGGTCAGGCGATTTCTCGAGGCATCTCAGGATGACCCGGGACAGCTCGGGCGAGATCTGGGCGTTGAGCGTCTGCGGGTCGGTCGGGGGCTCGCTCCGGTGCTTGAGGACGATGCTGAGCGGCGTCTGGCCCTCGAACGGGACCCGGCCCGTGACCATCTCGAACAGGATCGCGCCCAGGGCGTAGATGTCGACGCGATGATCGATGCCGTGGCCTTCGGCCTGCTCGGGGGCCATGTATTCGGGCGTGCCGATGATGACCCCGGTCCCGGTGACGCCCTTGGTGTGGAGCGAGCGGGCGATGCCGAAGTCCATGATCTTGGCGTTCCCGTCGCGGTCGATCATGATGTTCTGCGGCTTGAGGTCGCGGTGGATGACGCCGAGGCGGTGGGCCTCGGCCAGGCCCTCGAGGATCTGGCGGGCCAGGCCGATCGCCTTCGCCTCGTTGAGATGCCCCGACCGGTGGATGAAGCTCTTGAGGTCCTCGCCGGGGACGTATTCCATGGAGATGAAGATCGAGAGCCCCTCCTCGCCGAGGTCGTACATCCGGCAGACGTGCCGGTGCGAGACCTGGCGGGCCAGCTTGAGCTCGTTGCGGAACCGTTCGATGATCTCGAGGTCCGAGGCGATCTCGGGCTTGAGGAGCTTGAGGGCGACCATCTCCTTGATCTTGTTGTCGAAGGCCTTGTAGACGGTGCCCATCCCGCCCTTGCCGATCTGCTCGATGATCTCGAAGCGGCGGGCGAAGGTCGTGCCCCGGTCGAGGCCGCGCGAGGGCGTCTGGAAGGTCGCAGTCCCGACGGCGACGGTGTCCCCCCCGGCGGCGAGCTCGCGGCCGCAGCGGCCGCAGAAGCGAGTCCCCTCGGGATTATCGTTCTGGCAGCCGGGGCATTTCATGGCTCTGATCCGATATTATATCAAAATGAGGACCGATTGCCGCGAATAAGGCGATCTCATCAATTCATACGCCCGGCCGGGGACTTTGGTTTCCCGGCTCAGCGCCCGGCCTTGGCCGCCGCGGCCGGATCGTCCCCGGGCCGGAGCGGCCGCAGGGTCAGGCGGAAGCCGCGGTCCTGGGCCGGGACCGTGTACTGGGGATGGACACGGGCCCCCCAGGAGTCGTCCCCGCCGATGCCCATCTGGACGGCATCGAGGGTCAGACAGACGAAGTCGCGCCTCTGGACATCGGGCGGGTGCTTGGAGCCCCGGCTCACTTGGGTCAGATCCTCCGGCCAATAGGGATGGGCCGAGAACTCGAAGAGGGGGTCGCCGGCGACGAGAAGCCCCCAACCTTCGGCGTCGCGGACAGCGAGCCAGCGCGTGTCGGTCCGGTTGCCGTATTCCTGCGGGCTGACGTAGGGGCACGGCGCGCCGGCCGTCGTCTCGTAGAGGCCGACGAAGGCCGCCGTCTTGCGGTCCCAGTAGCTCTCGAAGGGTCCGCGGCCGAACCAGCGGACCTTGTCGCAGCCTGCGGGCACGGCCATCTTCAATCCGACGCGGGGGATCTCGGGGAGCTTCCCGGCCTCCCGGAACGAGAGCTTCGCGACGACCGTGATCCGGCCGTCCCCGCCGATGAGGTAGTTCAGGACCTCGGTCGCGCCGCCTCCCGCGAGGCCGTATTCGACGGCGACGCTCACGGAGCCCGGGCCCGTCTCCTGGGCGGCGATCGAGCGGAGGTCCCGGGAGAGGCTGGCCTGCCGCCAGATCCCCAGGCGCCGCGGCATTTGGTTGCCGAAATCGTTGTCCGTCGTCGCGCGCCAGAAGTTGGGCTCGATCCCGGACGCGACGAGCTCGCGGCCGCCGAAGACGAAGGAATCGAGTGCGCCCGTGGCCTTGTCGAAGCGGACGGCGACCGCGGCGCCGGAGACCCGGACGAACCGCGGCCCGTCGTCGATCGCGAGGGCCGGCAGCGGCTGTACGGGCGGAGGGGCCACCGAACCGCCCGCGGGGAACGGCATTTGCTCGGCCGCGACGACGTGGCCCTTCGGGACGCCGGCTCCTTCGGCCCGCGCCGTCAGGGCGAGGTTGAGGAAATATTCGACGCCCGGCTGGGCCTCGAACTTGGGCAGCGCCAGCCGGAAGGCCTTGGCCGCGCCCGGCGCGACGGCCGGCCGCTCGATCTTCCCGGTGGTCATCGTCTTCCCGTCCGCGGTGAGCTCCCAGGCAAGATCGAAGCGGTCGAGGGCGATGAAGGCGTAGCGGTTCCTGAGCTCGATCCGGCCGGCCGCGAGGTCCAAGGGGACGAGCTTGACGGACTGGTAGACCTTCTTGACCTCGTCGAGCGCGGGGTGGGGCGTCCGGTCGGGGGCGACCAGGCCGTTGCAGCAGAAGTTCTGGTCGGAGGGGACGTCGGGCGGCCCGTAATCGCCTCCGAAGGTCCAGAAGGGCTCGCCCTTCGCGGTCTTGGCCGCGAAGCCCTGGTCGACCCAATCCCAGATGAAGCCGCCCTGGAGCTGGTCGTGGCTTTCGATCGCGTCCCAATAGTCCTGGAGGTTGCCGGTCGAGTTGCCCATCGAATGGGCGTACTCGCATTGGATAAGCGGGCGGGCCTGTTCGGTCGAGACGTACTTGAGCATCTCCTCGATCGAGGCGTACATGGGGCAGTAAATGTCCGTGTGGGGGCGGAGCCCGGCCCGCTCGTACTGGACCGGCCGCGACGGGTCGCGCCGCTTGAGCCAGCGGTAGGCTTCCTCGAAATTGACGCCGTCGCCGGCCTCGTTCCCGAGCGACCAGATGATGACCGAGGGGTGGTTCTTGTCCCGCTCGACCATGCGGCGGACGCGGTCGAGGTGGGCCGGCCCCCAGGCCGGGTCCTTGGCCAGGCTGCGCGGGCCGTAGCCCATGCCGTGGGACTCGATGTTGGCCTCGTCGACGAGGTAGAGCCCGTATTCGTCGCAGAGCTCGTACCAGCGGGGGTCGTCCGGATAGTGACAGGTCCGGACCGCGTTGATGTTGGAGCGTTTCATCAGCTCGATGTCCTGACGCATGGACCCTTCGGAGATGACATGGCCCGTGTACGGGTCGTGCTCGTGGCGGTTGACGCCCTTGAGCAGGACGGTCGTGCCGTTGACCAGGAGACGGCCGTCCTTGATCTCGCTCGTCCGGAAGCCGATCTTCGAGGTCACGGCCTCGAGGGCCCGGCCGGAAGCGTCGCGGAGCTCGACGACGAGCCGGTAGAGGTCGGGCGTCTCGGCGCTCCAGCGCCGGACGGCGGGGAGGGACGTCTCATACGTCGCCGTCGCCCCCTTCAGCGTCGCGAGGCCGGCCTTGACCGTCTTTCCCTGCGGGTCGTAAAGGGTCAGCGCCACAACAGGCGGTCCCGGGGGCGGCGTCCCGGCCGTCCCGAGCTCGACCGCGACCTCGAGTCGGCCGTTCCGGTACGTGCCGTCGAGCCCGGCCCGGACCTCGTAGTCGCGGATGCGGACCTTGGGCGCGGCATAGAGATAGACGTCGCGCTCGATGCCGGCCAGCCGCCAGAAGTCCTGGCATTCGAGATAGGAGCCGTCCGACCACCGGTAAACTTCGGCCGCGACGACGTTCTCGCCGGGTTGAAGGAACCGCGTGATGTCGAATTCGGCCGGCGTCTTCGAGTCCTTGCTGAAGCCGATCTTTTCGCCGTTGACCCAGACATAGAAAAAGGACTTGACCGCCCCGAAGTGGAGAAAGACGTCCATCCCGGCCCACTCGGCCGGGACCGTGAACGTCCGGCGGTAGGACCCGACGGGATTGTGGTCGTGGGGGACGAACGGCGGCTTGGGATCGCGGGCGAACTCGTAGGACGAGTTGACGTAGATGGGATAGTCCGACCCTTGGAACATCCAATCCGAGGGCACGGGCGTCTCGGTCCAGCCGCCGAGATCGGCCGCGGGCCTCCAAAAATCGAGCGGCCGGTCCGCGGGCTTGGCCGACCAATGGAACTTCCACGGACCGTTGAGCGAGAGATAGCGGGGAGAAGCTTTCGGCTCGAGCCTGAGCGCCGCGGCCGCGTCGGGGAAAGGGATGAAGGTCGCCCGGGCCGGCTCGGTGCCAGAGGAGACGAGGCGCGGGTTCTCCCAATCCTCGGCCCCGGTCTGGGCCAGGGCGAAGGCGACGGCGAGAACGGAGAGGCCGAGGGCGATCGTCGCGGGGATTCTCATCGTTGACGTCCTTTCGGGGCCGGTCATCGGCCGGCCCAAAGGTCCCGGGGGTAGAGCCCGGTCTCGACGAGACCGAGGATGGCTTCGCGGAAGGCCGGCCGGTCCTCGGGGTAGGTGACGCCGAACCAGCGCTCCCGGGTCGGCAGGATCTTGACCCGGGCCCGTTTCTCCCGGAGGAGCTCGCCGACGACCTCGGGAATGAGGAACTCCGCCTTGGCGATATCGGCCGCGCGGGCCCGCAGGAATTCGGGGAAGCGGCGCTCGAGCTCGCCGAACAGGGCCGTCGTGAAGCCCCAGCAGTTCATGGAGGTCCAGCTCGCCGGCGCGAGCGGCAGCCAGTCGACGTCGTTCTCCGTGTGCATGATGCCGTCCGGGAAGCGGCGGACCTTGAGCAGCTCGCGGATCCCGACGAGGAAGCGGTCGGGGGTGGCCGTGCAGACGCCCCGGGCGACCGTGCCGTGCTCCGAAAGCGTGTTCTCGAGGCGATAGCCGACCATGGCGAACTCGAGCGCCGTCCCGCGGCCCGTGTTCGCGGCCAGGAAGCCGGCCATGGCCTCGAACGCGGTCCGGCCGTAATAGTCGTCGGCGTTGATGGCCAGGAAGGGCGACGGGACGGCGTCCTTGGCGGCCAGGATGGCGTGGGCCGTGCCCCAGGGCTTCTTGCGGTCCGGAGGCAGGGCGAACCCCGGCGGCAGGGCCTCCAGGGACTGGAAGACGTAGGCCGTGTCCGCCGCGCGCTCGATGCGCCGGCCGATCCGGTCCCGGAAGGCGTCCTCGATGTCCTTGCGGATGATGAGGACGACCCGGTCGAAGCCGGCCCGGAGGGCGTCGAACACCGAGTAGTCGAGGACGACCTCCCCGCTCGGGCCGACGGGGTCGATCTGCTTCAGGCCGCCGTAGCGGCTGCCAATTCCCGCCGCCATCACGACCAGGGTCAAAGACGCCATGAGGCCTCCTCTCGATGCCGTGCGCCGGTATCTTATTAGAAACACCTCGGAAGGGTCAAACCGCCAGCAAAAAGAGGGGGTCAAACCTACCTTTTGCTGCAAAAGGTAGGTTTGACCCCATCCGAAGTATCTTATATCATTGAGTCATCTTAAGAAGGTGAGCCGATGATCCGCTCGACGACCGTCATTTGCGTCCGTCACAAGGGGAAGACCGCCATGGCCGCCGACGGCCAGGTGACCATGGGCCAGACCGTCCTCAAGGAGACCGCCCAGAAGATCCGCCGCCTGGGTAAAGGCGAGGTTTTGGCCGGGTTCGCCGGGGCCACGTCGGACGCCTTCGCCCTGTTCGCCCGCTTCGAGACCAAGCTCGAGGAATACCGGGGCAACCTGGCCCGGGCCGCGATCGAGCTGGCCAAGGACTGGCGCATGGAGAGATCGCTGCGCCAGCTCGACGCCCTCCTCGTCGTGGCCAACGCCGAGACCTCGCTCCTCATCTCCGGCACCGGCGACGTCGTCGAGCCCGACGACGGCATCATCGCCATCGGCTCCGGCGGGCCCTACGCCCTGGCCGCGGCCCGGGCCCTCATCCGCCACACCGACCTCGGGGCCCGGGGGATCGCCGAGGAAGCGCTCGGGATCGCGGCCGGCATCTGCGTCTACACCAACCGCGAGATGACCGTCGAGGAGCTCTGAGTGCCGATCATCCTGCCCGAGTCCTTCGACCGGCCGGAGCCCGAGCGCCCCGAGACCGAGCTTACGCCCAAGGAG
>CAYOYQ010000079.1:0-12911 GCA_964408215.1 uncultured Eubacteriales bacterium
CACAATTCGGCCACAGGGGGATAGGATGAATAATCCAACTGATTTGATATCTAGGCGTTATGAAATGATTGCATGGGCCTTCCAATCCGGTATGGGGCTATAAACGTCCCGGGTGGGTTCGACTCCCACACCTTCCCGCCACTCCCCCGATTGACATGGCCCGGCATTGCGGACAAGATGGGGCCATGAGAACGCTTCCCCGCCGGGCCGTCATCGGCCTCGTCTCCGCACTGATCGCCGTCGCGGCCGGCCTGCCGGCCCAACCCCTGCCCGAAAAAGAGGTCTACAAGGTGCGGATGCTGACCGGCCGCGCCCCCGTCGAGCCGGCCCTGGTCGAGATCCGCATCGAGATCGCGGGCTGGACCTCGCCGGAGGAGGTCCGCAGCCTCGACGAGATCCTCGGGCAGCAGGGCACCGACCCGTTCCTCGCGGCCTACCAGGGCGCGAACAAGGGGGTCGTCCGCTTCATGTACAGCCGCGGCTGGAACCTGCCGGTCCACGCCGCCCAATTCACGGCCACGGAGAAAGGCAAAAAAGTCCGCCTCTTCCTTCTCCGGCAGACCTGGAGCCCCGGCAGCCAATTCGCCACGACCGGCCGCTATCTTTTCATGGCCATCGAGCTCGACCTCAACGGGAAGGGAAAAGGCACCGGCCGGTATTTCGAGGACGCGTCCATCCAACTGGATCCCGTGGCCGGGACCATCGTCATGGATTCCTACGCCTCGGCGCCGAAGATCTTCCCCACGGTCCAGCTGGTCGTCAAGAAGGCGAAGTAGCTACTTCGCCGGCGGCTCGAACGCCTGGATCCGGCCGTTGTCCCTCTCCAGGACGAAGACCGTCCCCTTGGCGATGACGGCCACGCCGATGGGGACCTTCAGCTGTCCGGCGCCGGTCCCGGGCCCGCCGAAGGACCCGATGAACTGGCCGTGGGAAGTGAATTTCTGGACGCGGTTGTTCCCGCCGTCGGCGACGAAGATCGTGTCATCCTTGTCGCAGCAGACCGCGAGGGCCTGCTTGATCTCGCCGTCGCCGGTGCCGAGCTTGCCGAAGGCCTCGATGAAGACGCCGTCCGGGGTGAACTTCTGGACCCGGGTGGCGTCGACGACGACGATCTCGTTCCTGCCGTTGACGGCGACGCCGGTCGGGTTGTTGAACTGGCCCGGTTCCGGGCCGGCCTTGCCCCAGATCTTCTTGATGACCCCGGTCCCGGCCGCGTACCTGACGATGCGGTCGTTGCCCGCGTCGACGACATAGACGTCGTTGGCGGCGTCGACGGCGACGCCGAGCGGCTGGGAGAGGACCTTGTCCTTGGCCCCCTGGTCCCCCCATTTCCGGACGAACTGGCCGTTCTTGTCGAACTTGGACACGGTCCCGTCCTTGGCGTCCGTGACATAGCAGCCGCCCTCGGCGTCGACGGCGATGCCGGCCGCCATCCTGAGCGCCCGGAAGGACTTGCCTTCCCCGCCCCAGCTGATGATGGTCCTTCGGTCGGGCCCGTACTTCCGGACCTTGAACGGCCCGTCGTCGATGACGTAGAAGTTCCCGGCCCGATCGACGGCCAGGGCCCTCGGCGTGACGAAGGTCTTGCCGTCAGGGGCCCCCCAGGCGAAGCCGGGCAGATAGGTCTTGACCATGAGGCTCGCCGATCGGGCCAGGACATCGAGCCCTTCGGGGACCGTGAGATCCTCCTCCCAGTCGACGTATCGGTCCTTCTTGAGCCCGATCCTGTGGGGCCCGTAGGGAACGGTGGGGAGCTCGCATTCGGTCGTCTTCCCGGTGTCTTTGCCGTCGAGGAAGACCGCCGCTCCCGCGGGGTCCGATATGACGCGGAGGTTCCGGCCGAGGCTGGTGAGGACATAACTCTTTTCCGTCTGGTCCTCTTTCAGCACGAGGACGTCCTTTTCCGGCTTATAGCCTTCCTTCTCGATCTCCAGGGTGAGGCGCGGCTGCTGGGTCGTGATCACGTAGGGGGAGCGGCCGACGACCTTGCCGTCGACCTTCAGCACGGCTTCCTTGGGCACCGTGTCGACCTTGACGGAGTAGCCGACGAACGTGCCGTTGTACTGCTTCTCGGCGATGGCGATGAGCCGGCTGATATCGGCCTCGGCCTGGTATTTCGTGAGCTGCTTGGCCGAAACGAAATCGGTCTCGAACATGTTCCGGAACTCCCGGATGGCCCGGGCGTCCTCCTGCATCCGGGCCAGGGCGCAACCGGTCCAGTAGTAGACGTCGCAAGCGAGCTGCTTCTGCTTCTGCGGGTCCTCGATATTCAGGACCTTGGGCAGGAGCGACCGCAGGATATCGATCGTTTGGGCCAGGTCGCCCTGCTGGGTGATGAGGCTCTTGTTCTCCTCGATCGCGTGCTCGACCTCGACAGCCAGCTCGGCCTGGGTCTTGACCAACCCGAGCGGTGCCTCCTCCTGTGCCTCCGACTCGTTGACGACCTCGACCAACATCTCAGGGACATAGCCGGTCGTCTTGACCCCGTTCACCTCTACAGTGACCTTCCAGAACGCCCCCTGTTTCAACTCGGCGTCGAGGGGCGTGTTGAGGGGCAGGGTGATAAGCGGTTGGCGGGCTACAGCCGGGGTCTTATAGACAGGGGCGCCGGGGATGTGGATGACCCTCAGCTTGGTGGCCATGGCGGACGAGGATGAAAGCGTCAGCAGGCCCAGGGCCAGGGCCAGACCGGCCCGACGGTTCCACGGGGAGTTCCTGTTCATGATCACTCCTGTATCCGGACGATCCTCCAAGCCTCGCCTTTTTTCTCCAAGATCCACTGCTCCGGCGAGTACTGGATAGGATACGGCTTTCCGTCCGCCCTCGAAACGCCTTGAATGGCGTGGTGGAACGAAGCTGTCGCATGGGTCCGGTCCGTGAACGCGACCTCGATCGACGATTCCGGGATCTGCGACTTGATCCCGCTGTAGGCCGCAAAGATCGTCCCGTAGTAAGACCGCTCCTGCGAAGCCACGGCGTCCGGGCCGATGATCGATAGCACCGCCGCAAGGTCCTCTCGCTCCTCCGCTTGACACCGGCCCGTGATCATGGCCCGGATCGTCTTCTCCGAGAGCGCGGTGTCGGCCTTGGCAAGATAATCCTTCGCCGTCGCGTTGCCCTCGTCGAGCCGGAGGACCTCCTCCAGGGCCCGGACGGCGCCCGCGAGGTCACCCGACTCATAGAGGCCGATCCCCTTTTTAAGCCGGGACGAGACGGAGACGGCATCGAGCTCCGCCTTGGCCTTGATCCGGAGGGAACGGGCCTCGGCCTCATTGGGGTTCTCGAGGAGGATGGCATCGGCCAGTTTGACCGTCTCGACGTAGTCTTTCCGGCCGAAGCTCTCCCGGAGCTTGGCCAGGTTTTCGGCCAGCACAGCGGCCGGATCCGTCGGCTTCGGTTCGACGGCCGGCGGCGTCGCCTCGACCTTGGGCGTGGCGGGCTCGCTCGCGGCGGCGGCGGGGGCTTTCGGCTCCCCTTTCGGCCTGAGGAGGAGGAACCCGCCCACGGCGATCGCGAACACGAGCAGGCCGAAGGCGAGGTAGGGCGGCCGGGCTTTCGCCTGCCTTCCCCGCTCCGCTTCGCCCCCGCCGGCCTGCCGGAGCTCGAAGTCCCGGGAGGCCGCGCTGAGGTTCTCCGGGTCCTCGAGTTCCAGGATCATCTCCCGGCCGGACTGGTAGCGGTCCTCGGGGCGCTTGGCCAGCGCCCGGCGGATCACGTTCTCATAGCCCCGGGGCAGGTCCTGGTTGACCTCCGTGATCGACGGCGGCTCCTCGTGGACGATCTTGTAGACGATCGTGGAGAGGTTGTCCCCGGCAAAGGGCTTCCGGCCCGTCAGGAGCTCGTACAGAATGACCCCCAGGGCGAAGAAATCGGCCCGGCCGTCGGCGGTCTGCCCCATGACCTGCTCGGGCGACATGTAGCTGAGGGTCCCGATGGTCGTCCCGGGGCCCGTCATCGTGGAGGTCTCCAGGCGGGCCACGCCGAAGTCGGCCAGGAACGGCTTGCCCGACTTGTCGATGAGGATGTTGGCCGGCTTGATGTCCCTGTGGACGATGCCGTTCTCGTGGGCGTAATCCAGGGCCTCGGCGACGGGCTTGAGGATGGCCAGGACGTCCCGCGGCGGCATCGCCTTTCCCGACTCGATCCGGGCCTGGAGGGTCTGGCCGTCGATGAGCTGCATGACGATGAAGGTCATGTCGCACTCGCGGATGACGTCGTAAATAGTGATGATGTTCGGGTGGCTCAGCCGTCCGGCGGCCTTGGCCTCGCGCATGACCCGGAGGAGCATCTCCTCCTTGTCCGGCCCGTCCCCGTAGGCGTCGAAGCGGACCGTTTTGATGGCCACCTCGCGCTCGATGTCTGGGTCGAGGCCCCGGTAGACGATCCCCATGCCGCCTTTGCCCAGAGTGCCGAGCACGCGGTATTTACCGATCGTCTCGATGGGCCGCTCGTCCCAGGGCACTGCGTGGCTCCCGTCCGGTCCCCCGTAGGATCGACTCGCGCTGAGTCACGCCTAAAGTATCGGAATGCCGTCGTCTTTGTCAAGGACCGCGCCGGTTGCTTTTCGGGGGCCGACTTGCTATCCTACCGGCCGGGAAGGGCCCGCCGGGAACCACGAGATGCGCTGCCCGAGGTGTCAGTATGATACGCCGGGCGACGTCCGGTTCTGCGGCAAATGCGGGACGCCGCTCCAGAGGCCGGCCCGGCCGTTCGACCCCGACAAGACCGAGACTCTGACCTACTCCTGCGGCGAGCTCACGGACGGGAGCCTCTTCGCCGGCCGCTATCTCGTCCGCGAGGTCCTCGGCCGGGGCGGCATGGGCTGCGTCTACCGGGTCCTCGACACCAAGCTCGACGAGGAGATCGCCCTCAAGTCGATCAACGCCGAGATCGCCTCCGACGCCAAGATCGTCGAGCGTTTCCGGACCGAGCTCCGGGAGACCCGGAAGATCACCCACCGGAATGTCTGCCGGCTGTACGATCTCGGCGCGGACGCCGGGTCCCTGTTCATCACCATGGAATACATCCCCGGCGAAGACCTGGAGGCCATGGTCCGCCGTCTGGGGAAGCTCCCGCCGGACAAAGCCTATCTCATCGCCCGCCAGGTGGCCGACGGCCTGGCCGAGGTCCACCGGCTGGGGATCATCCACCGCGACCTCAAGCCCAAGAACATCATGATCGACCGCGAGGGCGAGGCCAAGATCATGGATTTCGGGCTGGCCCGGACGCCCCGCGGGGTGAAGCTCACCGAGGTCGGGCACGTCGTCGGGACGCCGAGCTTCATGTCGCCAGAGCAGATCAACGGCGAGACGCTCGACGCCCGCTCCGACCTGTTCGCCCTGGGCGTCATCATGTACTACATGCTGACCGGCGCCCTCCCGTTCGAGGCCGAATCGACGCTGACCCTGGCCCTCCGCCAGAAGACCTATCGCCCGCCGGATCCGCACGTCCTCGATCCCCGGATCCCCGAAGGCCTCGGACGGATCGTCCTGAAGTGCCTGGAGATCGACCGGGAGAAGCGTTTCCGCAACGCGGCGGACCTTCTTACCGAGTTCGACCGGACCGATCTCGGCTTCGACACCTACGAGGTCCATGTGGCGGGGCGGTCGGAGAAGCCCCGGGCCGCCTGGGCGGGCGGAGGGCTCTGGAGAAAACTCCTGACCGGCGCCGCCGTCGTCGCCGCCCTGGGCGCGGCGGGTTTCGGCCTGCGGGCGTTCCTGGCCGGGCCCGCCCCCGTCTCGGAGTCGCCGAAGACGTCCGTCCCGGTCTCGTCCCCGGCCGCCGCGCCGGCCGTCCCGGCGGAGAAGCCGCACGTGCCGCTCGCGGCCGAGCCCGATCGCGCCGCCAGGGCCGTTCCCGTGGAGTTCGCCACCCGGCCCAGCCGGGCCACGGTCTTCGTCGACGAGGTCGAGATGGGGCTCACGGACGACACCTTCTTTTTGACGCCGGGCCGCCACGCCGTGAGGATCCGCAAGGCGGGCTATCAGGACCTGCTGGCCAGCCTCGACGCGGAGCCCGGCGGCGCGGACCGGATCCGCCGGTCGTTCACGCTCGTCCCTCAGCCCCCGACGATCGGCACGCTCAACGTCACGTCGGAGCCGTCCGAGGCGGACGTCTTCCTCAACGGGGCGGACAAGCCGGCCGGACGGACGCCGTTCGTCCTGGCCGTCTCTCCGGGACAGGCGCGGGTCAGGGTCAGCCTGGCGGGCTACGTCGACCAGACCGAGGACCTCGAGGTCCGGGCCGGGGAGACGGCGGCCCTCTTCTGCCCCCTCTCCCCCCGCGACGGCACGGTCGACATCTCGTCCGACCCGGAAGGCGCCGAGGTCTGGAGCGGCAGCGAGCTCATCGGCCGGACGCCGTTCACGAGGACGCTGAAGCCGGCGGTCTACAAGTTCAGGATCGTTTGGAAGGGCCGGGGGGAACGGCAGGTCGTCATCATCGTCCACCCGGGGGAGGTCCTCCCCCCGCTGCGCTATGCGCTCCGGCGGCCCGCGGCGTAGAGGTCCCCGCCCCGGCCGTCGTAGATGACGAAAGCCGGCAGGTCCTTGACCGTGATCTTGCGCACCGCCTCCATGCCCAGGTCGGCGAAGTCGACCGTCTCGCTGCGGACGATGTGCTCCTTGGCGATGAGCGCCGCGGCGCCGCCGATCGTGCCCAGGAAGACCCCGCCGTGGGCCGCGAGGGCCGCGACCGCCTTGGCCGTCCGGTTGCCTTTGCCCAGGGTCACGAGCGACGCCCCGGCCTTCATGAACGCGTCGAGGTAGCCGTCCATGCGCTGGGCCGTCGTCGGCCCGAAGCTGCCCGAGGGGAGGCCCCGCGGCGTCTTGGCCGGCCCGGCGTAGTAGATCGGATGGTTCCGCAAATAATCCGGCACGTCGCCGGTCTCGCGAAGGATCCCGGCCAGCCGGGCGTGGGCGATGTCGCGGGCCACGACGAGCGGACCGGAGAGCTTGACCAGGGTGCCGGCAGGCAGGCCCCGCAGGACACCCAGGACCTCTTCCATCGGCCGGTCGAGATCGACGGCCACGGCCTCGGCCGGCCCGGACGCCCGGACGCCCTCGAGGAAGCGGCCCGGGCGGCGCTCGACCTCCTCGAGAAAGACGCCCTCGGCCGTGATCTTGCCGCGCAGGCCCCGGTCGGCGTTGCAGGAGACGCCGAGCCCGACCGGGCACGACCCGGCGTGGCGCGGCAGGCGGATGAAGCGGGCCTCGTGGGCCAGCCACTTGCCGCCGAACTGGGCCCCGAGCCCGGATGCCTGAGCCAGGCTCATGACGCGCGCTTCCCATTCCGGGTCGCGGAAGGGTGCGCCCTTCGTCCCGCCTTTTTTCGGCAGGCCGTCGAGGAAGCCGGCCGAAGCCAGCTTGACGGTCTTAAGGGTCATCTCGGGCGAAAGGCCGCCGACAACGACCGCGATCCGGTAGGGCGGACAGGCGGCGACGCCGAGGGCCCGGATCTTCTCGGCCAGGAAAAGCTCGAGCGCCTTCTCGTCGAGCAGGGCCTTCGATTCCTGGAAGAGCGCGATCTTGTTCGACGAGCCGCCGCCCTTGGCCACGAAGAAGAAGCGGTATTCCCGGCCGGGGGCCGCCTGGATATCGATCTGGGCCGGGAGGTTCGTCCCGGTGTTCCGTTCCTCGAAGACGGTGAGCGGGGCCATGATGGAGTAGCGCAGGTTGCGGCTCTTATAGACGCCGGAAGCCGCTTCGGCCAGGACCTCCTCGTCCCGGTCGGAAGTGATGACGCGATGGCCCCGCTCGGCGAAGATCTGGATCGAGCCCGTGTCCTGGCAGAGCGGCAACACCCCCTCGGCCGCGATAACGGCGTTGCGGAGCACGGCTTCGGCGACGAAGCGGTCGTTGGCCGAGGCCCCGGTGTCGTCGAGGACCCGCCGCATGGCCGCGAGGAAATCCGGCCGCAGGAAGAAGGCGAGGTCGGTGAAGGCCTCGCGGGCCAAAGCGGCCAGGGCGGCGTCGCCGGCGCGCAGGGCCGGGCGTCCGCCGCACGCGGCCTTGCCGCCGCCGGCGCGAACGGCGATCTTCCGATAGCGGGCCTTGTCCGGCCCCGTCCTGTATAGGCTCATTCGTAGATCCCTTCGACGTCGATCAGGTCCTCGAACGCGTCCTCACCCCGCTTCCCGACGAGGCCGATGACGTAATATTCCTTGCTGATGTGGTCGTACCGGTATTCCTTGAGCAGGCGGAAGTTCTCGATCTTGCCGCTCGACGAGACGTGGGTCCGCGTCCCCGTGCAGGGCATGGTCCGCTCGCCGATCGAGATCTGGTTTTCGCCGCATGGAGCGAGGGGGACGTCCTTGGCGATGATGGCCTTGACCTTCCGCTCGAGCTCGTCGAGGTCGACCTCGGGCCTCTCCTTGAAATTGAGGACGAAGCCCTGGCGGACGTCGGAGTGCAGCGGCGGGAATGGGATCTTGTAGTCCTCCTCGAGGACCATGCAGGTGATGTCCTCGGCCGAGTGGGCCATGAGGCGGTACTTGATCGTCCGGTCGACGACCGACTTGATGGCCTGGGGGAAGGGCCCGAAGACGGTCGGCCGGGCGACGATGATCTCCTCGCCGATCCCGACGAGGACCTGGGCGTTGTGGCCGAGGGCCTGGTAGATGAGATCGAAGTGCTCGACGACGACGCGCCGCCCGTGGGAGACGGCCTTGAGGATGGCCTCGGCCAGCTCGTACTTCTGGTGGAAGGCCAGCTCGTAGCGGGCGTCGACGTGGAAGGTGTGGCCGGAGAAGGGGTCGGCCGGGTCGAACTCGTAGAGCGGCGTCGGCTGGACGTTGATGCCCTCGTCGTCGTTGGTCAGCTCGAGGCCCGGGAAAAGCCCCTTGATCAGGGTCGACTTGCCCGAGCCCTCGGCCCCCATGATGCCGATGAGGAGGTCGGTCGGGGTGAGATATTTCTGGGCCAGCTCGGCGGCGACCATGTAGAGCCGGTTGCTGCCGCGCGGGGCGTAATAGGTCGCGTAGAGGAGCGTCTCGCGGTGGACCGTGCCCTGGCTCAGCTTCATCATGGCCGCACTCTTAGTAGGTCAGGCTTAGGAGAGGCGCGTGCTGCTGGGCGCCGTAGATGTCGGTCTCGCCGGCGTCGCCCGACGGGATGGGCCGGCGCATGGTGATCTTGAGGGCGTTCGAGGGCTCGAAGTAGACGATCTTGAGGATGTCCGCGGCCGGCCGCCGGTAGAGCGCGGCGATCCGGCGCTTGGTGACGATGCCGCGGCGGCGGAAGAGCTCGAAGTGCTCCTTGTCCTTGAACAGGATGTCCAGGGTCAGCTCGTAGGGGCCGGAGTTCTTGGACCGGATGACCTTGGCGGCGGTGAGGATGCTGCGCTTCATTTCGGCTCCTTTCCGCCGCGCACCGTGACGATCCGGGTCGGGAAGTCGTCCGGCCGGGCCAGGGGCATGAGATGATAGACGGAGAACTCGAAGACCTCCCCCATTCTGGCATCGGAGGGAGAGAAAGGCAAGGCCAGGTTGCCGGCCGTGGAGATGCGGCCGGGGTAGCCGTAATGGAGCAGGGTCGAGCGGGTCAGGCTGCAGACCGAATCGGCCGCGGCCTGGGTCGGGCCGACGGCCTCGATGACGATCCCGAGCTCGTGGCCGCGGACGGTCTTGACCGGCTCCAGCGCGCCCATGACCCCGTCGCGGCCGTAGACGTGGAAGTGGATGCGGCCCTCGACCCGCTCGGCCTTGAGGATGTCGCGGACCTGGGCCTCGACGCCGGCGAGGATGCCGTCGATCTCGCGGATCATGACCGGGTCGCGCGTCCCGGCCACGGCGATGGTGCGGAAGCCGACCCGGCGGACGCCCTCGAGCTTGACCCAGTAGCGGTCGGTCTCGACGTGGCGGCTGCCGCGCACCTCGACCCGGCCGCCGGGAAGCTCGGTGAAGGAGCAGCCGGTGAGATCGAGCGCGCCGCCCGGGCCGGGCAGATGGTAGGGGTCGGACTTCTCGTAGAGGGTGTGGGCGGCCGTCGACACCTTGGTGAAGCGCCGCTTCGGATTGAGCGACTCGAGGATGAACGAGTCCTCGCGGAGCCGGCCGAAGGCGCAGTCGGCGCCCGAGCCGGGGGTCGCGGCGATGGCCGCGCACTCGAGGATCTTGCCCATGTGGATGGCCAGGCCCGGGTCGTAGCCGAGCATGATCGGCAGCGAGGCGAAGACGGTCGGGTCGTAGGCCCGGCCGGCCAGGACGACCTGGCAGCCGGCGGCCAGGGCCTTTTGGATGGGCTCGACGCCCATCTGGGCGACGATGTTGACCGACTCGTCGATGACGGCTTCGGTGAGCGGCGGGACGTACGCGAGCGGGACGATCTCGCCCTTGCGGAGGTGGCGCCGGACCCGGGGCTTCGGGATGTCGGAGTAAATGACGGCCATCTTGAACGTGAGCTTCTCCTCGGCGGCGATCTCGCGGATGATGGCCTCGCACCAGTCGACGTGGGGCCGGGCGCCGCTGCCGCCGGCCGTGCCGATGACGACGGGGATCGCGCGGCGGACGCCGGCCGTCAGCATGAAGCGCAGGTCGCGCTTGACCGCCGACCGGTCGGTAAAGGACTTGCCGGCGCCGAGATAATAGGGGCCGGGGTCGGTCGAGCCGGCGTCGGCGCCGATGAGGTCGGGCCGGCGCCTCAGGCCCTCGCGGAACGAGGCCTCGGGGAAGCCGTAGCCAAGGATGGCCGTCGCCGACAGGACGCGGAACTCTTTCTTCGGGGCGGTCATTATCAGGCCTCCTTCTTGGACTTGGCCCGGAGCACGGCCAGGACGCGCTCCATCTCGTTGCGGACGATCATGAAGCCCTCGTCGAAGCCCATGCCCGGCTTGGCCAGCAGGCGCTCGGCCCGGGCGGCCACGGCGGCGTGGACGCAGGCCTTGGCCGAGATCTCGGTCTCGTTGCAGGTGCCGCCCTGGTAGGCCTCCATGCCGTGACGGCGGCAATACAGGACCGCCTCGATGGTGTTCTGGATGCCGCCAAGATCGGGCGTCTTGATCTGGACCATGTCGCAGGACTGGGCCTCGGTGAAATCGATGACGTCCTCGTAGGTGTTGCACCACTCGTCGGCCACGATCCTGACCCGGGAGCCCTTGGCCTTGAGCTCGCGGCGGATGGCCGCCAGGAGCTCGATCTGGCGCGGCTTCTCGCCGGCGTCGACCGGGCCTTCGATATAGAGGGGGAACTCGGCCGCGATCGGCTCGAGAGAGGCCAAGTAGTCGGCCACCCGGCCCGGCTTGAGGGCGCAGATGATCCCGATCGTGCCGTAGACGTCGATGTGGAGCGTCGGCACGTAGGACCCGTCGGTCCGGGACTTGCGGATGCGCTCGACGAGCCAGCCGATGTACTCGCGCAGCAGCTCGCCCTCGTGGCCGAGCTTGGTCTTGACGTTGTTGATCAGGGCGTGCGGCAGGACGTCGACGCGCTTCATGATCATCTTGTCGGCGTTGATGTAGCGGTCGTCCCCGCTCTGGCCGAAGATGGGCACGCGCTCGGCGACGACCGGCAGGCCGTACTCGTCGCAGACGACCTCGGCCATGATGCGGCGGGTGGCCAAGGCCCGGGCGTGGAGGAGGGCCTGCGACAGGCCGTAGCGGATGGCCGTGTGGAGGCGCCGCCCTTCGAATTCGAGGGCCTCGAAGCGGGCCGCCATGTCGCGGAAGGCGCCGACTTCGGCGCCCTCGAGGAGCGGGCGGATCCGCCGTTCGAGAAGCGGCTGGTAGTCGGCGGCGAGAAAGAGCGGGTCGCGGCCGCCGGCGCCGGAATATTGGACCGCGGCGCAGTCCCCCGCGGCCCAGCTCCCGTCCTCGAGACGGAGCAGGATGGAGAGGGCCTCGCCGGCGACGCGGACGGCCTTGAAGCCCGGCGTTTCGGGCTTGCCCCCGTAGAGCGCGCCGTCGTGGGGCGCGCCGGACTTGATGGCCTGCTGGTCGTCGAAGTAGAAGGCCGACGACCCGGGCACGAACAGAGCTTGAACGATCTTCACTTGGGCCTCCCGATCAGCTTGCCTTTGCTGATGGCGTAGATGTCGTCGGTCACCATCTGGAAGGTGACCGGGCGCCCCTCGGCCTTCGACCGCTCCTGCAGGCGCTCCTTGTGGAAGGACATGATGTCGTCGCCGAGGGGCAGGCTGCCCTTGGCGAAGAGGCGGATCGAGCCCTCGTTGTCGCGGATGGGCAGGACCTTGCCCTTGTTGTAGATCGAGGGGGCGAACGGGACGTCGAGGAGCCCGCCGGCGAAGGCCCGGACGATGCCCTGGACGAGGTCGTCCCCGGCGGCGGCGAAGACCGCGGCGAGGAGCGCGCCGACCTCGCGGCGGATGAGCTCCTTCTCGCGCTGGACAACGGCGTTGTCGGTGCAGATCCTCTGGTCGGACATCATGCTCAGGACCTGGCGGGTGGCCTTGAGCCCGGAGGCGTTGGCTTCCTTGGTCGGGATGCCCATGGCCTCGTGGGGCGACTTGACGATCGTCTTCTCGACCCGGCCGGCCGCGGCGACGAAGCCGCCCAGGCTGATGACCGAGAAGGCCTTGGCCTCGTCCTCGGGGAAGCCGCCCATCCACTGGTGGAAGACGAGGGTCAGGTCGAAGTCGGTGAAGCCCGCGGCGCGGAAGGTCTCGTCGGCGAGCTCGCGGAGGGACTCGAGCGCGGCCAGGTCCTGGAGGACGTTGCCGCCCTGCCCGTAGCCGAGGGTCAGGGACTTGACGCCCTGCTCGAGCGCGAGCAACCCCTCGAGGATGGCGATCGTGTGGGAGATGAACGGCGGGACGAGCGTCCCGGTGAGCGGGCCGAAGGGCTCGCGGTTGACGGAGATGCCGTTCTCCTCGTAATAGCCGGTCAGGCGGTCGACGTACTGCCAGTCGCGAAGGCACTGGCCGACCTCGACCTTCTTGGCATAGGGGATGTTGTAGGAG
>CAYOYQ010000080.1:0-12880 GCA_964408215.1 uncultured Eubacteriales bacterium
TAGCCCCATACCGGATTTGAAGTCCGGAAGGATCACCGGATCCTTCACCCTCCCAGGGCGCAATGATGGTAGACTGTCCGAGGCCGTGAGTCAAGGAACGAGGAGAGGAGTCGAAATGGTCAAGCGCGTGGGCACGTTTGTCGCTGTCCTGCTGACGATCATTGGCGCGGCGCTGGCCCAACCGCCTGCGCCCCCCGCGGGCAGTCCGGGAGAGCGCCTCCGCAACGAGGGGGATATTCGCGGCGCGATCGCCGAATTCATGAAAGCCTACGATCAGGATCCCAAGGACCAGAAGAATGTCTACAACCTGGCCCGGGCGCTGTCGATCAACCGGCAGTTCGATAAGTGTTTTCAGCTTCTCGCGCTGGCCGTCGAGATGGATCCATCGCTGGCGCCCCTGATGGATCCGGACCTCGTGCCCGCCCGACAGGACAAGCGCTGGAGCCCGTTCGAGGATGGGCTCGTGGCGAAGCTGCAGGCCAAGTCCGGAGGCGCCTACCGGGACGTCGAGTACGCCAAGGCCCTTTGGAAAATGAGGGCTTGGGACCAGGCCTTCTTCCTCGAAGTCGGCATTACCTATAAGCCGAAGAAGTAGAGATCTGACCTGATAACCAACAAGATCGGTGGGACGGGATTCTATTAGAATCAGGCCTCACGTCGGGCCCTAACGCCGCGTCATTTGATGTTCTGGACCAGGATGTCCTGCGTCGTGCTCGTCTTCTTCATCATCTGCGAGAGCGTCGAGATGAACTTCGAACGGCGGTCCATGGTCATCTGGAGACGCAGCGAGCTCATCTCGGAAAGCTCGTTCAGGCTGTCGAGCTGGCCCTGGATCTCGTCGAGAAGGGACTTCAGGTTCGACACGGAGAGGCCCGCATCCCTCGGCGGAAGCGGCGGGATCGCGGGCGCCTTGACGTATTCGAGGCGGATGACCGGGGAGGAGACCTCCTTGAAACGGGCGGTGCCGAGAGCAGGGGCCTTCGCGAGCCGGAGCTTCGCCGCCCCCGGCTGTTTCCCGGAGACCTTGGTATTGTCGATGTCGGATGACTTGGCACCTTCGCCGAGCTTGCTCATCTCCTCGGAGATCCACGCGTTGAGGTCCTTGATCAGGTCGCGGAGTTTCTGCTTGGCGGCGTTCGTGGCCTTGATCTCGGCCATGATCATGCGGAGGTCCTGGTCCATGTCCTTGGCGGCCATGGCCAGGACAAGGAAAGCGGCTGCCTGCACGTCCATGCCGGAGAGGCCGGCGGCGCTGAAGAGACGGTCCGCCGCTGTTTCGTTCGCCAAGGTCGAGAAGTCCGTCCCCGCGGCGATGGCGGGGGCCTTGGCCCGGGCCAGGCGTTCGAGCTTCTGGTAGCCCGAGGGAACGAAGGACCTGCGGGCCCAGTCAAGCCGGGCCGCGACGTGGGGCGGCAGCGTGAGCTCCCTGTCCCAGCGGGCCAGGACGTTCTCGGCCTGGCCCTTCTGAGGCGGACCCGCCGGCCCGGGCGCCGGGCCCGGGGACGGCGCAACGTCCGGCGCCAGAGAGAGAGCGGCGAGGATCAGACCCGCGGCCAGGGCCGCGGCGCGATGACCGGCCTTGTTCATTCGATCCTCCGTGAAGCATAACGATGGTAGACCGCCCGGGGAGGAGTGTCAAGGCGACGCCTTGGGGCCCGATAAGGCTTGAAAAACCTCCCTTCAGGCATTACATTACCCCTGCCCGGACCGCGGGGCGACGCCGATCCTATATCTGATCACGAGCTGAAGGGTGACTCAAATGCCCAAGAAGGACGCCGGGGGTAAGACAAGAACGAAGAAGGCCGCCGCGCCGCGCCGCCGGACCGCGCTCCCCCAGGACAAGCAGAAGCTGCACTTCATCGAGGCCCTGCGGGCCAGCCAGGAGCGGTACCGGATCCTGGCCGAAACGATGCTTCAGGGCGTCGTCCACCAGAGCGCCGACGGCACGATCATCGCCATGAATCCCGCCGCCGAGCACATCCTCGGCAAGACCAACGCCGAGTTCATCGGCAGCAGCTCGGTCGGGGTAGAGCACGACACCGTCCGCGAGGACGGCACGACATTCCCCGGCCTGGAGCATCCGGCCATGGTGGCCCTGCGGACCGGCCAGCCCGCCCGTTCCGTGATCATGGGCGTTTACAATCCGAGGCGCCGGGAGCGGCGCTGGATCAGCATCGACGCCGTACCGGTGTTCCGGCCGGGCGAAGATAAGCCGTCGGAAGTTTATACCGTGTTTTCGGACATCACCTTACATAAGCAGGCGGAAGAAGCGCTCCGGAACAGTGAGCGACTGTACCGGGCCATCGGCGAGTCCATCGATTACGGCGTCTGGGTCTGCGCCCCGGACGGCCGCAACATTTACGCGAGCGACTCGTTCCTCAAGATGGTCGGGCAGACGCAAGAGGAGTGCTCGAATTTCGGCTGGGGGGAGGTCCTCCATCCCGATGACGCCGAGCGCACCATCGCGGCCTGGAAGGAGTGCGTCCGGACCGAGGGGAACTGGGACATCGAACACCGGTTCCGGGGCGTCGACGGGAATTGGCACCACATCCTGGCCCGCGGCGTGCCGGTCAGGAACGAGCGGGGAGAGATCACCTCCTGGGCCGGCATCAACCTGGACATCGGCCGCCTGAAGAGGACCGAAGAAACGCTGCGAGAGCGCGAGATCGAGCTCCAGGAGGCCGACCGCCGCAAAACCGAGTTCCTGGCCATGCTGTCCCACGAGCTCCGCAATCCCCTGACGCCGATCCGCAACAGCCTGTTCATACTCGACCACGCCGTGCCTGGCGGCGAGCAGGCCCAACGGGCCAAGGCCGTCCTCGACCGTCAGGTCGGGCAACTGACCCGGCTGGTCGACGACCTCTTGGACATCACCCGGATCTCGAGGGGCAAGATCAAGATCCAACCCGAACCGCTCGAGCTGGCGGGTCTCGTCCACCGGACGGTCGAAGACCATCGGGAGGAATTCGCGGCCGAAGAGGTCGAGCTCGAGCTGGGGCTCGCGGACAAGCCCCTTTGGCTCGACGGGGATCCGTCGCGGATCGCCCAGGCCGTGGGGAACCTGCTTCAGAACGCGGCCAAGTTCGCCGGCCGGGGCGGCCGCGTGGCCATAACGGTGGAGGAGGACGCGGCCGGCGGCACGGCCGCTATCCGCGTGCGCGATACGGGCGTCGGCATCCCGCCCGATGTGCTCCCTCGGCTGTTCCGGCCTTTCATGCAGGGACCCAGCGCGCTCGACCGCAGCCGCGGCGGCCTGGGCCTCGGCCTCGCCCTGGTGAAAGGGTTGATCGAATTGCATGGCGGCACGGTCGAGGCCCGCAGCGATGGCGTCGGGAAAGGCGCCGAGTTCACGCTCCGGCTGCCGCTCGCGCGGCTGGCCCAGACCGCGCAGCCCGTCTCGCCCGAACGGCCGGCCGGTGTCGTCAAACGGGTGCTGATCATCGAGGACAATGTCGATGTCGCCCACAGCCTGCGGGAGGCCCTCGGCTTCCTCAAGCATTCGGTCGAGGTCGCCTACAGCGGCCCCGAAGGGCTGGCCAAGGCCCGCGCGTTCGACCCCGAGGTCGTGCTCTGCGATATCGGCCTGCCGGGGATGGACGGCTACGACGTGGCCAGGGCTTTGCGGGCCGACCCGGCTCTCAGGGCCGTGTACCTGGTGGCCCTCACCGGGTACGCCCTGCCCGAAGACCAGAGCAAGGCCCGGCAGGCCGGCTTCGACCGCCACCTGGCCAAGCCCGCGAGCGTAGGGGACCTCCAAGAGGTCCTGGCCCTCGCGCCGGGCGGCGGTCCGGCCCCGCGCTAGCGTTAGAACGAGCCTCGGGGGAGAAAGAGGCGATCATGAGGGAGACGGGCGGGGTGAAGTGCGCGTTGCCTTGACTCCCCCCGCCGAGGGCGGTATGTTCCCTGCCATGAAAACCTTGAGAACCCTGGCCGTTCTTTTCTTCCTCAACGTTTTGTTTTGGGTCCCCGCCCTGCCGCAGCAGCAGGCGGCCGCGCCGGCCCCGGCGCCCTCGGAGCTCCTGCAGAAGGTCCGGTCGCTACCCGGCGTTGTCGAGGCCCAGGCGACCCGCGTCGACTCGAAGTCGTTCGCCGAGGCCTACGAGGTCATGTTCGAACAGCCGGTCGACCACCGGAAGCCCGACGGGGCCAAGTTCCGCCAGCGGCTCTTCCTCGCCCACGCCGGCTACGACAAGCCCGTCGTGCTGGTCACCGAAGGCTACGGCGCCTACGGCAGCCGGGCCGGAGAGCTCACCCGGCTCCTCGGCGCGAACCAGGTCAACGTCGAGCACAGGTTCTTCGGCCGGTCCGTCCCTTCCCCCCTGGACTGGGCGGACCTGACCGTCCGCAACTCCGCCGACGACCTCCACGCCATCGTCGGCGTGCTCAAGACCCTTTATCCCGGCAAGTGGGTGAGCACGGGCGCCAGCAAGAGCGGCCAGACGGCCCTCTTCTACAAGTGTTTCTACCCCGGCGACATGGACGCGACGGTGCCGTATTCGGCCCCGATCAACATCGCCCAGGAGGACCCGCGGCTCTACCGCTTCCTCGAGACCGTCGGGGACGCGGAGACCCGGGCCCGCATCAAGGACTACCAGCGGGCGCTCTTCCGGCGCGAGGACGAGCTGCTGCCGCTCGTCGCCAAGTGGGCCGCGGAGCGGAAGTGGACGGCCGGCCTGGGCCTTCCCGAGGCCTATGAGTACGGCGTCCTCGAATACCCCTTCGCCTTCTGGCAGTACGGGACGCTCAAGGCCGCCGATATCCCGGCCGCCGACGCCCCGGCCCAGGCCCTCTTCGACCACTACCAGAAGATCAACAGCTTCTACTTCTACACGGACCAGGGCCAGAAGGCCTTCGAGCCGTTCATGTACCAGGCCTTCACCGAGATCGGCTACTACAACTACGACATCTCCGCCTTCCGTGACGTCATGAAGGTCCTGAAGTCGCCGACGAACCAGGTCCTCTGCCCGAAGGGCGCGAAGATCGTCTTCGATCCCGCGACGATGGACCGGGTCTACCGCTTCCTGCAGTACGAAGCGGACCGGGTCCTTTACATCTACGGCGACCTCGACACCTGGGCGGCGACGCGGGTGCCGCTCATCGGCCGCACGGACGCCGTCGAGATCGTCGTCGCGGGCGCCCATCACGGCGTCGGCATGCGGGATTTCTCTCCGGACGAGAAGGAGCTGGCTTACGGCGCGCTCGAGCGCTGGCTGGGCCTCAAGCTGCCGCGGACGTAAAGCCTATTTCTTTGGCCGCGGCGCGAACTTGAGCGTCTGGAAGGCGGCCAGGTCCGGGCGTCCCGGCGAGATCCGGAGCTCGGGCTCGTCGCCGAGGACCATGATCGTGCAGCCGTAGGTCTCCTTGTTGTTGATCCCCGAGTTGCGGTCCTTGAAGATCGCTTCGAGGCGTTCGACGTCGATCACGGCGGTGTTGTCCTTGAGGACCTGGCTCAGGTGGGCGAAGCGCCGGCACTGGGCCCGGTAGGCTTCCAGCGTCAGGTCCTTGGCCTTCAGCATCTCCGGGAAGCGCGGGTTGTAGTCGTCGTTCACCCTCGGGTTGTTGGTGTGGTAGCTGAACTCGGCGCCCGCGAAGGGGACGAAAAGCGACATCTTTCCGGCCGAGCGCTCGAACACGGCCGTCTCCGTCGGCCCGCCGATGACGTAGGTCTGCGGCGCCGCCGGCTGGATCCTCTCCAGGAAATTCACCGCCTGTTCATAGCTCTTCTGGCGGAGCAGGCCCCGGATGATGAAATCCACGGGCAGTCCCTTGGTCGAATAGGCGAGCTGGGTCACGGCGTTGACGCAGACCCCGACCGAGCGGCTGTTCAGGCCGTTGGCGGCGATGACGCCAGGGATGGTGAAGACGAGCGTCTCCAGGTCCTCCTTGTCGTCCTTGATGCGGAGGACGGTCTGGTAGCCCTCGTAGAACCCGGGAAGGTCCAGGGTCTGGGCGACGCAGGCGGGGTTGGCGCCCCTTTTCCGGGCCGCGATCGTCGTGCACTTGGCCGGCATCACGTCGGGGCCGATGGCCCACTGCTCGTCGATGAGCTGGTAGACGTACATCGTGTCGAAGTCGATGCCGGCGGCGTCGGCGATGCCCCGGACCTCGTCGAGGAGGCCGGGCGTCCAGCGGGCGATGGCCGGCTTGAAGTCCGTCTTTTGGAGGAACGCCGCGATGAAGTCCTCCGCGGGGACCCCGTAGGTTCTCTCGAGGTCCTGCTTCCAGAGCTTGACCAGCGCGCGGATCTCGCCCTTGAGGGCCCGGCCGTGGACGAGGCCCTGGTGGTAGGGCGTCCCGCTGTCGATGTCGACGACCCGGAGCTTGGGCGCCGAATCGAGCCGGGGGGCCGGGAGCCAGACGAGGAGGAGGAGGGAGAGAGCGACGAAGCCGAGTATGCCCCTTTTTGTCATGCCCGGACTATAGCCCCGTCGGGGGCGGGAGTCAAGGAACGGCCGGTCTAGCGCTTGGCCCCGTTCGCGGCGGCCCGGAGGCCGGCCTGCCACTTCAGGTACTCGCGGAAAGAAAACCGGGCGGCGAACCCGGGCTCCGTGAGGATCCTCTCGGCGAGCTCGAGCCGAGGCGTTCCCGTCGCGTCGACGTGGGACTTGTAGAAGCCTGAGGCCTTGACGAAGACGGTCCGTTGAAGACCGGGCTTGAGAGGCGGGGCCGCGAACACGAGCTCGGTCCGGTCGCCGCGGTCCGGGGAGATGAGATAAGAGCCGTCGGTCGCAGCGAGCTCCGTCCGGACATCACGGCCCGTCCGATCGAGCGCCGTCGCGGCCGCGAGCTCCGTCGCTTCGACGGCCTGGTCCTCGCCGTAGTCCACGGCCAGGGAATTGACCATCCAGAAATTGACCGGCGGCCTGAGCTTGATCCGGAGCGTCTCCCCGGGGATGTCGCCGACGGGCAGCACGCTGGCCTTGTCCTTGGTGATGACCGGCGCCCCGCCCATGATCATCGACCTGGCCTTCCAGCCGGCCGGCGTCTCCACCCAGACCTTGAGGGCGGCCAGCTCCTCGGCCGCCGCCCAGTTCACGAACTTGGCGTACATGGGGCCGTGGCTGTCGACCTCGGCGTACTTCTCGGGGAGGGACGGGCCGTAGTGCTCGAGGAAGATCCACGAGGAGTGGGCCCCCCACTCCGTCGTCCAGACGTTGGCCAGGAGCTTGGCCGTCTTGGCCCCGGCCGGCTTGGGGAACTCGAAAACGAGCTCGTCCCGGAATTCGCCCGGATCGTCCGGTTCCCTCCCCTCGAGGTCGCTCAGCCAGAAGGCCTTGTCGTTCGCCCTGACGAACGTCAGGACGTCCCGGCCGGTCTGGTCGACGGCGCTCGCCGGCGGCACGGGGGCGGCGAACGTGTGAAAGCGCCCGGAGAGGTCCGCCGCGACCTTCACCCCGGGGGCGTGGTCGACGGCCACGAGCTTGAGCTCATCGGTATGATCCGTTTCGTCGAGCTCGTTGGCCAGGACCAGGCGGTATTCCCCGTTGACCTCCCGAAGCTCCGACAACTCGACCCACTCGGCCCTTTTCAGGCCCTCGGAGATCGCGGCCCCGTAGAGCTCGGCGTCCAGGACGAACTCCGCCCCGTTCCAAGAGTAGACCAAGGGGCAGGAACTGGTCTCCAGCTCATGCATAAAGACCGCAAGGGAGATGACCCCCACGACGATGATCGCGCCGGCGATGAGCCCCGCCCCGCCCATGACGCTCCTGAAGGTATCGTTCTTCCTGACCCAGACCTGCTGGATGTCGGCGACAGGGATCGTGATCGGGGCAAAGGCGCTGACATGGATCTTGCCGTCCCTCTCTTCATAGGTGACGAGCTCATAATAGACGCCGCCCTTGAGGTACAGTCCGAGCGGCTTGTTGTTCTTGTCTCTGATCGTCCTCTCGACGTCGGCCGGCTCGATATCGATCTCGCGGAGCGCTTTCCCGGTGACCCCCCCGCCGCCGGGGACGATCCGTCCGGGATCGGTCTTCCGGAACTCGATCGTCTCGCCCGACTTGGTGACGACGGCGAAGATGGCGGTCCGCGGGCTGAACCTCGCGACATCGGACGGCCCCTTGACTTGGGTGTTCGAGGCGCAGGACATGCAGAAGACGCAAAAGGCCGGCAGCAGGATGACGGTCACGATCTTCTTGGCCATGATCAACCCTCCCTGGGGGGAGCCAGCGGGTCCGTCGTCCCCCCGCGCTTCAATGATATGCGTCGCCGGCCGGGAGTTGTCAAGGAATTGTAAAGAATCAGGCCGGCAGCTTGCGGTACCAGAAGAAGTAAAGCCCGGTGAGGGCCGCGGCCAGGAGGCCCGCCGCGATCGCGGAGGCGCGCCACTTCCGCACGATGAGCAGGAGCGGCAGCATCAGCATGCTCATCTGCCAGAAGAGGGCGAAGGGCAGCGAGATGAGATCGTACTTGTGCTCCCGGGTCATGGCCGCGGCTTCAGCTGTGGGCAGGGCCCTCTTGAGCGGGCCCCAAAGGCCGAAGGGCCGGGTCGTCCGGTAGAAGTGCTCGAGAACGGTCCGCTCGGTCGGCGGCCGGACGTAGGTGGCGATGACGCTCCCGGCCAGGCCGGCCCCGAGCATGTAGAGGATCTGCTGCCACTCCGGCATCGCGGGGAGGAGGGCCCGCTGGGCCAGCGCCGCGGCCAGCCCGATCAGGGTGCCCAGGGCGAAGCCGCTGGCGTTGAAGCGCCACCAGTAGAGGCGCAGCACGGTCGGGACCATCGTCCCGCCGACGAGGCCCATGGTCAGCCAGCCCCAGATGTCGTTGATGTTCTTGGTCGAGTAGGCGGTGGCGAAGCCGGCGGCCATGACCAGGAGGCCGAAACCGTAGCTGGCGAAGATGAGCTCCTTCGTGCCCGCCTTCCGCCGGAGGTAGCCCTGGTAGAGGTCCCGGGTCAGGAAGGCCGTCGTGCCGTTGATGATGGCGTTGAAGGTCGACATGGCCGCCGCGATGAGGGCCACGAGGATGAGGCCGCGCAGCCCGGCCGGGACGCCCATGAGCAGGACGGCCGGCAGGATGCGCTCCGGGTCGATCGTGCCGTGGAAGCCGATGAGGCCGATCTTCGAGCCCCAGTCCGGGCCGAGAAGCTGGGCCAGGCCGGCCGCGAGCGCCGCCGGGAAGGCCTGGGGATGGTTGGCGACACGGGCGACGAGCTCCGGCCACTGGCTCTGCGGCACAGCCCCGGCGTGGGTCTTGATGAGGTCCGCGGCTTGGGCGACGACCGTCTGGTCGGGGAAGAGGCCCTTGACGAGGAGGAGGCCCAGGACGACGAAGCTCATCATCAGCGGCCAGCGCAGCATGAACGACCAGCCGGCGAGGAAGCTCAGCCGGCCGCAGTCGCGGTCCGAGCGGGCGCCGAAGAACCGGGGGTCGGCCCCCACGCCCAGGCCCTGAATGAGGGTCTTCCCGAGGTAGAAGAGGGACATCATCAGGAGGAAGCTGTACTGCTCGTAGCCCGGCGGCATGGGCGTCCGGACCTGCGGCAGGGCGCTCAGCCAGTCGGGGTTGCCCGTGACCGACAGGGCCAGCGCGCCGAGGTCCGGCACTCCCGCCAGGCGGTTGACGGCGACGACGACGATGGCCCCGACGCCGATCCAGATGCAGACCGACTGGAAGATGTCGGAGAAGATGACGCCGTAGAAGCCCGACTCGATGGTGTAGATCCCGGTGACGATGAGCATGATCAGCGAGCAGACGAGGGGCGAGAAGGGCAGGAACATCGACAGGAACAGGCCGGCGCCCTTGAAGGAGTAGGCGAGGAGGGCCAGATTGATGACCACGTTGGAGACGACCGACATGAGACGGGCGAAATGGGCCCAGCGGTCCCGGCCGAAGCGGAAGATCATCCACTCGGCCCCGGTGATGACGCCGGAGCGGCGGTGCCACTTGCCGGCCCAGAGCATCAGGAAGACGAGGACGAGGCCGGCCCCGCCGCGCAGCTCGATCCAGATGCCGCGGGGGCCGAGGAGGAACAGGAACGAGGCGATGATCATCGTCCCGGTCATGTCGAACCAGAACGTCATCTGGGACAGGCCGAGGGCCCACCACGGCATCTTGCGGCCGGCCAGGAAGTAGTCCTCGACGCTGGCCGCGGCCTTGCGCCGGAAATAGAGGCCGATCGCGACGAGGATCCCGAAGTAGGCGAGGATGACGAGATAGTCCCCGGAGCGGAGGAAGCGCATCGGGCTAGTCCTATCACCACCCGCGCCGCGGTGTCAATCCGGGCGGGCGAGGTCGGGGCGGCCGGGCGGCCCCCCCGCGCGGAAATCCCGCCGCGCAAGACGATTTCCTATCGACGGAGAGAACGGCCGGGCTAACGCGCCTTCGGATCGGCCTGATAGAGGCCGAATCGGTTGCCCTCAGGATCGGCCCAGAGGGCGTACCAGCCGACGCCGGCGACGGGGTAAGTCTCCAGCACCTGGCCGCCCGCGGCCTTGATCCGGGCCTCGGCATCTTCGATTGAGGCCACTTCGACGGTGTTGACGGGGTGACTCCCCAGGTTCCACCTGGACGCGAGATTGCCAGCGGTCTTCTCGCCGGCCCCGGGGCCGGTCGTGATCATCCAGGAGCCCCAGGGGCCGGCCCACTTCTCGACCCTCCAGCCGAAGACGTCCCTGTAGAACTTCGCGGCCCGCGCCGGGTCCTCAGCCATGAGTTCGTATTGAACGGAGCGATGCATGATCTTCCTCCACTCTCCCGGCGCTTGGTCGATCTCGGGGGCCCGGACGGGAACTCGAGGTCAGAAGAAACTGCAAGAAACTTGCCAAATGACCCTTGGGTCCAGGGGGAAAGACGGGAAGCGCGGCGGTCAGGCGCCCGGCTGCTTAGCTAGCACGTGCCGGTCCTCGATCCGCCGGGTAAACTCGGTCCGGTCGAAGTATTCGAGGACGGCCTGGGCGTACTTGCGGGAGACGTCGAGCCGGTCCCTGAGCTCGGCGATGGTGACGCTGCCGTGCCGCTCGATGAGCCCGGCGACGGCCGCCCGGGCCGCTTCGAGCGTCTCCCGGTGATAGGTCACCTTGGGCGCCAGCCGGACGAGCGTGCCGGCGCGGACGAGGGCGTTGAGGACCGGATTGAAGATCGAGGGGTTCAGGCCCAGCTTCAGCCGGACCTCGTCCTCGAGCGGGGCGGCGAATCGGGCCGTCCGGAAAGCGGTCTCGACCTCGCGGCGGAGGCGCTCCTCGGCCGGGTCCTTGCGGCCCTCCCGGCCGACGATGCCGACCTCAGCCCCGCGGCGGAAGAGGACCTTCTTTTCAACGAGCTCGTCGAGGATGAATTTGAGCGTCGGCGCGTCGCTCGCGGCCAGGAACTCGGACCGGAGATCGGAGAAGGGCATGGTCTCGCGGGCGGGGTTCCGGCCGAAGAAGTCGCGGGCCGAGGCGACGAGGCCGTCGGCCAGGCGGTCGCGGATCCCGGCGTGGAGGTATTTCTCGGGCTTGTCCCGGACGACGGCGACGAGCCGGCCCTCGGCGAGGAGGACGGCGACGGCGTCGGCCGCCTCGGCTTCGTTCCGACCGGCCTTGAGGGCGATCTCGCGGACCGTCCGGGGCGTCGCCCCGGCTTGGGCGAACAGCTGCTCGATGGCCTCGCGGGCCGAGCCGCCGAGCTTCTCGAGGCCTTCGAGGACCTGGCCGCTGAAGCGCTTGTGCTTCGCCGGGGCGGCGTCGAGGACCTGGCCGCCGCCGACGGTCACGACAGGCGAAAAGAGGCGGATGACGAAGCGGTCGCCGGGCAAGGCGACCGACGGGCGTTCGAGGATGAGCTGGACGGGGGAGGAGGCGCCGGGCTCGACCGCCTGGGCGCCGATGACCGCGAGTCGGGCCATGACCTCGTCGGTGCCGATGTGGAGCCGGACCCGCTCGCGGTGCTTGATGGCCCGGCCGGCGCCCGGCAGGACGTCGAGCCGGGCGTCGAGACGGGCCGTCGGGACGAGAGAGCCTTCGGCCGCGGCGACCTGGCCCCGCCGGAGGTCCTCCTTGGCCACGTCCTGGAGGTTGAGGGCGGTCCGGCGGCCGACGCCCGAGGCCTCCGTCTTGGAGCCGTGGACTTGGACGCCGCGGACGCGCGTGACGAGCCCTTCGGGATAGACGGCGACGCGGTCGCCGCTCCGGACGGCGCCACCGAGGATCGTCCCGGCGACGACGGTGCCGAAGCCGTGCATCGTGAACACCCGGTCGATCGGCATGCGGAAGATGCCGTTGTCGGGGCGGGGGCGGACGCGGCGGCCGATCTCCCGGAGAGCGGCCTTGAGCTCGGGCAGCCCGGCCCCGGTGAACGCGGAGACCGGGAGGACCGGCGCCTCGGCCAGGAACGAGCCGCGAAGGAAATGCCGGACAGTCGCGGTGAGCTCGGCCAGGCGGGCCGCGTCGACGAGATCGCACTTGGTCAGGGCCACGGCGCCGAGCGGGACGCCGAGGAGGCGGAGGATGTCGAAGTGCTCGCGGGTCTGGACGGCGATCCCCTCGTCGGCGGCGATGACGAGGAGGGCCGCGTCGACGTTCGAGGCGCCGGCGGCCATGGTCTTGACGAACTTCTCGTGGCCGGGGACGTCGATGAAGACGATCTGCTTGTCGTAGCCGGGGTCGTCGAGGAAGACGAAGCCGAGGTCGATGGTCATGCCCCGGGCCTTCTCTTCGGGGAGGACGTCGGGGTCGGTGCCGGTCAGGGCCCGGACGAGGGCGCTCTTGCCGTGGTCGATGTGGCCGGCCGTGCCGACGATGACGTGGTCGATCATTTCAGGAGGCCGGCGAGGGCCCGTTCGACGACGGCGTCTTCGGCGGGCTGGATCGTCCGGAAGTCGAAAAGGACGGCGTCCTTGTGGATGCGGGCGTAGATGGGCGGGGCGAGGGCGCGGAGCCGGCGGGCCAGGTCCTCAGCGGAG
>CAYOYQ010000081.1:0-12680 GCA_964408215.1 uncultured Eubacteriales bacterium
GCCGCCTTGGGCAGGCAGGAATTGTCCTCGGGGTTGGGCAGGATGCCCGGCAGCGGGTTGACCTCGAGGATATTCGGCTCGCCCTTCTCGTCGAGCCGGACGTCGATCCGGGCCCAGTCGCGGATGCGCAGGACCCGGCAGGTCCGCAGGACGACGTTCTCGATCTTGGCCGCGAGCACCGCGGGGATGGGCGCCGGGCACCTGAAGATGTCGAGGGGCTTCTCGGGCGTGTCCCAGATCCACTTGGCCTCGTACGAATAGACCGGGGCCGCGCCGGCCGGGAGCTGGGCGTGGTCGATCTCGACGATCGGCAGGACCTCGTAGCCGGGGTCGTTGCCGAGGACGCCCACGGTGAACTCCCGCCCGGCAAGGAAGCGCTCGACAATGACGGGCTGCCGGTAGGTCCCGATGACCTCCTCGACGCGCTCGTAGAGCTCGCCGAGGGTCTGGACCATCGAGTTGTTCTTGATGCCCTTGCTCGAGCCCTCGAACAGCGGCTTGACGATGGCCGGCAGGCGGACGCCGGCCGGGATGGCCGCGGCCGACTCGACGATCCAGAACGGCGCGTTCGGGATCCGGTGGTAGGACAGGATCTCCTTGGCCCGGGACTTGTCGAGGCAGAGGCCGAGCGTCAGCGGATCGGAGCCGGTGTACGGCAGGTCCAGCATCTCGCAGATGGTGGGGATGTGGGACTCGCGGTTGGGGCCGACGACGCGCTCGGCGATGTTGAAGACGAGGTGCGGCCTCTGGCGCTTCAGCCGGCCGAAGGCCTTGTCGTCCGACTCGATGAAAACGACCTGGTGTTTTTCCTGGAGCACCCGCCCGACCGCTGCGATCGTCTCGTCCGAATCGCATTCGGCGAGCATGTCCTGTGGCAGTGGAGGTTCGTCCTCCTCGGACTTCGGCTCGTCGGGGCGGCTCGAAAGCGTGGCTTCCATCCCCGCCTTGGAGCTATAGACCAAAGCGACTTTCATTCGTTCGTACCTTCTTTCAACTCATACTTACGTGCGGCGTTCGCATCGCGTTCACGTTTTTTCATTTTCATTTATAGACCATTTGAACCAATTGTCAAGCGTTTTGTGGCTTCCGACCGCTTTTTTTTGTGGCCCGCGCCCGCGGGGAACACCATTAGTAGTGGCGTTCGCATGCCCTCGTTTGGGTTTTCGCCGGCCGGCCGTCGGCCCGCGCGGACCGGCCGCGCGAACGCGTCCAGGCGGGTGACGAACGGGGAGTTCATGGTCGGGGTCCGGCGGCGTTACCTGAAGAACAGGAGCGTGACGGCGACGTAGAGCGGCACGAGGACCGCAGCCGAGTAGGCCATGTAGCCGAAGAAGGAGGGCATCTTCAGCTTGTATTCCTCGGCGATGACCTTGACCATGAAGTTCGGGCCGTTGCCGATGTAGGAGTTCGCGCCCATGAAGACCGCGCCGGCGCTGATGGCCATGAGCAGGAGCGTCGGGATGCCCATCACCGGCCCGTTGAGGCCGAGCCCCTGGCTCATCGAGAAGAAGGCCAGGTAGGTCGGCGTGTTGTCGAGGAACGAGGAGAGCGACCCGGTCGCCCAGAAGAACTGCCACGGCTTGGCGATGCCGAGCTCGGCGGCCCGGGAGCTGAGGATGAGCAGGGCCGGGACCATGGTCACGAAGATCCCGGCGAAGAGGACGGCCACCTCGATGATCGGGTTGTAGGTGAACCTGTTGTCGACGCGGCACTGGCGCCGGGTCGTGACGAGCGACAGGACGGTCATGAGGATGAGGACGCCCTCGCGCTCGGGGAAGGGCAGGAAGACCCCGGCGACGACGCCGGCGAGCCAGAGGAAGTTGATCGTCCCGGTCAGGCTGAGCGGGACGACCCGGCGCCGGTCGCGGATGAGGTCCCGGCACTCTTCCTGACGGTAGCGGGCGCTGTCCAGGATATAAAAAATGAGCAGGACGCCGCTGACCATGAGCGCCCAGAGCGGCAGGAGCCGCAGGGTCCAGAAAAAGGGCACGCCCTTGATGAAGCCCATGAACAGGGGCGGGTCGCCGAGGGGCGTCAGCAGGCCGCCGATGTTGGAGACGAGGAAGATGAAGAAGATCGGGATGTGCAGCGTGTGCTTGCGCTCGGAGTTGGTCTGGAGGAGGGGGCGGATGAGGAGCATCGAAGCCCCGGTGGTGCCGACGAAATTGGCCAGGACGGCGCCGACGAAGAGGAAGAGCGCATTGACCTCGGGCGTCGCCTTGAGATCGCCCTTGAGGACGATGCCGCCCGAGATGATGAACAGGGCCGTGAGGAGGAGGAGGAACGAGGCGTAGTCCTTCATCGACAGGACGAGCTCGTGCGGGGCGTTGAACAGGAAATAGACGGCGATCGGCAGGGACCAGAGGAAGGCGACGAGGCCCTTGTTCTTATGCGATTCCCAGAAATGCGGGGCGCGGAGCGGCAGCAGCGCGATGGACAACAGGAGCCCGACGAACGGGACGATCGTCCACAGCGACATTGTCCGGCCGAGCTCGTGAGCGTTCATGGAAGGCGTATTGTAGCGGAAGCCGGCGATTTTTCAAGAGGGATCGGGGCTACGGCAGGAAGGCCGTCGCGAGGTAATAGGCCCGGGCCGGGAGCCTGCGGCGCAGCGCCCGGCGCTCGACCGGGCGAAGGAGCGAGCGGTCGTCGCTCGGCGGCGTCTGGAAGAGGAGGGCGGCGCCGGCGGCCCAAAGCGCTTCGAGGAGCGCGAGGGGGAGACCGTTCTCGATATGGACCACCGCCCGCGAGCCCGCGCCCGCGGCGGCCTTCGCGATCTCGACGGCCAGCGCCTCTCCCGGCCGATCCGCGATCCCGCCGTCCGCGAAATGGACCCAAGCGCGCTCGCCCGCCAGCGCGGCGAGCGCATCGATGAGCGGACCGATGTGGTAGACGACGAAGGCGGCCTTCCCCTTCTTCGCCGACGCGGCCAGGCCGGCCAGGATCGCGGCGTCCCGGGGATGGTCCCGGTCCGAGACATGGAAGTCCACGCCGGCCGCGAGAAGGTCCTCGAGGTCCTGAAGCGTCGGGCCCGAGGCCGCCTCGGCCCCGGGAAGCGGGCCTTTCCAGAAGACCGAGAGGTGCGTTCCGCCCTTCCGGCAGGCCTTGGCCAGGACCCCCCACTCGTCGGCCCGCGGCCGGGCTTCGTCCGAGGTGAGGAGGCGCGCCCCGCCCCGGGCCAGGTCCTCGAGCGCGGCCGGGCCGAACCGGCCGGTGTCGAGCAGGCTCAGGCGGATGCGCCTCCGCGCGGCGTAGGCGACGGCATCGCGCAGGGCTTCCTCGTCGAACTGGTCGTCGCGGATGACCAGGTCCTGGCGCGTCCGGACGCGGTCCATGAGCTCGTAAGTCCGGATGACGCCGGCGACGGCCTTCTCGACGGGATGTTCGCTCATCTTCGGAAGGTCAAGATATACCACCCTCCGGGCACTGTCAAACGCATCCAGGCCTATCACCCTTCTCCCGGCCGCGGACCTGCTCGGAGGATTTCCTCGCCCTCATGGGAAAAGTTTAAAGACGCCTGGCCGTGCGCCGGACTCGGCGCCAAAACAACTCGCTCGCCGTGCGCTACGGCTCGCTCAAACACGTTTTGTCGGTTTCCAGGGAAACTCCCCTCGTCCGCCACGCGCCCCGGCTAAACTTTTCCAAATCGGGCTTGGCAACCCTCCTCGCAGTCCTGTCGGCCTCTCCCGAAAAGTCCTTTGCCTTGATATTCAAGAGAACGTCCTCTATTATCGTCTTGGAGGGAGATCCCGGTGAGATCGTGCGTCGTGTTGTTCTCGGGCGGGCTCGATTCGACGACGGCCCTGGCCTGGGCCCGGACCAAGTACGATCACGTTCATGCCCTGACCTTCGACTACGGCCAGCGGCATCGCCTCGAGATCGGCCTGGCCCGGCGGGCGGCCCGCCGGCTGGGCGTCCCGCATGCGGTGCTGAAGGTCGATCTCCGGCCGATCGGCGGCTCGGCCCTCACCGACAGCCGCATCCCCCTGCCCCGCGCCGCGCGCGCATCAAGGCCGCGCTCCGGGCCGCCGGCGACGTACGTTCCGTTCCGCAACGGCATCTTCCTCGCCCTGGCCGCGGCCTGGGCCGAGGCCCGCGGCGTCGAAGACCTCGTCTGTGGCTTCCACGTCGAGGACTCTCCTCACTACCCCGATACGACCGGAGCGTTCGTCAAGGCCATGGAGAAGGCCGTGCGGACCGGGACGAAGGCCGTCTTCGGGGCCCCTCGGCCGCGGATCGTCGTCCCGCTCCTCGGCCTGAGCAAGACCGCCATCATCCGGCTCGGCCTCGGGCTCGGCGCGGACTACTCGCTCTCCGTCTCCTGCTACGCCGGGACCGAGCGCCCCTGCGGGACCTGCTCGTCCTGCCGCTTCCGGGCCCGGGCCTGGAAGGCCGTGGGCCGCGAGGACCCGCTGCTCGCCCGACTCAGAAAGGAAGGACGCCCATGAGCTGGACGCTCAAGATCCGGGACAAGTTCTCGGCTGCTCATTATCTCAAGGAATACAGGGGCAAGTGCGAGAAGGTCCACGGGCACACGTTCCGGGTCGAGGTCGCGGTCCGGGCCCGCGAGCTCGACCGCACCGGCATCGGCTTCGATTTCGCCGAGATCAAGGCGGCCCTGGCCGCCCTTCTCCCTGACCACGCCCTGCTCAACGAGGTCTATGCCTTCAATCCGACCGCGGAGAACCTGGCCCGCCATTTTTACGGCGAGCTCAAGAGAACCTATCCGGTCGCGTCCGTGACCGTCTGGGAGTCCGAAGATGCCTCGGCCACGTACGCTGAAGACGATTGAGATCTTCGCCTCGGTCCAGGGCGAGGGCCTGCGCCAGGGCGAGCCGACGATCTTCGTCCGCCTGGCCGGCTGCAACTTGCGCTGCGGCTTCTGCGACACAAAGAGAGCCTGGGAGGGAGGCCGGGAGATCGCGGTCGAGGCGATCGTCGAGGAGGCCGTGCGCCTCCGCCGCGGCTCCCCGACGGCCTGGGTCGCGATCACCGGAGGCGAGCCCCTGGCCCAGGACATCCAGCCCCTCGCCCTGAGGCTCCACGTCGCCGGCTTCCGGGTCCAGATCGAAACGAACGGGACCTTCCCGCCGGTCGCCCACGCGGATTGGTACACGGTCTCGCCCAAGCCGCCCGATTACGACGTCCATCCCCGGCTGAAAAAGGCCGCGCGGGAGGTGAAGCTCGTCGTCTGCCGGTCGCTCACGCTCGACGGCATCCGGGCCGTGAGGGCCCTCTTTCCGCCGACGACGCCGGTCATCCTCCAGCCCCAATCGAACGCCGCCTGGAGCAAGAAAAGGACGCTCCAGCTGCTGCTCGGGGCCTCCCGGTCGGGACTGGCCAGCGTCCGACTCTCGGTCCAGCTTCACAAGATCTACGGGATCGATTAGGCGGCGCGGCGTTCGAAGAACCGGTAGCCCGACCTCGTCAGATAGACACCCGCCAGGGTGACGGCGGCGCCGACGGCTTGGAGCGCCGTCAGATGCTCGCCGAGCAAAAGGTTGGCGAAGACGATGGACAGGATCGGGGTCAGGTTGCTGTAGACCCCGGTTTTGGCCGCCCCCACCTTCTTGACCGATTGATACCAGAGGACGAAACAGAAGAAGATGGCGACCAGGCCCGAATAGGCGATGGCGCCCCAGCCCGGCCAGGGGATGCGGCCCCAATCGATCCGGACCAGGTCGCGGGCCGCGAAGGGCAGGTAGACGAGAGTTCCGGCGATCGCCCCGATGGCGGCGACCGGGAGAGCGGGATTGCGGTCGAGCAGGGGCTTCGAGAAGACCGTGTAGCCGGCCCAGAAGGCGTTGGCGCCCAGGATCAGGAGGGCCCCGCGCCAAGCCTGCCAGGACAGGGCCAACCCGCCGTTCTCGCCGGAGACGACGAGAAGAAAGCCGCCGAAGGAGATGACGATGCCGGCCCATCCGGCGAGGGAGATGCGCTCCTCGCCCACCGCCGTGGCCAGGAGGGCAATGAAGACCGGGCTCGTGCCCATGAAGATCGAGGCCGTCGAGGCGTTCATCATGCTGACGCCCCGGATGAAGACGACCTGGTAGCCCGTGATCCCCAGCAGGCCCAGCCCGGCCGCTTTCAGGACGTCGCCCTTCCGGGCCAGCCGGAACCGGCCCGGCCGGAGGACGAGGACCGCGAAGTAGGCGGCGGCCGCCAGGCTCAGCCGGACGGCGTTGAAGCCGTGGGGCGAGAGCGACCGGAGCCCGATCTTGATCACCGAGAGATTGACGGCCCAGAGGACGATGACCAGGACGATGAGCAGGTCCGTCCCGCCCATCCGGGAGCCGTTCGTCGGGATCGAGAGCTTCATCTCAGGGGACCGTTGGATATCCTGGCGGGGGAAGCGAGGCTCAGGCCCGCCGCGTCTTCGGCCGGGGGTAGCGGGCCTCGACGACGGAGCTCAGGCCGCCGCGCGGATTGAACTCGCCTCGGACAAGAGCGGTCTTGGGGCGGCAGGCCCGGACGATGTCCTCGAGAATGCGGTTGACCACGTTCTCATAGAAGATCCCCAGGTTGCGGTAGGCCAGGAAATATTCCTTGAGCGATTTGAGCTCGAGGACCCGGGCCGCGGGGACGTAGCGCAGGGTGATCCGGCCGAAATCGGGCAGGCCGGTCTTCGGGCAGACGGAAGTGAACTCGGGGAACTCGATGGCGATCTCGTAGTCCGGGAACTGGTTGGGGAAGGTCTCGAGCGGCGGCAGCTTGGCGGCCAGGCCGGCCTTGGCCTCGCGGTCCGTGTATCCGGGCATCCTCGTTCTCCTAACTCCTTGAACCGGCCTATGATACATGAAAGGCCGTTCCCAGGGAAGCGCCGTATCCTTTATAATAGCGGTATGAGCGAATGCAAGAGCGCCAAGAACAAGAGCCGGTGCAGCTGCACCTACGAGCCGTGCAGCCGCAAGGGCGTGTGCTGCGACTGCCTGGCCTATCATTGGCGGAACCGCGAGCTGCCGGCCTGCCTTTTCCCGAACGACGTCGAGAGGACGTGGGACCGGTCGCTCGCCCGGTTCATCGAGATCTACAAGGACCAAGCCTGATGCCGGAGCACCGCTTCGTCTACGGGCCGGTGGCCTCGCGCCGCCTCGGCTTCTCGCTCGGCGTCGACATCATCCCGTTCAAGACCTGCACGCTCGACTGCGTCTACTGCCAGCTCGGCTCGACGCACCGGACGACCGTCCGCCGCCGCAGCTTCTTCCCGCCCCGGCGGATCCTGGCCCAGGTCCGGGCGGCCGTCCGCTCCGACCAGAGGATCGACGCCATTACCTTCTCCGGCTCCGGCGAGCCCACGCTCAACAAGGACATCGGCCGGCTCATCCGGTCGATCAAGAGGATGACCCGCATCCCCGTGGTCGTGCTGACCAACGGCACGCTCCTCTCCCGGCGGGATGTCCGCCGCGACCTCGCGGCCGCGGACATCATTGTCCCCTCGCTCGACGCCGTGCCGGCCCGGCTTTTCCGCCGGGTTAACCGGCCCCACGCCTCGCTCGTCAACGAAAAGGTCATCGACGCCCTGGCCCGCTTCCGCGACGACTATGCGGGCGAGATCCGCCTCGAGATCATGCTCGTCCGGGGCGTCAACGATTCCCCGGCCGCGGTCCGCGCCCTCAAGGCCGCCATCGCCCGGGTCCGCCCGGACCGGATCGATCTGAACACGGTCGTCCGGCCGCCCGCCGAGCGCGGCGTGAAGCCGCTCGACGCTGCGGCGCTCGACCGGATCCGCCGCACGCTCGGCCCCCGGGCAAAGCCCGTGGCCTCGTTCGCCGGGAAGAAGCAGGTCCCGGCGGCCGCCGGGGCCCTGGAGGCCGCCGTCCTGGCCACGGTCCGGCGCCGGCCCCAGACGACGAACGACATCGCCGTCGCCCTCGGCCGGCACCGCGACGAGGTGCTCAAGGCCCTGACCGCGCTCCTCCGCCGGCGCCGCCTGCGCAGGATCGTCCACGGCGGGCGAAGCTATTTCACCGGCGGCCCCGTCCGCTTTACTTGACCTCCGCGGCTGTGATAGCATGACGTTTGACCGACACGAGAGCCGGAATCCCGATCGTCCAACGAGGTTGTGCCTTCTATAAGCCAGGTTCGGCGGGCACAGGATCGACCGTTCACTTTTCCCCCTCACCCTATTCCGTCATGACACCCGTCCCTCGCGCCGGCGGGCGACTTTCGAGCACCTAAAGGAGGATGCCATGTTCCTCAACGCCAATTTCCCCAAGGCCCGGAAATACTGGTATGAAGGGAAGTTCCGCGATTGGTCGGAGGGGGGCCTCCACCCGACGATGCACGCGCTCCATTACGGCTCCTGCGTCTTCGAGGGCATCCGGGCCTACGGCACCCCCAAGGGCCCGGCCGTCTTCCGGCTGCCGGAGCACAACGACCGCTTCCTCCTGTCGGCCGAAGCGGTCAAGATGGCCTGCCCCTATACCAAGGACCAGATCACGGAGCTCATCAAGCAGACCGTCCGCGAGAACGGCCTGGCCAGCTGCTATGTCCGCCCGTTGCTCTTCTACTCCTACGGCAACCTCGGCCTCGTGCCCAAGGCCTGCCCGGTCGAGCTGTTCATCTGCGCCTGGGAATGGGGCGCCTACCTCGGCGAGAACGCCGCCCGCGGCGTCAACGCCTTCATCGTGCCCCAGCGCCGCGTCCACCATACGCAGTTCAACATGTCGGCCAAGCTCGGCGGCGTCTACGTCCAATCGACCATCGCCGGGCTCGACGCGCGCCGGGAGGGCTTCGACGAGGCCATCTTCCTGAACATGGAAGGGCGCATCGCCGAGGGGCCGGGCCAGAACGTCTTCTTCGTCAAGGGCCGGACCCTCGTCACCAACGGCCGGACAGAATCCGCCCTCGAGGGCATCACCCGGACGAGCGTCCTCGAGATCGGCCGGGACCTGGGCTACAAGACCGAGGTCGGACCGGTCACCAAGGAGGATTTCTTCGGCGCCGACGAGGCCTTCTATTGCGGCACGGCGGTCGAGATCATCCCCATCGTCACGGTCACGGACGGCTCCGACCCGGCCGGCCCGCGGACGAAACACGTCATCGGCGCCGGCAAGCCCGGCCCCGTGGCGCTCGAGCTGATCAAGGCCTTCCGGGACGCGGTCGGCGGCCGCTCCCCCCGCTACGAGAAGTGGCTGACGTACGTCGGAAAATGAGGCGCGCCCGTTCCTGGATCGTTCTCGCCGCATTGACAGCCGCCGCGTCGGCCCTGGCCGCGCAGGACCTGCTCAAGGGGCTTGCCGACAAACAGGATTTCCGCGCCCGCCGCGTCTCGTCCTACGACCGGAGCGGCGGCAACCGAGACTCGATCGCGATCGAGCCGGGAAAGACCGCCGTCCTGGCCGAGATCGACGGGCCCGGGGCCGTCCACCACATCTGGACGACGATCGCCGCGGAACCGTTCTACGGCCGCAAGATCGTCCTCCGCGTTTACTGGGACGGCGAGCGGGCGCCGTCGGTTGAGGCGCCGATCGGCGATTTCTTCGGCGTCGGCCACGGCCTCAACCGGGACTTCGCCTCGCTCCCGATCGTCTGCTCGTCGGAAGGGCGGGCCCGCAACGCCTACTGGTCCATGCCGTTCCGACGGTCCTGCCGGATCACGGCCACGAACGAAGGCGCGCGGGCCGTCGACGCGTTCTACTACTACATCGACTACCGCGAGCTCGCCGAGGTCGCGGCCGGAACGCCCTATTTCCACGCCCAGTACCGCCAGGCCTTTCCGCCGGACCCGAAGCGCGACTACGTCATCCTCGAGGCCGAGGGCCAGGGCCACTACGTCGGCTGCAACTTGAGCATCCTTCAGCGGTCCATGGGCTGGTGGGGCGAGGGCGACGACCGCTTCCGCGTGGACGGCGAGACGCGCCCGTCCCTCCACGGCACCGGCTCGGAGGATTACTTCTCGGACGCCTGGGGCATGCGCGAATCCCAGGGCCTTTTCTACGGCTGCCCCCTCCAGGAGGAGGATTTCCAGGCCGGCTCCAAGGCCACGGTCTATCGTTTCCACATCCCCGACCCGGTGCCCTTCAAGAAGTCGATCGAGGTCACGATCGAGCACGGCCACGGGAACGACCGCTCGGACTTCGATTCGTCGGTCGCCTTCTGGTACCAGACGGAGCCCCACCGGCCCTTCCCACGGCTCGCCCGCGTCGAGGACCGGCTGCCGTTCGCCTTCGAGGCGGCGGAAGGCTTCGTCCTGCCCAAGTGGGAGACGGAGGCGCCGGGCGCGTCCGGCGCGTTCCTCGACCGCGTCGCGGGACTGCGCCTGAGCGGCCCGAGGCTCTTGGCAGGTCTTTCGTCCTATTACGATCGGACCGGGGCGCGCCTGCCTTTCCTTCGGACCGACGGGGCCGCAGAAGGCGCGAAGGTCGAGCTCCGCTTTCCGGTCGCTATCCGCGACCGTTACTCGCTCGAGCTCTGTTTCCTGAAGACGCCGGCCGCGGGCAACATCCGCATCCTCGGGAGCCGCGACGGCGCCGCGGGCGGCCCGGGCGGGGCCGGCCTCCTCGGCCGCCTCGACGGCTACGCCAAGGACACGGCTCTCGCGTCTGTCGCCATCGAGGGGCTTCTCCTCGAGGCCCGGCAGAACACGCTGACCTTCGAGGTCGAGGGCAAGCACGCGGCGAGCGCCGGCCGCGACGTCTTTTTCGCCGGCTACGTCCTCCGCCCGGCCGCGAGGCGGTTCATCCGCGACTGGAACCTTGTCGGCCCCTTCGAGGCCGCGGACATGGACGACCTGCCGACCGTTTATCCGCCGGAGACGGAAGCCGCGCCGGCGAAGAGCTATAAAGGAAAGGGCGGCGCCGATGTCCGCTGGCGGACGGTCCGGGCCGACGACACCGGCTACATCCGGCTCGACGACCTCATCCGGCCGAACGAGCAGGCGATCGTCTACGCCACGGCCTATGTCCTTTCGCCCGACGACCGCGAGGCGGCGCTCCTTGTCGGCAGCGACGACGGCGTCCGGGTCTGGACGAACGGCGAGCTGGTGCACACGAACCCGGTCTACCGGGCCGCCGAGCCCGACCTCGACCGGGTCGACGTCCGATTGAAGAAGGGTTGGAACAAGGTCCTGATAAAAGTCCTTCAGGGCGCCGGCGGATGGGGGTATTTCGCTCGCTTCGCCGACCCGGACGGCGCGCTGCGGTACGCGCTGAAGCCGGAATAGCGGCGCGGGGCCGGGCGCCGGCGCTGGGCTCAGGCCGCGAGAACGTCGGCGGCCGCCGCCGAGACGATGTCCCAGGCGCCGCGCACGTGCCGCTCCTCGGTCGTCCGCTGGCCCACGACCAGCCGCAGCGTGTACTTGCCGCGGAGCGTCGTGTGGGTCAGAAAGACCGGTCCCGCGGCGTTGATGCGTTCGAGGAAACGGCGGTTGAGCTCGTTCAGGGCGGCCTCGTCCCGGCCGTCGTTGAGCCGGAAGCAAACGAGCCCGAGCTCGACCGGGGCCAAGAGCTCGAAGCGGGGGTCGGCCTCGACCCAGTCCCGGACGAGGGCGGCAAGGCGGAGGTGCTCGCGGACCATGGTCTGGAGGCCCTCGACGCCGTAGCTGCGGATGACGAACCAGAGCTTGAGGGCCCGGAAGCGCCGGCCCAGTTGGATGCCCCAATCGCGGTAGTTCTTGACCTTGGCGTCGACGCCGGTCTTGAGATACTCGGGATGGATCTCGAACGTCCGGACGAGCGTCGCCGGGTCCTTGACGAAATAGGCCGAGCAGTCGAAATTCGTCAGCATCCACTTGTGGGGGTTGAAGACGAGCGAATCGGCCAGCTCGGCCCCGTCGAGGATCCAGCGCTTTTCCGGCAGCAGGGCGGCCGTGCCGGCCCAGGCGGCGTCGATGTGGAGCCAGGCGCCGTGCCTGCGGCAGATCTCGCCGATCGGCCGGAGCGGGTCGAGGCCCCCCGACGAGGTCGTGCCGACCGTGGCCACGACGACGGCGGGAACGAGCCCGGCCTCGCGGTCCCGGACCAGGGCCTCCTCGAGCTTGTCGGGCATGAGCGCGAACCGGCCGTCGGTCGGGATGCGGCGGAGGTTATTGCGGCCGTAGCCGGCGATCTTCGTCCCCTTGTCGATGCTCGAATGGACCTCCTCGGAGGCATAGACGGCGAGGGGGAGCCGCAGCCCCGACTCGTTCGATTCGAAGCCGGTCGCCCGCTCGCGCGCGGAGAGCAGGGCGCACAGGGTGGCCGTCGAGGCCGTGTCTTGGATGACCCCCGAGAAGCCGGCCGGGAGGCCGATCATCTGGCGGAGCCAATCGAGGACCACTTCCTCGAGCTCGGCGGCGGCCGGGGAGGTCTGCCAGAGCATGCCCTGGGCCCCGAGACCGGCGGTCAGGAGCTCCCCCAGGACGGAGGCGGGGCTGTTGTTGGCCGGGAAATAGGCGAACCAGCCGGGGTGCTGCCAGTGGGTGATGCCCGGAACGACGACCCTCTCGAAATCCTTGAAGATGGCGTCCATGGCCTCTCCCCGGGCCGGCGGGACGGCGGGCACGAGGGCCTTGATGTCGCCCGGCTCGACCCGGGAAAGGACCGGGTATTTCTCGATATTCTCGAAATAATCGGCGATCCAGTCGACGAACTGGTGCCCGGACCGGCGGAAATCCTCGTTTTTCATCGCCAACTCCTCAAAATTAGGCCTTTGGGGGCCTTCAAGAGCGCTTTCAATATACCTTTTTTCAGGGGGAATCT
>CAYOYQ010000082.1:0-12424 GCA_964408215.1 uncultured Eubacteriales bacterium
AAGGAGGGACACATGAGACGCTCGATCGTTCTGGTCGCGATCCTGGCCCTGGCCCTCGTCCTGTCGTCGTGCGCGCCCGGGCCCAACAGCGCCGAAAAGACGGCCAACGCCGGGGGCCGGACGGCCGGGTTCTTCCTGGGCCTGTGGCACGGCTTCATCTCGCCGGTGACCTTCGTCATCTCGATCTTCACAAAGAACGTCCGGCTTTACGAGGTCCACAACAACGGGACGTGGTACAACTTCGGCTTCGTCCTCGGCGCCGGGCTCTTCCTGAGCGGCGGCATCCTCGGCCGGAAGAAGAAAAGAAGCTGACCGAACGGACACGGCAGCGTTCCTCTATGGACATTTGACAGCGTTCCGGGCGTTCGATAGAGTGGGTTGGGGTGTCAGTTCAGAAGACCGGAGCGAAGGCCTGTCCGCCCAAGGGGGAAGCGCGCGCCTCCGGTCTCCCGCCCATCCCGGAATTCCCAAAACCTCGAGAAGGAGTTGAGTTATGGACATCGCCGCCAACCTGACGCTGGACGCCAGCGGACTCTCCTGCCCCCTGCCCATCATCAAGACGAAGAAGGCCGTCGATGGGATGAAGATCGGGGAGGTCCTCAAGATGATCTCCACGGACCCGGGGTCCGTCTCGGACGTCAAGGCGTGGGCCGGCAAGACCGGCCAGGAGCTCCTCGGCCACGAAGAGGCCGGGGGGAAGTACGTCTTCTACATCAAGAAGGCGAAGTAGGGCGGGAGCGAGAGCCATGAGCGAAGAAACCCCTAAGAGGCTGGCCATCATCGCCAGCCACGGCACGGTGGACGCGGCCTACCCGCCCTTCATCCTGGCGACCGCCGCGGCCGCCATGGACATGGAGGTGGCCATCTTCTTCACGTTCTTCGGGCTGCAGATCCTGAAAAAGGGCAAGATCGATAAGCTCAAGGTGGCGCCCATCGCCAACCCGGCCATGCCGGTGCCGATGCCCAACATCATCGGCATGCTGCCCGGGATGACCGCGGCGGCCACGGTCATGATGAACTCCTGGATGAAGAAGGCCAAGGTGGCCAAGCTCAGCGAGCTCCTCGAGATGTCGAAGGAGATGGGCGTCAGGCTCATCGGCTGCCAAATGACCATGGACGTCATGGGCATCAAGAAGGAGGAGCTCATCGAGGGCCTGGAGATCGGCGGCGCCGCGACCTTCCTCGAGTTCGCCAGCCACAACGCCATCACGCTGACCTTCTGAGCGCAAGGAGTTCGCCGTGGACGCAGACAAGATCCTGATCATGATGACCAGCGGGCCCGACACCCCGCGCCGCTGCGCCACGCCGTTCTTCATGGCCACCCTCGCGGCGGCCATGGATTACGACGTTACGATGTTCTTCACCATCGACGGAACGCTGCTCCTGAAGAAAGGGATGGCCGCCACGGTCTTTCCCAAGGCCGGGGGCAAGTCCGTCGCGGAGTTCCTGAGCGAGGCGGTCGAGGCGGGGGTCAAGCTGACCGCCTGCACGGCCTCGACGGAGCTGCACGGCCTGGCCCCGGAGGACCTCATCGACGGCGTCAAGATGGTCGGCGGGGCGTCCTTCTGGCAGATGTCGGAGGAGGCCAAGACGGTCGTTTCGTTCTGATCGAGAATCCGGTCAAGGAGGGAGGGGAGATCATGGGCAAGATCCGCGGCTGTGAGCTTCCGGAGGACCTCTTTTATTTCGCCGAGAAGCACGTCTGGGCCAATCCCCTGGAGGGCGGGATCGTCAGGGTCGGCATGACGACCGTTGCCGGGAAGCTCGCGGGCGGCAAGCTCAACGCCGTCACCGTCCGGGCCAAGAACATCGGCGCCGAGATCCCGGCCGGCAAGAGCGTCGCCACCGTCGAGAGCAGCAAGTACGTCGGCCCGGTGCCGGCCCCGGTCACGGGCGTCCTCAAGCGGGCCAACGAGAAGCTGGCGGCCGACCCGAACCTGGCCATCCGGGACCCCTACGGGGAGGGCTGGATCGCCGAGCTCGAAGCCACCCACTGGGAGGCCGAGAAGGCCAACCTCTTGAACGGCCCCGCCGGCCTGGACGCCTACCGGGCCAAGCTCGAGGCCGAGAACATCTCCTGCGAATAGCGCGGCCCCGCCGCGCGAAGGGGGAACCATGACCCAGAAGACCGTCTATGAACATTGGCGGGCCAGCGGGCTGTCCCGGCGGGACTTCATGAAGTTCTGCGGCACCCTGGCCGGCCTGATGGGGCTCGAGGCCGCTCCGGCGCTCAAAGCCCTGGGCGCGGCGGCCGGGAGCGGCCCGGCCGGCCTGGTGGCCGAGGCGCTGATGTCCAAGCCGCGCCTGCCGGTGATCTGGCTCGAGCTCCAGGACTGCGCCGGCTGCACCGAGGCCATCTCGCGGTCGCAGTCGCCGAGCCTGGTGAACCTGGTCCTCGACAAGATCGCCGTGGACTACCAGGAGACCCTGATGGCGGCGGCCGGCGCCCAGGCCGAAGAGGCCAAGCGGGCGAGCATGGCCAAGTACCGCGGCCAGTACGTGCTCGTCGTCGAGGGCAGCCCGGCCGTCGGCGAGGACGGGGCCTACTGCACGATCGGCGGCCGCAGCAACGTGGACCTGCTGCGCGAGGCGGCCGACGGCGCCCTGGCCGTCATCGCCACGGGCAACTGCGCCGCCTTCGGCGGGCTGCCCGGGGCCCGGCCGAACCCGACCGGGGCGTGCGGCGTTTCCGAGATCGTCAAGGACAAGCCGGTCGTGAACATCCCCGGCTGCCCGGCCATCCCCGAGGTCACGACGGGGACGATCGCCTACGTCCTGGTCACGGGCGGGCTGCCGAAGACCGACGGCCTGCTGCGGCCCGTGACCTTCTACGGCCACACGATCCACGACCACTGCCTGCGCCGGCCGTTTTACGAGGCCGGGAAGTTCGCCGAGTCCTTCGACACCAAGGGGGCCCGGGAAGGCTGGTGCCTCTACAAGCTGGGGTGCAAGGGACCGACCACGTACAACGCCTGCTCCTCGCTCAAGTGGATGCAGGGCCTGTCGTTCCCCGTGCAGTCCGGACACCCCTGCCTGGGGTGCTCGGAGCCCCGCTTCTGGGACGGCGGAGGATTCTACGAAGGGCAATCCGCCCCGCTGCTGAGCCCGACCGCCGCGGCCGCCGGGTTGGCGGCCGGGATCGGGGTCGCGGCCGGCGCGGCGCTGGCCGCGGCGAACGGCGCGAAAAAGCGCCGGGCCGGGAGAGCGGCCGCCTCCCCGCAGAAGGAAAGCTCGGACTAGGAGGGCGCCATGGACTGGACTACGATCCTTCGATTCGTCCGCGGGCCGTTCTTCAAGGTCGCCCTGCTCGTCTTCATCGGCGGGATGATGTATCGCCTGATCCGCGTCCTGCTCCTGGGCTGGAGCCGCGACCGGGTCCCGAGCCGGGGCAGCAAGGCCGGAGGCGTCGTCAAAACGTATGTCAAGGGCCTGCTCGTCCTGCCCTTCATTCCCTGGGTCAAGAGGACGTTCACCCCGAACGCCCTGACCTACATCGCCGGAGGCCTCTTCCATCTCTCGCTTTTCGCCGTGGTCATCTTCGGGACGCCCCATATGCTCGTCTGGAAGAGCCTGCTCGGCTTCGGCTGGCCCACGCTGCCCTTCCCCCTGACGGACGGGCTGGCCGTGGTCGGGATCATCGCCCTGATCGTCCTCATGATCAACCGCCTGACCCACCCCGTCCTGCGGCTCCTCACCAAGGGGCCGCTCTGGCTGAACTGGGCCTTCACCTTCCTGCCGTTCGTGACCGGCTACATGATGACGAACCATCTCGTGTTCCGCTACGAGGTCATCTACAGCCTGCACATGATCACGGTGAACGTCCTGCTCATCTGGATCCCCTTCAGCCGGATCTCGCACTTCCTGTTCTATTTCTTCTCCCGGACGTTCCACGGGGCCCAGGCGGGCAAGCGGGCCGTCAATCCGTGAGCGGAGGCACGCCATGAACGCACAATCGGCCATCGACACATATGTCAAGGAGATCGGCGGCTGGGTGGCCAGCCAGCTCGAAGCGTGCACCCGCTGCGGGCTCTGCGCCGACGCCTGCCACTTCTACCAGGTGACCGGGAACCCCGAGTACGCCCCGGTCTGGAAGGTCGAGCTGCTGCGGAAGGCCTACCAGCAGCGCTTCACGCCCGCCGGGCGGCTCAAGGCCGCGGTCGGGCTCGACAAGCCCATCACCGACGAGGCCTTGAGAAAGTGGAGCACGATCGTCTACGAGGCCTGCACCCTCTGCAACAAGTGCGCCCTGGTCTGCCCCATGGGCATCCAGCTCGGCCCGCTGATCCACGACGTCCGGGCCGGGATGGCCGCGGCGGGGGTCGTGCCGGCCGACCTCGCGGCGGCGGCCGCGAAGCAAAAGGATATCGGCAGCCCGCTGGGCGTCACGGACAAGGCCTGGGCCGAGCGCATCGAATGGATCGGGGACGAATGGGAGGTCAAGGTCCCCGTCGACCTCACGGGCGCCGATACCCTGGTCGTCTTCTCCTCCATCGAGACGATGAAGTTCCCCGACAACATCGCCGCCGTGGCCAAGATCATGGACAAGGCCGGCGAGAAGTGGACGGTCAGCTCGGCCGGCCGCGAGGTCGTCAACTTCGGCTTCTTCGAGGGCGACGAGGCGTTGACCAAGCTCTTCCTGGCCCGCGTCTTCGACGCCGCCAAGGCGCTCGGCGTCAAGCGCATCATGATCAGCGAATGCGGCCACGCCTACGACGCCTTCCGCTGGACGGCGGCCAACATCATGGACGTCCCCCGGGGCGTCGAGGTCACCCACATCATCCGGATGATGTACGACTTCTGGAAGGCCGGCCGGATCCGCCTGAAGAAGGGGGCCTACGACGACGTCCCGATCACCTTCCACGATTCCTGCAAGATCCAGCGCCGCGGCGGCCACATCAAGGAGCCGCGGGCGCTCTTGGAATGGCTGGCCCCCAAGGCCTTCAAGGAGATGTCGCCCAACAAGGAGCAGGCCCTCTGCTGCGGCGGCGGGGGCGGGGTCATCTCGATCCGGGAGGCCGACGGCCTGCGGTTCGCCGCGTTCGGCCAGAAGGTCGACCAGATGAAGGCCATCGGGGCCGAGGCGGTCACGATGGTCTGCAGCAACTGCCGCCTGCAGTTCGTCGAGGGCGTCGCCCACTTCAACTTCGGCGTCAAGGTCCGCGGCCTGACCGAGATGGTCGCCGGGGCCCTGGAATAAGGAGGGGTTGCCATGGCTTCTTTCACGCTCACCCCGGTCGAGAAAGGGATCCTGCGGTGCCGGCACTCCGGGGCCTTCACGCCGGCGGACATCCAGTCCCTGGCCGGCTTCCTGCGCGAATACTCCGGCAGGCTCTTGATCGACCTGACGGGAGCCGACGTCAACGAGTGCTCGCGCCACATCAAGCATTTCCGGCCGATGATGCCGGTCACGGCCATCTTCGGGGCGCCGATCGACCCCGGGATCCTGGCCATCGACCAGAGCTATTACGCCAACGACGTCCGCTTTTTCCAGACCGAACAGGACGCCCTGGCCTGGCTTCGGAACCAATAGGAGGTCCCGCATGAGCCCGCGCATCGTCGTCGATCCGATCACCCGCATCGAAGGACATCTCCGTATCGAGGCCGCTCTCGACGCCTCGAACACGATCACCGAGGCCTATTCGTCGGGGACCATGGTCCGCGGCATCGAGAAGATCCTCATCGGCCGCGACCCGCGGGACGCCTGGGCCTTCACCCAGCGGGCTTGCGGCGTCTGCACGACCGTCCACGCCCTCGCCTCGATCCGGGCCGTCGAGGACGCCCTGGGCATCAAGGTCCCGAAGGCGGCCAACCTCCTGCGGAACATGATCATCGCCCAGCAGTACATCCACGACCACGTCATGCATTTCTACATCCTCCACGCGCTCGACTTCGTCGACGTGGTCAGCGCCCTGAAGGCCGATCCCAAGAAGACCTCGGAGATCCAGCAATCCATCTCGGCCTGGCCGAACTCCTCGCCGGCCTATTTCGCCGGCGTCCAGAAGAAGGTCAACGACATCGTCCAGAGCGGCCAGCTGTCCCTCTTCGCCAACGCCTATTGGGGGCATCCGGGCTACAAGCTGCCCCCGGAGATCAACCTCCTGGCCGTGGCGCATTATCTCGAATGCATCGACTGGCAGTCCAAGGTCGTCAAGATCCACACCATCCTCGGCGGCAAGAACCCGCACCCCAATTTCCTTGTCGGCGGGGTGCCCATGCCCATCGACCTCGACAGCGACCAAGCCTTGAACGCCGAGCGCCTGTCGATCATCGGAGATTCGATCAAGACGCTCAACGAGTTCGTCGACCAGGTCTACCTGCCCGATCTGCTCGCGGTCGCGCCCTACTACCTGGAGTACGCCTCGCTCGGCGAGGGGCTGGGCAACTTCCTGACCTGGGGCGAGTTCCCCATGGGCGACGCGGACGATTTGGCCAAGTTCGTCGTGCCCCGGGCGGCCATCCTGGGCCGGGACCTCAAGAACATCATCGTCCCCGACCCGCGCGACGCCGCCAAGATGAAGGAGTTCATCACCCACTCCTGGTACAGCTACCGCGGCGGCAACGGCGTCGGTCTCTTCCCCTGGCAGGGGGAGACCGAGTTCAACTACACCGGCCCCAAGCCGCCCTACGAGCAGCTCAACGTCGAGGGCAAGTACTCCTGGCTCAAGGCGCCGCGCTGGAACGAGAAGCCGATGGAGGTCGGCCCGCTGGCCCGCGTCCTGGCCATGTACGCGACCGGGCACGAGGGGACCGTGGCCCTGACCGACGCCGTGCTCAGGAAGCTCGACGCGCCGCTCGCTGTCGTTTTCTCGACGCTGGGCCGGACGGCGGCCCGGGCCATCGAGACCAAGGTCTTCGGCGACCTGCTCGCCTCGCTCTACGACGAGCTCATCGCCGAGATCAAGGCCGGGCGGACCGCGACCTTTAACGGCGAGAAGTGGGAGCCGCGGACCTGGCCCCGCCACGCCGAGGGCTTCGGGTTCATGGAGGCCCCGCGGGGCGCCCTGGGGCATTGGGTCGTCATCGAGGGCGGCAAGATCAAGAACTACCAGATGGTCGTGCCGACGACCTGGAACGGCTCGCCGCGCGACCACAAGAACCAGCCGGGGGCCTACGAAGCGTCGCTCGTCGGAACGAAGATGGCCAACCCGGAGCAGCCGCTCGAGATCCTGCGGACGATCCATTCCTTCGACCCGTGCCTGGCCTGCGCCATCCACATGGTCGACGCGAACGGGCGGGCTCTCGCGGAGGTCGGCACGGGCTTCAACGTCGTCTGCCGGCCGTGAACGGACTGAAGGAGGATCGTCGGGTCGTTCTCGGCCTGGGCAACGTCCTGAACCGGGACGAGGGGCTCGGTGTGCATTGTCTCGAGCCGCTCCGGGAGCGATTGAAGGACCGGACGGCGATCGAAGTGCTGGACGGCGGCGTCCTGGGGATGGACCTCTTGCCACTTGTCGAATCCTGCGGCCATCTCGTCGTTCTGGACGCCGTCGACGCGGGACGGCCGCCGGGGACCGTCGTCGAGCTCGACGGCGGCGAAATTCCCCTCTTCTCGCGGCTCAAGCTCTCCTGGCACCAGGTCGGCTTCCAGGAGGTCCTGCAGTTCGCCGGCGTCCGCGGCCGCCTTCCGGCCCGTCTTCACCTCATCGGCGCCCAGCCGGCGGACATTTCCACGGGTTACGGCTTGAGCCCAACGATCCTGGCCCTCGTTCCGGAGATCGCGGACCGGGCCGTCGCCATCCTAGAGCGGTGGGGACTTCTCTGACGTGAGAACGGTCCGGCTCCTGGATCTGGGCACGGTCCCGCCGGCCCGTTCGCAGGCCTGTTACCACGCGGCGGCCTACGTCCTGGACGAGCGGACGCCGGACACGGTCATCCTCGTGAGCCCCTCGGACCCTTACGTCTGCGTCGGGTTCCATCAGGAGGTCGACCGGGAAGTCGACCGGGGCTACTGCCGGGAGCGCGGGCTGCCCGTCCTGCGCCGCGAGGTCGGCGGCGGGGCCGTCTATCTCGACCGGGACCAGGTCTTCATCCAATGGGTCTTCCATCCGGATTCGCTCCCGGGCCGGGTTGACGAGCGCTTCCGCTTCTACGTCGAACCGCTCGTCCGGACCTATCGCGCGCTCGGCGTCGAGGCCGTCTATCGCCCCGTCAACGACATCCATGTCCGGGGCCGGAAGATCGGCGGCACGGGCGCGGCCCGCATCGGCCGGGCCGAGGTCGTCGTCGGCAGCCTGATGTTCGACTTCGACCGGGCGGCCATGGCCCGCGTCCTCAAGCTCTCGTCGGAAAAGATGAGGGACAAGGTCTTCCAGGGCCTCCAGGACTACATGACGACCCTTAAGGACGAGCTGGGCCGGAGGCCCGGCCGGGACGAGGTCGTGGACTTCTACCGGCGAGAGCTCGCGACGGTCCTCGGGGCCGAGCTCGTCGCCGGGCAATGGACACCGGACGAGGAGGCCCGGGCCCGGGAGCTCGACCAGGCGCTCGGTGCTGAAGAATGGCTCGCCGAGACAGGCGCCGCCCGGCCGGGTGGGGTCAAGATCCACGAGGATGTCCATGTCCGCGAGTCGGCCCACAAGGCCCCCGGCGGGCTCATCCGCGTCACGGCAAGATCGAGGGAGGGTCGCATCGACGACATCGCGATCTCGGGGGACTTCACGGTCCATCCCCGGGAGGCGGTGGCGGCGATCGAAGAGGCGCTGCGCGGGCGGCCGGCGGAGCGGGAGGCGGTCCTGGCCGCAGTCGAGGGCATATACCGGGCACTCTCCATCCAGTCGCCGGGACTGACGCCCGAGGACTGGGCAGAGGCGGTGACGCTCGCGTCAAGCGGCGCGGCCTCGGGACTTGATTTATGAATATATATTCATTATAATGGGGGCATGCCAAGGCCCAAGCGCTGCCGGAGGGTCTGTTGCCGCCCGGGGATGACCTATTTCAAGCCGGCGGGGATCCGCCTGATCGACCTCGAGGAAACGGTCCTCGCGGTCGACGAGTTCGAGGCCGTCAGGCTGAAGGACCTCGAAGGGTGGGAGCAGGAGGCGGCCGCGCAAAGGATGGCCGTTTCGCAACCGACGTTCCACCGGATCCTCGCTTCGGCGCGGGCCAAGATCGCCGATGCTCTCGTCAACGGCAAGGCCATCCGCATCGACGGCGGCGTTTATCGACTCAACAGAAAGGAGAACACATGAGGATCTGCGTCCCCACAGAGACCGCCGAAGGAGCCCAGGCGACGGCGTTCGGGCATTTCGGCAGCGCGCCCCACTTCACCATCTACGACACGGCGACGAAAGCCATCGAGGTCGTCGCCAACGCCGGCCAGCACCACGCCCACGGCATGTGCCACCCGATGGCCATGCTCGAGGGCCGACGGATCGACGCCGTTGTCTGCGCCGGGATCGGCGCCCGGGCTTTACAGCGGCTCAACGACGGCGGTATAAAGGTCTACCGGACCGTCCCCGGGACGGTCGAGGAGGTCGTCGGGAAGATCGAGGCCGGCGAGCTCGAGGAGATGACCCTCGAGAACACGTGCGCCGGCCACGGCTGCCATTGACCTGGAACGCGCGGGACCAAACGCCCCGCGGAGGAGGAGCCATGACCAAGCTCGGCATCATCATCTGCGGGCGCTATCAGAGCTGCGGCGGCGGCAAGTGCTTCCGGGCCCTCCGGGAGCGGGTCGGGGCCTTCGCCGTGTACCCCAAGGAAGAGAGCGTCGAGATCGTCGGCTATTCGAACTGCGGCGGCTGCCCGGGCGGGAACATCGAATATGTTCCCGAAGAGATGATCAAGAACGGCGCCCAGGTGATCCATCTGGCCACGGGGTTCGTCGTCGGCTACCCGCCGTGCGCCCGGATCCGGGAGTTCAAGGAGTTCATCGAGACCCGCTACGGGGTCCCGGTCGTCGTCGGCACGCATCCGATCCCCTTGAAGTACATGAAGGTCCACGAACAGCTCGACTTCTGGAAAAAGATGGGGATGGCCGAGATCGCCGGGGCGCTGATGACGGAAGACCCCAAGATCCAGGAAGCCTACAACTGAGCGTCATCGAGGTCGGCCAGGCGCCGGGCCTTGCGTCCAGGCCCGGATGGGCCGGGGCCCGGGAGGATCGATGATCGGGGTCGCGGCCGTCCTTTTCGTCGCCGCCTTCGTCCGCTCGGCCCTGGGCTTCGGCGACGCGGTCGTGGCCATGCCGCTGCTGGCCATGGCTCTCGGCGTCCGGACCGCGACGCCACTCGTCGCCTTTGTCGGCCCGACTCTCTCGCTCCTCATCCTGGCCCGAAGCTGGCGCAAGGTTGAATTCCGCGCGGCCGGGAAGCTCATCGCGGCGACTTTGGTGGGCATCCCGATAGGCATCTACGGCCTGGCCCGGCTGCCCGAGGCCCCGCTCAAGCTTGCGCTGGGTCTCATCATTCTGCTTTACGGCCTCTTCGGGCTCATGCGGCCGCAAGCCAGGATCAAAGAGGAGAAAGCGTGGATGCCGTGGGCGTTGGGCGCGACGGCGGGTGTTCTGGGCGGCGCCTACAACACGAACGGGCCGCCGGTCGTGGCCTATGGAATGCTCCGCGGCTGGCCCCCCGACTCGTTCCGGGCGACGCTGCAGGGCTATTTCCTGCCGACGGGTCTCGCGATCCTCGCGGGTCACGGCCTGGCCGGACTTTGGACGGCAACCGTCCTCAGATCCTACCTTTATTCCCTGCCGGCGATCGTCCTGGGCGTCATCCTCGGCGGCCTGTTGGCGAAGAGGCTGACCCACGCGATCTTCGCCAAGCTCGTCTACGCGTCGCTCGCCGTGATGGGCGCGGCGATGCTCCTCCGCTAGCTTTAAGAAGGGGTCAGACCCTAAATTCTTCAATTTCCCCGGCTAGCGAATGCCAGGACCCTAAAAAAATTGAAGAATTTAGGGTCTGACCCCTTCTTCATTCCCGGGAGGCGGGGCCGTAGTAGATCCCGTTGAACAGCAGCTTGAATGTGCCGTGAGGCTGGCCGCGGAAGGCGATCTCAGGACCGTAGAGAAAGACCTTGCCTTTACCTACGATCGCTTCGGCGACCTGGACCGTGCGGTGGAGATACGACTCGCCCCAGGCCCAGCCGCTCCGCAGGAGCTTCCCGTCGTCGAACCAAGCCACCGGTTTGACGCCCTTGAGCTCGGCGTCGGGCAGGAGGTTCCAGGCCGGCGTGTTATCGAAGAACACGTCCGTCGTCGCCTCCATGCCGTGGGCCAGAGGGTGGGTGTTGTCGACGCACGCCCGCAGGATGGACCCGGGGATGTAAAATTTCTCGGAGCGAAGCGGCGCGTCCGTGCCGTCCGCAGCTCTCTCGACCAGCGCATTGGCGAGCGGCAGTCCGAAATGGTCGGCAATCGCCGTCGCCGAGTCGAGGGCCAGGACGGTCCCGCCGGCCTCGACGAACCGCCGCAGGAGAGGGATCGTCTTTTCGGCCGTGATCCGCCCGATCCGGCCCTTGTACTCGTCGGGGATATTGGCCGGCTGCTGCGGCTGGAAATCCCGGAAGCCGCCGCCTCCGGCCGCCGCCTGCGAGGGGACCCGGGGGATCGATCCGCCGACGAAGACGAGGACATCGAAGCGGGTCTCGAGACCGCCGGCGTCGAGGGCCGGGGCGAAGACAAGCTCGTAGGGGAACTCGAACTGCTCGAAGAGCCAGCGGATCCAACCCGAGGGCATCGAGCCGCCGTACGCGTCCCAGAGCCCGATCCGGACCGGCTTCAGCTTGAAGGCCTCGACTTCCGGCGCGGAGGCCAGCCCGGTGATCTTCAGCCCCTTGTCCTTGGCCGTTCTCTCGAGGATCGTCGCGGCTCCGGGCTTGGCCGGCACATAGATCGCCCCGGCCGGATAGGACCGGCCGCCGGCCTCGAATCCCGCCTTGAGCCAAAGGACTTCTTCGCCCGCCTTGAGCAGGCGGTTGACGGCGACGAACGTGTCGTTGACGCGGTGGTCGAGCACATACCCCGCGGCCGCCCCCGCTTCGAAGAGGCCGACCGGCGGCTTGAGGACCCCCGCGACCTTCTCGAAGGGACCGTCGAAGCCGTCGAGGACGCGGTCGAACGAGACGCCCATCTGGTAGGCCAGCGTCCAGCCGGCCGCGTCATAGGGAGGCCGCGGCGGCCCGCCCGGATAGGGGATGTCGTTCGGGTGGTCCTGCGGCTCGAACATCGACAGCACGTGGGGCCGGAAGGCCTGGGCCGTCTTGACGACATAGGAGCCCTTGGGATAGGTCTTCCCCGCGACGGTGAAATCGGCCTTGGCCCGCTCGATCTCGACGCCGCTCTCGATGAGGGCGTTCACGAATTTGGTCGCCGTCGGGAAATCGGCCTGGTCCGAGGGGATGATGTAGCCCCGCGGGTCCCGCGCGGCCTTGTCGAAGATGGCCTCGTAGTATTTGATCGCGACCCCGCCGCCGCGGCCGAACC
>CAYOYQ010000083.1:0-12178 GCA_964408215.1 uncultured Eubacteriales bacterium
TCGTGCGCCGTGGCATCACGCCCGACATCCTGACCGATCAGACCTCGGCCCACGACGAGCTCAACGGCTACGTGCCGAACGGACTGCCGTATGAGGAAGCGCTGGCGCTCAGGGCGAAGGACCCGGCCGACTACATCCGCCGGTCCTACGCGGCCATGGCCGCCCACGTCGAGGCCATGCTGGAGCTGCAGAAGCGGGGGGCGCGGACGTTCGACTACGGCAACAACATCCGCGGCCAGGCCCAGAAGGCGGGCGTCGCCGCCGCCTTCGACATCCCCGGGTTCGTCCCGGAATACATCCGGCCGCTCTTCTGCCTCGGCAAGGGGCCGTTCCGGTGGGCGGCGCTCTCGGGCAAACCCCAGGACATCTACGCCACCGACGAGGCCGTGCTCAAGGAGTTTCCCGAGGACGAGGCCCTGGCCCGGTGGATCCGCAAGGCCCAGAAGCAGGTCAAGTTCCAGGGCCTGCCCTCGCGGATCTGCTGGCTCGGTTACGGCGAGCGGGCCCGGTTCGGCGCGGTCATCAACAACCTGGTCAAGAAGGGCAAGATCTCGGCCCCCATCGTCATCGGCCGGGACCACCTCGACACCGGCTCGGTCGCTTCGCCCAACCGCGAGACCGAGGGCATGCGCGACGGCTCGGACGCGATCGCCGACTGGCCCATCCTCAACGCTCTGCTCAACGCGGTCAGCGGCGCGTCGTGGGTGTCGGTGCACCACGGGGGAGGGGTCGGCATCGGCCTGTCGATCCACGCCGGCATGGTCATCGTCGCGGATGGTTCAGCGATGATGGGGCGGCGGCTCGAGCGGGTGCTCACCGTCGACCCGGGGCTGGGCGTCGCCAGGCACGCCGACGCCGGCTATCCCGAAGCCGTCGCCTGCGCCAAGAAGAACCGCATCAAGATCCCGATGCTCGGCTAGCCCCTCGTTCCGGCATAGTTCGACCGGGGACAGGTTCGACCGGGGACATGTACCGCGTGCGTGTCCCCCGATCGAAGCCGAGGCGGATCCTTTCGCCGCCGGACACCGACCGTAGACTTCCTTTCTTCCGTTAGATCACCGTCGGTCAACCCGCGTTGACGCCCGCTTCGATACGCGGATCCCATCTCCTTCCTTACGTGCGGTTTGGGCGCCGCTCGGGACGCCGGCGGCTGGCATGCCGCTTGCTCTTTCGAGGGCGAAAGGAGATACACGATGAAGAAGCTGGCGATCTTGGCCCTGGCCGGTCTCATCATGGCCTCCGTGGCCCCGACCTTCTCCATGGCCCCCGACGTCAACGATCAGTCCCTCTGCAACAGGAACCATGCCCAGTGCCGGGAGTACGTCTTCAGCCTCGACGACCCCTGGTACAAGATCATGGTCCTGCTGACGGCGTGCGACATCGCCTTCGGCAAGTGCATGCTGGGGTTGTGACCGCCGGGGACGCGAGCCGGAGCGGGGGGCGGGCGTGAGCGGACGAGAAAAAGCGGCCATCGCGGCCGCCGCGGCGCTCGCGCTCGCCCTCGCGCTCGCGCGGGGGACAGGGGCGGGGCGAAGGACGAGAGGGCCCGGAGCGGAGGGAACGGTCCCGCAATGGAAGGCGGTCGAGGTCGCCCGGCCCGTGAACGAAGCGGACGCAGCCGTGCTCGGCCGGCCGCTGGCCCTGGCCCTCGACGGGGACGACCTGTTCGTCGCCGACGCCCAGGACTCGGCGATCAAGGTCTTCTCGCGGGACGGCCGGTTCAGGCGCGCCTTCGGCCGCAAGGGGCAAGGCCCCGGCGAGCTCGCCTTTCCTTCGGGCGTCTCGGTCGCGGGCGAAGGCATCGTCGTCGCCGACAAGCTCAACTCCCGGATCCAGATCTTCGACCGGAGCGGCCGCCCGCGCTCGGCTTTCCCGACCAAGTTTCTGCCGGACAGGGTCTACGCTCTCGCGGCCGATGCCCTTCTCGTGACATCGAACCCGAGCGGACGGCGAAAAGGCGAACCGCTCCTCCACATCTTCGACCGCTCGGGCGGGCTGCGCTGGGAAGGGCTCGAAGCCCGCTCGTCCGGCGACCCGACCTACGACGCCTTCCTGAACATGATCGTCGTCGCGCCGGCCGGGGGAGGGGACTTCTTCGTCATCTACCGGAGCGGCGAGCGGATGGTCCTGCGCTTCGCGGCGACGGGGGACCGCCTCGGCAAGATCGCGGTCGATGAGCGCCACCGGTCCCGACCGCTCGACCTCCCCACGAAGGGCGGCAAGAGACGATTGATGGGCTTCTGCTGGGCGGCGGCCTCGGATCGAGGCCTCCTTTATCTTGCCGCGCCCGCGCCTGTCGACGGGGGCAGGGACCTCGGTCCCGGCCGGGAGATCTCGGTCGTCGACGGGGGCGGCAAGCTTCGGGCGGTCATCGAGCTCGGACGGGCGGTTCACAGGTTCATCGTCGACGCCGCCCGGATCTCCGCGATCGACGAGGACGGCGAGATCCGTCTTTTCGAGGTCGTCCGATGAGGCGCGCCGAGTTCCTGGCGGCCGCCGTCGTCGGAGCGGCCTTGGCCGCGGGCGCCGGAAGGGCCTTCGGTGAGCTCGTGCCGGTCCGTATCTGCGCCCGTCTCGAAGAGGCCGCGCCGCCGGGGACCGGCCCCGTCCTTCTCGTCTTCTTCTCGACCGGCTGCAGCGTTTGCTTCGAGGACCTCTTCGAAGCGCGCTACCTCATCGAGAAGAAACGCTGGCCGGTCACGGTCATCGGCGTCTCGGCCGGGCCCCGCGAGGAGCTGCGGGAGTTCCTCGAGAAGCACGCCTGGACGCTTCCCGTCGTCCTGGACGTCCGTCGGGCGCTCTTCAAGCGGCTCGACGCGGGGCCCGTTCCTTTCAAGGCCCTGCTCTTCGGGCAGGGGACCGCCTACCGGGACGATCCCTATCTCGGGCTCGAGGACCGTCGGAAGGAGTTGGAGCGATGCCTGACTCGGCTCTTTTCGCGCTGACCTGGCGCGTCACCCGGCGGCGGATCCTGGGCTCGCCTGCCGCGATCGCCGCCGGCCTGGCTTTTCCCGGCTTCATGGCCTGGATCGGGCTCGCGCATTCCTACGGCACGGCGGCCAAGCTCTTCTACTTCCTGCTGCCCCACGTGTTCCTCCTCGCCGCCCAGGATTCGGCCCGGGCCGACCTCGAAAGCGGCGCCCTGGAGAACGCGCTCTTCGCGGGCGGCCGGTTCCGCGGCTTCCTGCGGACGAGGGGGATCGTCTCGGCCGCGGCCGCCGGGGCCTATGCCCTGGCCCTCTTCGGGCTCTTCGCCGCCTGGGGCCTGGCGCTCGGCGGGTTCCGCGCGACCGACCTCATCAGGTTCGGCCTGGCCCTCGTCGCCGGCCTTTATTACATCGCGCTCGCCGGCGCGCTTGGTCATTTCCTCGCGGGCGGCGCGAACGTCCTCTCTCTTCTTCTGGCCCAGGCGGCGGCGGTCCTGGCCCTCCTGTTCACGACGAGCTCGCGGACGGGGCTCCTCGACTACGCGGCCACGGGCTCGTTCCCGGGCCTCGGCCCGAAGCTCTTCTTCGCCGGGCTGGCCGCGCTCGTGCCCAATGTGACCGTGGCCGGCCGGCCGTCCCCGTTCGCGGCCGAGGTCGCGGTCCTGCTTCTCTGCACGGGGGCCCTTTGGATGCGCCTCATCCGCGGGCTCGAGGTCCGCGGCGGGAGGGGCACGTGATCGAGGCCCGGCGGCTCGGGAAGAGGTTCGGCGCCGTCGAGGCCCTGCGCGACGTCAGCTTCAAGACGCCGAAAGGCGCCATCACGGTCATGCTCGGCGAGAACGGCGCCGGCAAGACGACGACGCTCAAGATCGTTCTCGGCTTCCTGCGTCCGGACGCGGGCTCCGTGACGATCGCTCCCGGGCGTGTCGGTTACGTCCCCGACCGGCCGGCCTACTTTCCCTGGCTCGACGGCTGGGCCGTCCTCGGCCTGGGCCGGCCCGCCCGGAACGGCGGCGCGAACGGCAACGGCCGCGACTTCCAGGCCCGCGTCCTGGCCTTGTCGCGCGAGCTTCTCTTCGACCCGGGTCTGCTCCGGCGCCGGCCCGCGACCTATTCGGCCGGGAACTTGCGCAAGTTCGCCTATCTCCAGAACCTCGTCGCCGGCCCCGACGCTCTCGTCGTCGACGAGCCCTACGCCGCGCTCGACCCGCCGTCGGTCAAGGCCGTGCGCGACGTCTTCCTCGCCCTGAGGGAGGCGGGGAAGACGGTCCTCTTGAGCTCGCACATGCTGGCCGAGATGGAGCGGATCGCCGACGCCTTCGTGGTCATCCGCCGCGGCGCGACGATCGCCCACGCCGGTCTCCGGGAGTGGCGCCTGATGCGCTCGGCCCGGACGGCCCCCGACCTCGAATCGGTCTTCCTCCGCCTGTCCGGGTCTTAAGGATCAGATGACGGCGCCGTCGGGGATGACGGCGTCCTTGGGCACGACGATGACGCCGTCGACGATCATGTGGTTGTCGGCCGACTCGGACAGGACGCCGTTCCGGTTGACGAGCCTCGCGCCGCGGCCGATCCGGGCGTTCTTGTCGACGATGGCGTTGCGGATCTCGACATCGGCGCCGATGCCGATCGCGGGGACGCCGCGCTCGCGGTCCCGGGCCAGGTCCTCGCGGGACTCGTAGAAGTCCGAGCCCATGAGGACCGCCCGCTCGATCCGGCAGTTCTCGCCGATGCGGGAGCGGATGCCGACGATCGAGTCGCGGATCGACGAGCGGTTGACGATGCTGCCCTCGCAGAGGATGGCGTTCTCGACGGAGGCGCCGAGGATCTTCGAGCCGGGGAGGAAGCGCGGATAGGTGAAGATGGGCCGCTCCTCGTCGTAGAAATCGAACTTCGGCAGGGGCCGGGTGAGGTCCATGTGGGCCTCGAAGAAGCTCCGGATCGTCCCGATGTCCTCCCAGTAGCCGTCGAAGAAGTGGGCGAAGACCCGGCGCTCGCCGATGGCCCGGGGGATGACCTCCTTGCCGAAGTCCTTTTCCTCGCCCGCGGCCAGGAGGTCCCTGAGGACGCTTTGATCGAAGAGATAGACGCCCATGGAGGCGAGATGGGTCCGGCCGCGGGCCGGCGTCCCGAAGCGGCTGAAGACCGCCTCGTCGACCCGCATCCGTTCGACGTCGGCCGGCTCCTTGGGCTTCTCGCGGAACTCGACGATGCGACCCCGGCCGTCGACCTTCATGACCCCGAACTCGCCGGCCCGCTCGGCCGCGACGGGCGTCACGGCGATGCTGATCTCGGCCCCCGAGGCGATGTGCGAGGCGACGAACTGCCGGTAGTCCATCCGGTAGAGGTGGTCGCCCGACAGGATGAGGACGAGGGCCGAGCGGTCCTCGATGTGGGTCAGGTTCTGCCGGACGGCGTCGGCCGTGCCCTGGTACCAGTTCCTGTTCTCCAGGGTCTGCTGGGCCGAAAGGAGGGTGATGAAGTCGTTGTGGAAGTTGTCGAAGCGGTAGGTCGTGAAGATGTGGCGGTGGAGCGACTCGCTGGCGAACTGGGTCAGGACGAAGATGCTGCGGACGTTGGAGTGGATGGAGTTGGAGATGGAGATGTCGATCAGCCGGAACCGGCCGCCGACGGGCACGGCCGGCTTGCTCCGGACCTTGGTCAGCGGGAAAAGCCGGCTCCCTTGACCCCCGGCCAGGATGACGCTGACGACGTTCGCCACGCCGGCATTCTATCAGAAGACAGGGGACACATCCAGGTCGCGTCTCCTGTCTTTGTGCTAAGATGGCCTCGCAGTGTACGATGTCGTCGTGATCGGGGCGGGACTCGGCGGCCTCATGGCCGCGGCCAAGTTGGCCCGGGCCGGGCGCCGCGTCGTCGTCCTCGAGAAGAAGGCCCTGCCCGGCGGGACGAGCTACATTTTCCGCCGGGGCGGCTACACTTTCCCCATGGGGCCCCTGTCGTTCGGCTTTCCCGGACGGGTCCGGAGCCTGCTGGCCGAGGCGGGCGTCGCCGAGGACCTCGTCTTCCGGCGGAGCTCCTTCGAGATCCGCACGCCCGCTCTCGACGTCGTCGTCTCCCGGCCGCTCGGCGAGCTCGAGGCCGAGCTCACCCGGCTCTATCCCGGAGAGGCGGGCGGGCTGGCCCGTTTCTTCGAGGCCCTCCGGTCGGCCATGGCGCGGTCGAAGGACATGGACCTCTGGCACCCCGACTTCCGGCCGGTCGGCGGCCGGGGCCGCAGGGGCGGGCCGAAAGCCCCGTCCCTCGAGGACCCGGCCCGCGCCGTCTCCGGGCTGGCCAGGACTCCGGCGGCCGATGTCCTCGACGGACTCATCGGCGACCGCCCTCTCAAGAACCTTCTCGGCTCGATCGGCTCCGAACCGCCCGAGATGTCCATGCTCAACCTGGCCATCATGTGGAACATCATGGCCGAGGAGGGGATCTGGCTCCCGGAGCCCGGCGTCCACATCCTCGCCGACCTGCTCCGCGAGCGTCTCGCCGCGGCCGGCGGCGAGATTCGTCTCGCGACGCCGGTCCGCAGGATCGTGGTCAAGGACGGACGGGCGGCCGGCGCGGTCACCGCCGCCGGGGAGCTCCTGGCCTCCGATTGGGTCGTCTCCAATGCCGATTACAAGACGACCTTTCTCGAGCTCGTGGACGGGGCGGACGTCCCCGGCTTGGACCTCGAAACGGTCCGCGGCGCGCCCTACACCGCGTCGGAGCTCTGCGTCTATCTCGGCCTCCGCCCGGAGGCCGTCGATCTCGCGGCCCTGCGGACCGACCATCTCTTCTATCGCCATGCGATCCGGCCCGACGGCGGCGGCCTTAAGGACTTCGACAACCGGGAGATCGAGATCTGCTTTTGGTCCCGCAAGGCGCCGGCCCTCGTTCCGGCCGGGCGGGCGGCGCTCGTCCTCCGGGCGGGGTTCCCCTACGCGGCCGTCGAAGCCTGGCGTCTGGGCGAGAAGAAGCGGCGCGAAGGCTACGGGGCGTATAAGAAAAAGCTGGCCGCCAGGCTCGTCCGGACGGCCGAACACATCCTGCCCGGCGTTTCGGGGGCCGTCGAGGTCATGGAGACGGCGACGCCGCTGACCTACCGCGATTGGGGCGGCCGCTACGAAGGCTCGATCGCCGGCTGGAGCTGGGCGGCCCGGCCGGCGGGCGCGGGCGGCAGCGGCAGGACCCTTGTCCGGACGCCCGTCCCCGGCCTTCTCGCCGCCGGGGCCTATGCTTCGACCGAGCTCGTTCTCGGCGGCGTGCCTACGGCCCTGGCCACGGGCAACCTGGCCGCCGACATCATCCTCGGCGCCGTCCGCCCCTAGGCTTATTTAGCGGCGTTCTGGACCGGGCCGAGATCGTCGATGAGCCACATACCCCGGCCGTTGGTGGCGATGACCAGGGCGTTGTCGCGCGGATGGATGGCCAGGTCCCAGACATAGCTCGTCGGCAGGTTCCCGCCGAGGACGTTCCAGCTCTTGCCGGCGTCGCGGCTGACGTAGACGCCCGTGTCGGTGCCCGCGTAGAGGATGTCCTTCATCTTGGGGTCCTCGCGGACGACGTTGACCGGGCCGCCGGGGATGCCCGCGGCGATCGAGACCCAGGTCTTGCCGCCGTCGGCCGACTTGAAGAGATAGGCGTTGAAATCGTCGTCGTGCCGCCCGACGAGCGTGATGTAGACCGTCTCCGGGTCGTACTTGGAGGCGACGATCTTCCAGACGTGCTTCTTGTAGGGGAGGCCGGCCGTGATCTCGGTCCAGGTGTCGCCGCCGTTGCGGGTCGTCCAGACCCGGCCGTCGTCCGTGCCGGCGTAGAGGCGGCCGAACTTGAAGGGCGATTCGTCGACGGCCGTGATCGTGGCGAAGGGGATGCCGTAGGGCCACCGGCCCTGCTCCGCTGGGTCGTTGTAGGTCAGGTCGGGGCTGATCTTCTCCCAGGTCTCGCCCTTGTTCATCGACCGGAAGAGGAACTGGAAGCCGTGGTAGACGATCTGCGGGTTGTGGGGCGAGAGCATCGTCGCCGCCAGCCACTGGCCGCGGTATTCGGGCTCGCCCTTGCCCGGCTTGGGGAAGATCGGCTTGCTCGTCCACTGGCCGTCCTTGTATTCGGACCGCTCGAGGCGGCCGTAGAACGAGGACGAGTATTCCGTGTTGGGGTCGGTCGGGTCGACGGCGATGATCGACCCCTCGCCGCCGGGCGCGGTCTCCCACCGGGGCTGGGCCGGGCCGCCGAAGCGCCGCCGTCCGGCCGGGGCGCCGGCGGTCGGCTTGATGAGCGGGATGAGGCCGCGGTAGCTGCCCTGGTCCTGGACGGAGCCGTAGACCCGGAACGGCGTCGAGAAATCGTAGGCGACGTTGTAGAACTGGACGGCCGGGATGCCGTCGTGGAAGTCGCGCCAGGTCTTGCCGCCGTCGTAGGAGATGTTCACCCCGCCGTCGTTGTTGTTGATGAGGTGGCCGCTGTCGCCGGGATCGATCCACAGGCCGTGGTGATCGCCGTGGAGGCCGGCGGCGAAGAGGTTCTGATAGGTCCTGCCGCCGTCGGTCGATTTCGAAAGGCCGAGGCCCATGATGTAGATCGTCTCCGGGTCATTGGGGTCGACGCGGATCTGGCCGAAGACCCAGCCGTAGGTGCCGCCGAAGCGGTCCATGCCCGGCGGGCTGACCTTGCGCCACGAGGCGCCGGCGTCGTCGGACCGGTAGACCTCGGCCCCGACGATGCCCCGCTGCCGCGGCCGGCCGTAGGAGTCGAGCTCGCCGGGCTTGGCTTCGGCGCCGGGCGCGTGGTTGTCGACGTAGGCGTAGAGGGTCGAGGGCTTGGTCCGGCAGAGGTCGAGGCCGATGCGGCCGGTGACATTCGTGTCGGGCAGGCCGGCGTTGATCGGCGTCCAGGTCTTGCCACCGTCGGTCGTCTTGAACAGTCCGTCCTCGCCGCCGGGCACGGGGTCGCTCCATCGCCGCCGGATGCGGTTCCAGGTCGCGGCATAGAGCGTGTCGGGGTTCGCGGGGTCCACGACCAGGTCGTTGGCCCCGACTTTCTCGTTGACGTAGAGGACCTTCTGCCAGGTGGCCCCGCCGTCGGTCGTCTTGAAGACGCCGCGGTCGGGGTTGTCCGTCCACTCGTGACCCGTGGCCGCGACGTAGACGATGTCGGGGTTCACCGGATGGATGACGACGCGGGCGATGGTGTAGGTCGCCTCGAGGCCCGTGCGCTTCCAGGTCTTGCCGGCGTCGGTCGACTTGAAGACGCCGAGGCCCGGCTCGGAGGCGCGGAAGATGTTGGCCTCGCCGGTCGCGGCCCAGACGATGTTCGGGTCGGACTCGGCCACGGCCAGGTCGCCGATGGACATCGTCGGCTGGTCGTCGAAGATGGGCTCCCAGGTCGTTCCGGCGTTGGTCGTCTTGAAGACGCCGCCCGTGGCCGCCGCCGCGTAGAAGACCGTGCGGCTGCCCTTGGGCACGGCGACGTCGGTGCATCGTCCGCCGAGGTCGAAGGGGCCGATGAAGCGCCAGCGGACGTCTTTGAACGGCGACGACTGCTTCATGGCGACGTGTTGCTCAAAGGCCTTGACACGCAAGGCCGGGTCGGTGCTCTCGATCTTCTTCAGCGCGGCCTTGGCCGGGGCCTTCCGCTGGGGCGCGGCCGAGACGAGAATGGCCAGGGCGGCGAAAGCCGCGAGAATGACGACCGTACGCTTGGAAAGACGCATGGGTGACCTCCGGATTGACATGGTGTAAAGGAAAAATATTACATTTCAGCGCGGGCTGTCAATTTAAATCGGGGACACAATACCTATTCACCTATTTCTTTGACCTGAGCCGGCCATGCAAGCGGATGTTTCCCCAAGGAGACAAGTTCCCGGACCTCGGGAAATTGGGTGAATAGGTATTGTGTCCCCGTTTTAGGAGAGGATCTTAAGGAGATGGTATTCGAGCTCGATATCGGTCTTCTTGGGTCCGTCGGCGGCGCCGAAAGGCAGGAACTCGACCCGGCCGCACCTCGAGTGGACGAGCCCGCCGGTCCGGCCCGCGACGAGGGCTTCGACCGCGGCGTAACCCAGCCGGGCCGCCAGGATGCGGTCGGACGCGGTCGGCCGGCCGCCGCGCTGGATGTGGCCGAGGACGGCGATGCGCGTCTCGAGCCCGGTCGCGGCCGTGACCTCCGCGGCGACCGTCGCGGCCGTGGACCGCCCCTCGGCGACCACGATGATCCAGCTGGCCTTGCCCCGGGCGCTCCCTTCCTTGATCTCCCGGCAGAGGGCCTCGAACGACACGTCGTGCTCCGGGAGCAGGACCTCCTCGCAGCCGCCGGCCAGGGCGACCTGCATGGCCAGCCAGCCGCACTTGCGGCCCATGACCTCGACGACGAAGATGCGCTCGAGCGAGGTGGCCGTGTCGCGGATCTTGTCCAGGGCGTCCAGGGCGACGTTCACGGCCGTGTCGACCCCGATGGCCGGCTCGACGCCGGGGACGTCGTTGTCGATCGTGGCCGGGACGCCGACGACGGGGAAGCCGTAGCGCTCGGCCAGGATGCGGGCCCCGGCGAGCGAGCCGTTGCCGCCGATGACGATGAGCCCGTCGACCCCCCGGGCGCGGAGATTGGCCAGACCGGCCTGTTGGCCTTCACCGGTCAGGAAGTCCTCGGCCCGGGCCGTCTTGAGGATCGTCCCGCCGAGGCCGATGATGTTGGAGACGGAGCGCCGGTCGAGAGGAACGAAATCGCCGCGGATGAGCCCGTCGTAGCCGCGCATGACCCCCAGGACCTCGAGCCCCTGGGCCACGGCCGTCCGGACGACGGCCCGGATGGCGGCGTTGACCCCGCCGCAGTCCCGGGTCAGCAGGGCGATCTTGCGCATGGGCGGATTATAGCAAAAACCGGCCCGCGGGTGTCACGTATGATAAAATGTCATCCGTTGTCCGAACCGTTCAGATCAGGAGAGTGACCGCCATGGCTACTAACAAGAAATTCCTGGGCCTCGGCTGCTTCGCCGTCGTCATCCTGGGCCTCCTCTTCGCGGGCCTGTATGTCACCGGCGTCTACAACTCGCTCATCGGCCTCGACCAGAAGGTCCAATCGCAATGGGGCCAGGTCGAGAACCAATACCAGCGGCGGGCCGATCTCATCCCGAACCTTGTCGAAACGGTCAAGGGCGCGGCCGCGTTCGAGCAGGGCACGTTCACGGCCGTCGCCGAGGCCCGGGCCAAGGCGGGCCAGGTCCAGATCGACCCGACCAAGCTCACGCAGGAGACCTTCAACCAGTTCCAGGCGGCGCAGGACGGCCTGTCGTCGGCCCTGTCGCGGCTGCTCGTCGTCGTCGAGAGATATCCCGAGCTCAAGGCCACCGAGAACTTCAAGGAGCTCCAGGCCCAGCTCGAGATGACCGAGAACCGGATCTCGACCGAGCGCATGCGCTTCAACGAGGCCGCCCAGGCCTTCAACACGCGGCGCAACCGGTTCCCCGCGGCGATCGTGGCCGGCTTCTTCAGCAAGTTCGCCGAGAAGCCCTTCTTCAAGGCCCAGGCGGGCGCGGAGACGGCCCCCAAGGTCAAGTTCTAAGCGCGGCGCGCGCCGTTCGCAGGTCCGGCCGTGTCCCCCGCGCGCCTTCGCCGACCGCTCCTCGCCCTGGCCCTGGCCTTGTCCCTGGCCGGGCTGGCGGCGGTTTCCGCCGCTTCGGCCCAGCTCCGCGTCCCGCCGGCCCCCGACCGGTGGGTGACGGACCAGGCCGGGTTCCTTTCGCCGGAGACCGTCGCCCGGCTCGACGCGTGGCTCGAGGACTACGAGCGGCAGACCGGCCACCAGCTCCTCGTCTGGATCGGCCGGACGTTCGGCGAGGGGTCGACGCCCGAGGAGTTCGCGGTCAGGGCCTTCGAGGCCTGGAAGGTCGGACGCAAGGGCATCGACGACGGCCTCGTCCTGTTCATCTTCGCCGAGGACCGCAAGATCAAGATCGAGGTCGGCTACGGCTTGGAGGGCGTGGTCCCCGATATCTACGCGTACCGGGTCATCAACAACATCCTCGCCCCCGGCATCCGGGCCGGGCGGCCCGACCAGGCCGTCGAGGACGCCGTCACGGCTCTCATCGGCTACATCTCCGGCGACGGGAACGCGGCGGGGGAGGAGCCGGCCCCGGCGCGCGGCCGCGGGACGTCCGCGGTCAAGAGCGTTTTCGGCGGGATCGCCGTCCTCATCCTGATCATCCTCTTCATCACCAACCCCTCGCTCGCGCTCTGGCTGCTCATTAACATCCTCAGCGG
>CAYOYQ010000084.1:0-12023 GCA_964408215.1 uncultured Eubacteriales bacterium
CATCCTGGCCAAGGGCGACGTCATCCTCAAGGAGAACCTGCCCTTGGAGCCGGACGAGCGGCGGACGTTCTCCGACGAGCTCGTCTCCCTCGACGAGGTCGAGAAGAAATACATCCAGCACGTCCTCAACGCCGTCAAGGGCAGCAAGACCCGGGCCAGCCAGATCCTTGAGATCAGCCGTCCCACCCTCGACAAGAAGATCAAGGAATACGGCCTCGAGGTCGGCGAAAGCTAAGATCAAGAAGGGGTCAGACCCTAAATTCTTCAATTTTCCAGGGAAGTACGGATTTCTTGGGGTTCCCTGAAAATTGAAGAATTTAGGGTTTGACCCCTTCTTCTTTATCTCGCTATAATCGGGCCACACCTATTCAGGAGGCCCACCGATGACCCATCCCTCCCCTCTGACCCGCCGGGCGTTCGCCCGGGCCCTCTTCGCCGGCTCGGCCGTTTCTCTAGCCGCCCTCGACGAGCTCAACGCCGCAATCGCCCAGAAGATCACTTCGCTCAATCAGAAGTACCTCGATGACGAGGCCCCCGACGGCGTCTACTGGGAGGAGATCCGCAAGCTCTACGAGTTCGAAGACCGCTTCATCATGATGAACAACGGCACCCTCGGCCCTATGCCCCGGTCGGTCTTCAACACGCTGACGCGCCATTTCCGGGTCCAGGTCACCAATCCTTTCGACAGCTACAACTACCTTCCGTCTTTCCGCGAGTCCGTGCGCGAGAAGCTGGCCACGTTCATCGGCGCTTCGCCCGACGAGGTCGCCCTCACCAGCAACACGACCGAGGGGCTCAACTTCGTCATCAACGGGCTCGACCTCAAGGCGGGGGACGAGGTCCTGATGTCGAACCTGGAGCACCCCGGCCACACCGGCCCCTGGAAGCTCAAGGAGAAGAGAGCCGGGATCGTCATCAAGGAGGTCCCCCTCAGCGCCACGACCAAGTCGGTCGACGAGATCGTCGGGGCCTTCGCCGCGGCCGTCACGCCCAAGACGCGGATCATCAGCATCAGCCACACCGTCTTCATCACCGGCCTGATCATGCCGCTCAAGGAGCTGAGCCGGCTGGCCCACGACAAGGGCCTCTTCCTCCTGGCCGACAGCGCCCACGGCATCGGCATGCTCGACCTCGACATGAAGGCCTTGGGCATCGACTTTTTCGCCTCGAGCCCCTACAAGTGGCTCGGCGCCCCGACCGGCGTCGGGCTCCTCTATGTCCGCAAGGAGGCCGTGGACAAGGTCTGGCCGACGGTCGTCAGCTCGGGCTGGGAAACGAACGCCGCCGCGTCCAAGCTCGATCCCTCGGGGCAGAGGTCGGACGCCATGCTCTTCGCCCTCGACGAAGCCCTCAACTTCAACAGCAGGATCGGCAAATCCCGCATCGAGCGTCGGATCAAGGCCCTCGGCTCGCGCCTCAAGCAGGAGCTGGCCAAGATCCCCGGTGTCAAGGTCCACACGCCCGCCGACCCCTACCTCAGCGCCGGCCTGAACGCCTTCTCCATGGGCGGAAGCCTCGAATCGAAGCTCGTCGACTACCTCCGGGAGAAGCACAACCTCGTCGTCCGCACGACCGGCAGCCCCCAGGCCGGGACATACGGCGTCCGGGTCTCCACGCCTATCTACGTCTCGACCAAGGAGGTCGACCTCGTCATCGAGGGCGTGCGCACTCTCCTTTCGCACAAAGCCTGAGCGGCGTAAACGTTCTTTACCGGGCGTCCAAAAGAATTTACGCTTTCCGGCCCGCCGCGGCCTCTCTCAGGCGGGGTCATTTGGCATAAAATATGCACTTTCCACAGGCGTGCGAGCGAAAAAGGACATCGCCAGGAACCCCCTAAGAGTTCCCGATACCCTTCCATAACCCTCCTTCTTTTTGTTCCGGAGCGAGGGGCGCCGCGGGGGCGCTCCTCCTCCCCTTTTTCCCAGCTCAACTCCTTCCAATCCCCTCCGTTGCGGCCGGCAAAGCGGTGATAACTCTCCGTTATTTCGATTGACTTCCGGTCCCGGCCTTCCCTATAATCCCCCCATAAGGAACATGGGGATGGGGAAAAACGCCTCCAATCTTCCCGCCGTCCGACTAAAATGAAGACTTCGATCCTTCGGGGACCTCTGTCAGGAGACATGAGGGCCTTCCCCGGATAAGGAGGACCTCATGTCGACCGCTCTCCCGTTCGGCCGCTTCCTGCGGCTCCTCATCCTGGCGTTGCTCGCCCTTGGTGCCGCGCCCTCCCTCTCCGCAGCCGTGGTCGCGGACCTCGTGGCCAAGGCCCCCGAGGCTAAATGGTACCGCACGCTCTCGCCCGCCGGCGAGCTCCCCTGGAACGCCGCCGACAGCGACAACAGGGGCTTCGCCCGGCACCTGGCCAACGCCGCGCTCGAGAACGGCAAGACCTTCGCGCTCGTCCTGGAGACCCATCCCGAATGGAAGAGCGGCGGCGCGATCTACGGCGTCTACGCCAACATCCAGGTCCCGGCCCGCGCGCGATTCTCCGCTCTGGTGGGATTCCTGAAGGGCGCCACGGCGACCGACGGGGCGACCTTCCAGGTCTACGCCTTCGACCAGGCGACGGGGGCCCAGTTGCTCCTGGCCTCCAAGGCGGCCAAAGCCGACGGCGTCCTCGACGAGCTCGCCGCGGATCTCGGCCCCTTCGCGGGCAAGACCTTGACCTTCCGCCTCCAGGTCGGCGCGGGCCCGACGGCGACCCAGGACTGGGCCGTCTGGGCCTCGGCCGCGATCACCGCGGACGCCGCGCCTACGATGGCCAGACCGGCCGCCGCCGTCGCCGCCAAGACCGCCGGCGCCGTCAATCTCCCGGCCCAGCAGCCCAGCCTGGCCGGCGTCCAGAAGTTCCAGCCGGCCGTCATCAAGAGGATCCCCCTGACCCCCGTCGGCACGGCCCCGGCCAAGCACAAGATCGAGGACGTCGGGCCGCTCCCGATCGAGGAGCCCCTGACCCTTCTCAACCGCGTCTACAAAGACAACGAGAAACCCAACACCTTCTATTATCTGCCCCGGGAGATCAACCTCGTCCGCGAACAGGCCAGCGGCGATTACCGGGTCAGCGCGGTCTGGACCCAGGACCAGAAGATCCGGACGACCCTGACACTCCAGGCCAATATCGACCCGGGGGACGTCAAGGTCATGGAGGAGGCCCTCCGGGCGTCCAAGGGCTCCTCGGCCGCGCTCAAGTCCATGCCCTACGACGAGGCCAACATCATCGACATGAAGGGCTGGGAAGACTGGCAGATCGAGGACATCCGCATTCCCACGTTCGGGTCGCTCGAGACGGAGCTGCCCGTCGGCATCGCCATGACCCCGGAGACGCTGGCCCAGCTCAAGCCCCTTCTCGAGAAGGACGGCCTGACCGCGGGCATGCGCATCAAGACCGGCGAGGTCGAGCGGGAGATCCCCATCAGAGTCGGCCTCAAGTACTTCACCGGGCGCTGGTATTCGCCCCTCGACGAGCTGGGGTTCTCTTACGACGAGGCAGCCTCACTCCTGACCCTCCACAACGTCCGCAACCTGTCGGACTTCCCCTTGAAGATCGCCAACGTCAGCCTGCGCTTCAGGCTGCCCAACGGCGAGGAGGTCTACAAGAGCCTGGCCTGCCAGCCGGAGGTGACCATCCCGCCCGGCGAGTCCTGCGACGTCCAGGCCCGGCTCGCCCTCCGCGGCCTGCTCCTGGCCGAGTACCGCAGGGTCTATCCGACGGCCCCCCCGCCGGCCAAGAAGAAGAACCCGCTCCTCGAAAAAGCCCTCGGCGCGCTCAAGGACGAGGTCGAGAAGAGGCTGGACAAGGACAAGGGCCCGGAGGCGGCGCCAGGGGCCGCGAAAAGCGCTCCGGCCGACCCGAAGATGGACGCGTTCTTCAAGACCTACGCCCGGAGCTACTGGCTCGAGGCGGCGCCCGATTTCGACTGCCAGGCCTGCCTCGACAGCATCTGGGGCTCGATCGAGGTCGTCTCCTACATCGAGCGGATGAGGAAGGTCAACGTCGAGGCCCTGGCCAACGTCTTCGATCCGTCCGCCTTCGAGTCGCCCCGCGAGGTCGAGAAGCTTCACCTCGAGATCCGCTCCCCCTATCTCAGCGCCCAGGCCAAGGAGGGCCTGCTGGCCGCCGTCGACCTTACCAAGGACAAGCTCAAGGAGGCGGTCACCGTCTACCTGCCCTTGGCGAACCAGGAGACCTTCTCCTTCGAATACAAGATCAAGGCCGTCCTCAAGTCAGGCGAGTCGGCCGAGTCGGCCGAATGGGAAAAGGTCGTCGATTCCCTGGACCTGACCCTGGGGACCTTCCACGTCAACAAGATCTTCCAGAAATAGCCGGCGAGAGACGGGAGGAAAACCATGAAACCGACCTTTAAGCTCGGCCTGGCCTTCGCCCTGGCCGCCGCCATCCTGCCTTTGGCCCTCCGGGCCGAGGTCCTGCTCGACGTCGAGCCCATCCAGGTCCCGAACGCCCTGCTCTTCCGCGATCACGCCGACCCCCACGGCTATCACTACATGCCCCTCGGGCCGCGGGTCTCCGCCTGGCCCGACGGGACGCCCAAGTTCAGCTTCATCCAATACGTCCGCAGCGGCAAGGACATCACCGGCGGCATCCTCCACTTCCTCTGCACCTTCGGGCTGACGCCGGAAGAGTTGAACCAGGCCCGCCGGGACCTCGCCAAGGTGGACAAGGACGGCAAGATCCTCGGCCCGGTGATGTTCACCAAGGGCGACTTCCACATCATCTCGGCCTCGGCCGGCGAAGGCGGCGTCTTCGCCCGCAAGGTCGTCGGCACCGGCAAGGCCCCGCTGCTGGCCGGTTCTGAGGCCGCCGTCTCGATCGCCCTGACCGAGGAGGGCTCGACCCTGCTCCTGAACTCGTTCAAGCAGCCGACCTCCGACATCTCCGTCCAGTTCGTCCTGACCTACCAGGGCCTCACGCCGGCCTACCAGGCCAAGCTGACGGTCGATTGGGAGAAGGTCTACAACCACAAGGAGTTCAAGATGAGCGCGGGCAATTTCCTGGTCAGCGCCCAGATCCAGAAGGTCTACTCCGAGCTCCGCGAGCAGGGGGCCATCCAGCTCGAGGTCATCGGCGAGGACACCAAGATGGACGAGCTCCTGGAAACGGCCTACAACACCATCACCAAGATGATGTTCGACGCCAAGCCGGTCAAGCCCGAGGACATCGGCAAGTCCGAGGCCTCGACGGGGAGCAACTGGCTGGGCAAGCTCTTCGGCCAGGCCCACATGGGCTATTACCAGAAGACGGTCAAGATGACCGGCAAGTACACGGTCGATCTGACCCGCCGGAAGCGCGACAGCCGCGAGCTGCCTCTGACCGGCAACATCGGGCACTTCTACAAGGAGCACGGGAAGAACCCGGACCTCTTCGCGGTCGTCGACCTCGACGACCCGACCTTCGAGGAGCGGACGATCAACGTCATCCTCGACGGCGAGGACCTGGAGACCTTCAAGCAGTTCGTCAACTTCGCCGGCATCACCTTCAAGAAGGACTACCAGGACCCCGAGATGAAGTCGGTCACCGAGGACCTCGTCTTCGACAAGACCAAGTTCGGCCAGAGCGGTAACAGGCTCTCCCTCAAGTACCGCCGCAAGGGTGACGCCACGGAGAAATGGCTCCAGTACCAGTACAAGCCCCTCTGGAGCTACAGCGGCGGCCTCGAGGTCGACGGCGACTGGACGACGACCGACCAGCCGGTCATCACCCTGACCCCGCCCCACAAGTACCGCTACATCGAGGTCCTGGCCGACGAGGAGAACATGACGGCCAAGGGCGTCATCCGCGTGGCCGTCCAGTTCCGCCACAAGAACTTCGGCCGCGAGCTCCAGAAGGAGGTCGTCCTGAGGAAGGGCGAGCCGCTCAACATCCAGTACGTGTACTTCCACGAGCCCAACAACCTCGACTACGAATACAACATCACCTGGCTGTTCAAGGACAACACCAAGGCCTCGACGGGCTGGCAGGCCGCGAGCGACCCCTTCATCTACGCCTACTACGAGAAATAGGCGATGAGGCGCGCGGCGGTCGCGGTCGGGTTCCTGGCCTTGCTGGCCGGGGCGGGGAGGACGGCGCTTCGCGCCGATCCGCTGCTCTCCCGGCCGGAGACGGTCGGCGGCCGCATCCTCATCTTCCCCGACCACCGGGCGCCGAACGTCTACTATTATGTCCCGTCCGGCCTGGCCCTGGTCCGGACGTTCGACCGGCCCCAGTTCTTCTTCTACAAGTACGTCTATGTGAAGGCGGACGCCCCGGGCGGGCCGCAGACGATCGCCGGCGGGGTCCTGGCCCTGGCCGTCGAGTTCGCCGACGAGACCGAGGCCCTGCGGCAGGCCAAGGGTCAGGCCATCGAGTTCCGGCCGGTGCCGATCGAAGCGCTGACCTGTGTCCTCAGCTACTCTCGGCTCGAGCCCGAGGGCGGCGGGGAGAAGACCGAGGAGCTGGCCAAGAAGGAGCTCCTCTGGACGCGCAAGAGCTTCACCCTTCCCCTCGGCCGCGACTCGGCCAGCTACCTCTGGAAGATCTTCGAGGACGGCAAGGCCACGGGCCTTTCGGTCGAGTGCGAGTTCGGCTTCAAGGGCTACGAGCTCGACGACGAGGGCAAGCTCAAGGACGGCGAGCGCTCGGCCCGGCTGTCCTTCGCCGTGCCCGTCTCGATGAGCGCCGATCCCGGCCTCTTCCAGGTCGTCAACTTGGCCGACAAGGTCTCCTTCAATTACCGGCGCCTGAGCGTCCTCTGCTTCGACTTCGTCAACGGGACGAGCGGCGGGACGGTCAAGCTCACGGTCGAGGTCGAGATCCTGACGGCCAAGAAGCAACGGGACTTCCGGACGGTCACGTTCATGGCCGGGTCGGAGCCCCAGGTCGACCTAGCCTTCGACATCCCCGAGGCCAAGGGCGGGACCTACAAGTACCGGCTGACCCGGATCCTGGCCGACGGCCGGTCGGAAAAAGGCGAGTGGACGGCCGGCGGGGACATGTTCCTCGACCTGTCGACCTACGATATCGTGGACAAGGACTGACCGGGGCGGACGAGGCCCCGGCGAGGGAGGACGGCATGAGACCGAAAGCGATCCTGCTCGCGGCGGTGTTCGCGCTGGCCGCGGCCGTAACCGCGACCGCGGAGGTGGCCCTGGACGAGGTCGTCCAGGCCGGACGGTTCGCGCTCTATCGCGACCACGCCGACGCGCACAAGTACTACTATGTCCCGGACGCCCCGCGCCTGGCGACGAAGCGGGACGGGACGCCCGAGTTCACCTTCATCAAGTACAGCAAGACCGACGGCGCGACCAAGGGCGGCATCATCCATTTCCTGGTGACCTGGGGCTTCAGCGAGGGCGAGCTGGCCTCGGCCGAATCGGCCTTGCGCCTCAAGGACCCCCAGGCCAAGATCGCCGGCCCGGTGCCGTTCAAGGAGGGGACGTTCAAGGTCGTCTCGGCCACGGCCGGCGAGGGCGGCCTCTTCAACAGGAAGATCGTCGGCGAGGGCAAGGCCCCGATCATGCCCGGCCAGAAGGCGGCCGTGTCGATCGCCCTGACTGAGGAAGGGGCGTCGCTCCTCTGGGAGTCGTTCAAGAACCCGACCTCGGACATCTCGGTCCTGTTCGACCTGAAGTTCGCCGGCGTCACTCCGGCCTTCCAGGCCAAGCTCAAGGTCAATTGGGACAAGGTCTACACTCAGCACGATATCAAGCTCCACGCCGAGGGTACGATCAAGGTCGTCAAGCTCCAGGCCGACGTCCGGGCCATCCTCGAGAGCCTGCGGCAGCAGGGCGCCATCCAGCTCGACGTCGTCGGCGAGAACGAGAACATGCAGAAAATGCTCGACGCCGTCTACGGCCACCTCATCACGCTCATGTGCGACAAGGTGCCCATGGGCCCCGGCGAGGCGACGAGCCCGCCGGCGAAGAAGCGGCCCGTCCCGGTGCCCGAGGGGATCGGGCCGGACGTCCACCCGGTCTGGTCGATGAGCGCCGTGGCCGGGGTCGTCCGCGCGGCCGACGAGCGCCTCCGCGGCGGCCCGTTCGTCGACCAGGACCAGGTCCAGACGCAACAAGCCGCTTCTCAGGCGCCTCCGTGCGATCCGGCCGCCCTGGCCCGACATACGCTCCTCTTCGCTGAGGGCCTGCGTCTCATACGGGCCGATAACTATATGAATGCGGCGCAGAAATATAAGGAGGCCTATGCCGCCTGTCCCGTGCCTGCGGATCTCTACTGGACCGCCTTTTGCCTGGACAAGGTCCAGGAATTCAGCGACGCGCGAAGCTATTACGTGAAGTTCCTTCAAGCAGCCGCGGGAGACGACTTGCCGGAAGAGCGGGGAAAGGCCCAAGCTCGCCTTGCCATCTTGAATATGGCCTTGCCCATGATGGAGGCTGGTGGTCGTTTTTTCAATCAACAGGAATTCGAAAAAGCCGTCGGTCAGTATCAAGCGGCTTTCGAATTGACGGGCAGCTTGGTCGCCCTCCACAACTCCGCGGCCGCCTACCAATCTTGGGGATGGAGTTCGCAGGATCCCTCCCACTTCGAACAGGCGGTGGAGCGATTCAGCCGGGTAGCCTCGGAGATCAACGACAATCCCGCGTTCGTTCTCCATCACGCGCTCGATGAGCTGAGGTGGTCAAGCCTCAGGAGCCTGAAAGCCGCTCAGGAGGACCTCGACAAGCTCCGCGCCGCCGCGCCCCCCGTCAAGCCCGAAGGCCAGGCCGCGGCTCAGACCGAGAGAGCCCAAACCGAGCAGGCGACGGCCGAGGAGAGACGAGCTAGGCGCCAACAAACCCAGGTCCAGGCCGCCGACCAAACGGCCCGCGGCCAAGCTCAGGCGCAAGAGCAGGCGCAAGCCGCACAGCAGGCCACATCGGGAGGGGCGCAAGCGGGCGCCGCAGGCGCGAGCGGACAGACGACGGCCCAGACGGGAGGGGGAAAGCCTCCGACCGGCGCAACGCAGGCCGCGAACGTCGCCGCAGGGCAGGGGGCTCAACAAACGACATCGACCGGCCAGAGCGGCAAGCCGCCCGACACGACCGGAGGGACCAAGCCGCCGACCGGCGCGAGCGGCCAGAACGCGACGACTCCCGCGGCCAAGCCCGCCGCTGCGGCCCCCGAGATCAAGCCGATCGTCAGCGTCCAGGTCGGCTACTCCTTCAAGCGGATCAAGATGTCGGGGAACTACGAAGTGGACATGCGCAAGCGCTTGCGCGAGGACCGCGACATCGTCATGAGCGGCAACATCGGCGGCATCTATCAAAAATACGGCGAGGACCGCCGCTTCTTCAGCGTCGTCAGCCTGGACGACCCGACCTTCCAGGAGCGCGCGGTCGAGGTCATCCTCGACGGCCAGGACGCCGCGGACTTCAAGAGCTACATCAACGCCGTCTCGGTCCTGTTCCGCAAGCAGCGCTTCTCCGGTCCGCCGATGACGGGCGAGGTCAAGTTCGTCGACCAGCAGTTCGCCCAGAGCGGCAACCGCCAGTCCTTCAAGTACGGCCGCCTCAACGAGGCCTCGACGGAGTGGCTCGACTACGAGTACAAGCCGAAGTGGAGCCTCTACGGCGGCGTCGAGTGGGAGGGCGAGTGGGCCAAGACGTCCGACTCCGTCCTGACCCTCACGCCCCCGGTCCGCCGCCGGACGATCGAGATCTCGGTCGACGAGGACAACATCCTCAAGAACGGCGTCAAGGCCCTGGCCGTCCAGGTCAAGCACACCCTCTACGGCAAGGACATCCTCAAGGAGGTGGTCGTCAACTACGACAAGGGCGATCCCCTGCAGACCGATTACACGTACATGCACGAGGACGGGAACCTCGGCTACAGCTATAAAGTCGTCTGGCTCTTCCTCGACGGCCGCGAGATCCACACCGACTGGGCGGCCAAGGAGAGCCCGTTCATCTACGCCGTCTTCACGAAGAAATAGCCGGACAAGGAGGCTTCGATGACCATCGCCAAGAGACTCGTCGTCACGGCCGCCGCGCTCCTTTGCGCCGCGTCCTTCCTGGCCGCGGAGGTCGAGCTTGACTCGGCCCCGCTCCAGATCGGCAACGCGCTGCTGTTCAAGGACCACGCCGAAGCCGGGGCCTACTACTACATGCCCAACCAGCCCCGCCTGGCCAACTGGCCGGACGGGACCCCGAAGCTGACCTTCCTCAAGTACACCAAGGCCGGCAAGGAGGAGGCCAAGGGCGGCATCCTCCATTTCTTCGTCAAGTACGGCCTGACCGACCAGGAGCTGGCCAAGGTCCGTCAGGACCTGGCCAAGCAGGTGCCCGGGGCCAAGCTCAAGGGGCCCATCGTCTTCAAGAAGGGGACCTTCCTCGTCGTCTCGGCCGCGGCCGGCGAGGGCGGCGTCTTCACCCGCAAGATCATCGGCGAGGGCAAGGCCCCGCTCATCACCGGCTCCGAGGTCTCGGTCTCCATCGCCGTGACGGGCGAGGGCGCGGCCTTCCTCGAGGAGGCCCTGCGCCAGCCGACCTACCCGGTCAGCGTCCGCTTCGACATGACCTACGAGGGCCTGACCCCCAAGTACCAGGCCAACGCGACCATCGCCTGGTCCAAGGTGCGGACCTATTTCGAGCAATACAAGAAGTGGAAGATCTACAAGAAGAAGAAGTTCCTGTTCTGGGAATGGTACGTCCAGAAGGGCACGGGCGAGGAGACGCGCATCTCCGACGACCTCAAGTCCGTCGGGGCGGTCAAGATCGACGTCACCGGCGAGGACCAGAACATGGACGCCATCCTCCAGACCGTCGTCGACCAGGTCATGCGCGAGATGTTCGACGTCAAGATGGAGCTGCCCGGTGAGGGCCAGGAGGCCGAGGGCGAGGGCGGAGGCGGGGAGAGCGGCGGCTCCTCGCAGCCGAAGGACAAGCCCTACGGCGTCAGCACGACCATGAAGAGCGTCACCCGCTCGGACAACTGGACCGTCAACCTGACGAAGAGGCTGCGCCAGGAGCGGGAGACGGGCCCGATGGACGCCAGCATCGGCGACACCCTGCGCAAGTTCAAGAACAACAAGAAGGTCTACGACATCATCAACCTCGACGACCCGGACCTCCAGGACCGCCGGGTCCACGCCATCCTCGACGGCGAGGACTTCGACACCTTCAAGAGGTACATCAACTTCGTCACGGTGAGCTTCCGCAAGACCCACCCGTCCGGCGAGCCGACGACGAGCGACCTCATCTTCAACGCCAAGTCGTTCGCCGAGCAGGGCAACATGCTCGAGTTCGTCTACCCGCGGCTCGGCGAAGGCGCCGCCTGGCTCGCGTACGAGTACAAGACGACCTGGAGCTTCATGGGCGGCATCAAGGTCGACGGCAGCTGGACCCGGAGCGAGGAGGCGGCGGTCAACCTGTTCCCGCCGCATCGCTACCGCCTGATCGACGTCATCGCCGACGAGGAGAACGTCCGGGCCCACAACATCAAGCTCATCACGGTCGCCTTCAAGAACAAGATCTTCGACCGGGAGAAGACCGGCGAGGCCAAGATCCTGCCGTCCGAGACGCTCATGACCAAGTACGAGTACCTCCACAAGGAAGGGGACATGGGCTTCCAGTACGAGGTCACCTGGCTCCTCGGCGACGGCCGGCGGGTCAGCTCGGGCTGGCAGACGACGACCGATCCGTTCGTTTACGCCCTCTACCAGGAAAAATAGGGCCCGGCGCCGGCGGCCGGTCCGATTGACTCGATCTCGGGGGCTGGTGTAGCATCTCCCCGACAAGGAGAACCGCTATGCCCAGCCCCGCGAAAAGCCCCCACCTGCCTTTCGGCGACCAGCGCACCGCGCCCTGGTACGGCAAGGATATCATCTCGGTCAAGCAATTCAGCCGGACCGACCTTGAGTACATCTTTGGCGTCGCCCACGAGATGCGGGTCATGGTCGAGCGGGTCGGCACGTTCGACCTGCTCAAGGGCAAGATCCTGGCCTCGCTCTTCTACGAGCCCTCGACACGGACGTCGTCTTCCTTCATCGCGGCCATGGAGCGCCTCGGCGGCAGCGTCATCAACATCAACGAGG
>CAYOYQ010000085.1:0-11939 GCA_964408215.1 uncultured Eubacteriales bacterium
ATCTAATGATTATCACTTTCCCCGCAAGGCTGCGTAAAGCGATTTTAGATCCGTCTATCGAGTGAGCTTCGAACTCCGGACACGGGCTATTGAGTAATTCTGGATTTAGATCCTGTATAGTTGCTATATCTTCCGATGGCTCTATCGAAATAGCTTCTTTGACAATACTATTTCGATTTTTGATAAAAGTGTTGTTAATAACCAAAATCGTATTTAGGACAAGGAGAACGGCTATAGAAAAAATGGAAAATCTTGAAAGATATATGCCTTTTTTCTTATCTTTGTCCATCAATCTCCCCAAGAAAAAGTATCAAACGCAGAAGCCGATGTCAATCTTTATTCGGTGCAGAAACAAGCAGATCACACCAGCGAATTTAGCTGGGGCTTTAGAGCAAAATGAATATTGCCAAACGGCGAGCTGCCTATAAAATGAAAAATGAGCTCTTAAAACGGATTCTCCGTCGGGTAGAGCACCCCGGCCGGGCGGTTGAAGGAGACGTCTTCGACGCCGAGCATCCGCATCGCCGCCCAGAGCGTCTTCCCGGCGTGGTCGAAGGCCACGGCCGTGTGGTGGGGGAAGCGCTTCTCGATCAGGACGTGCCGGTAGAACCGGCCCATCTCCCGGATGCCGATGACCCCGATGCCGCCGAAGGACTTCGGGTCGATATCGAGGACCTCGCCCTCGGCGACATAGGACCGGAGGACCGTGTCCGCCGTCGACTGGAGGCGGAAGATGGTCATGCCGCCGGTCTTGATCCGGCCCTCGAGCGTCCCCCGGGTGATGTCCGGCGTCTTGCCGGCCTCCATCAGCCGGTGCATGATGAGCTGGTAGCGCATCGTCGGGTCGAGCATGCAGGGGGCCGGCGTGTTGCCGCAGTGGAAGCCCATGAAGAGGTCCGTGGCCTTGTAGCCCTTGAGCGCCTTCTTGGCCCCGGCGATCATGTCGTACGGGACGGTGTTGTTGATGTCGAGGATGGTCGCCGGGAGCTCCGTCGCGCAGGTGCAGATGTACTCGCTCAGCGCGCCGTAGATGTCGACTTCGCAGGCCACGGGGATCCCCCGCGCGGCCAGCCGCGAGTTGACGTAGCAGGGAACGAAGCCGAAATAGCTCTCGAAGGCCGGCCAGCACTTGTCGGCGAAGACGCCGTACTCGGACGCGCCGAGGTTCGCCTCCATGAACTTGAGCAGGGCGACCTCGAACTGGGCCAGCTTGGTGAGCATCTCGGGGTAGGCGTTGCCGGCGCCGAGCTCCTTGGCCATGTCCGCGGCGACGGCCTTGACCTTGGGGTCGCCCTCGGCCTTGCGGAAGATGTCGTAGAGATCGAGCTCGCTGTTCTCCATGACCTCGACCCCGATGTCGTAGAGCGGCTTGATCGGCGCGTTGCAGGCCAGGAAGTCCTGCGGCCGCGGCCCGAAGCCGAAGATCTTGAGCTTCCTGAGGCCCAGGAGGATCCGGGCGACCGGCACGAAACCGGCGATCATGGCCGCGATCTCCTCGGGGATGCCGACCGGGTACTCGGGGACGTAAGGGCGGAGATGGCGCAGGCCCATGTTGTAGGAGTTGTTGAGCATTCCGCAGTAGGCGTCGCCGCGCCCGTCGACGAGGTCCTTGCCCGATTCCTCGGCCGCGGCCGCGACCATGACCGGCCCGTCGAACTTCTGGGCCAGCAGCGTCGTCGGGGTCTCCGGTCCGAAGTTGCCGAGATAGAGGACGAGGGCGTTGATGTTCTTGGCCCGCAGCTCCTCGAGGGCCTGCAAGGCGTCCTTCTCGTTCTCGACCACGGTCGGGATGCGGGTGATCGCGACGCCGGCCCGGCGGCATTCTTCGGCGACCCGGAGCGAGCGCTTGCGCGAGAGCTCGATGGGAAAGCAGTCGCGGCTGACGGCGACGAGGCCAAGCCTCACTTTAGGGATGTTCGTCATCGGTCCTCCTCCTTCTTCTGGCCGTAATAGGCGTCGGGGCCGTGTTTGCGGAGATAATGCTTTTCCATGATCGCCCGGTCGAGGGGCGCGAGGTGGGGCGCCAGGGCGGTCGTCCTGAAGGCCATCGCCGCCACCTGCTCGAGGATGACCGACGTCTCGACCGCCTCGGCCGGGGTCTTGCCCCAGGCGAACGGCCCGTGCCCGGCCACGAGGACGGCCGGGAGGGCCATCGGGTCGAGTCCGGCGAAGCGCTCGACGATGACCTTGCCCGTGTTCCGCTCGTAGCCCTCGGCGACCTCGGCCTCGACGAGGAGCCGGGTCAACGGGATAGGCCCGTGGAACGAATCGGCGTGGGTCGTGCCGTAGCAGGGGATCTCACGGCGGGCCTGGGCGAAGGTGGTGGCGTAGACGCTGTGGGCGTGGGCGACGCCGCCGACTTCGGGGAAGGCCTTGTAGATCTCGCAGTGCGTCGGCGTGTCCGAGGAGGGATTGAGCCAGCCCTCGACGACCTGGCCCTCGAGGTCGACGAGAACGATGTCTTCGGCCTTCAGGGTGTCGTAGGCGACGCCGCTCGGCTTGATGGCCACGATGCCCTTGCGCCGGTCGATGCCGCTGACGTTGCCGAAGGTCATGATGACCAGCCCCGAGCGGGCCAGCTCGAGGTTGGCTTTGAAGACGGCCTCCTTGAGATCGGTCAGCATGTGGCGCTCCTTTGCCGGTCCTTGATGGCCAGCAGGTCCTTCATGACGTGATGGAGGTTCCCGGTCCAGGCCGTGGTGCCGAAGGCGTCGTGGAGCGTGCGGTAGAGTTCGTAAAGCTCGAGGTAGACCCTGTGGCTTGGGGCGTGCGGCCGGAAGACCGTGCGCCGGATGCCACCCATGGCCGCCTGGGCCTCGGCGAACGTGGCGTACCCGCCGCCGCGCGGGCCCGCCGCGACCGCCCCGGCCATGGCCGCGCCGAGAGCGCAGGTCTGGGCCGAGCGGGCCACCTTCATCGGCAGGCCAGTGACGTCGGCGTAGATCTGCATGACGAGCGGGTTCTTCTCGGCGATGCCGCCGCAGTTGACGACGTCGCGGATCGTGACGCCGTACTCCTCGAAGCGGCGGATGATGGTCAGCGCGCCGAAGGCCGTGGCCTCTATAAGGGCCCGGTAGATCTCCTCGGGTTTGGTGTGCAGGGTCAGGCCGAGGATGAGGCCGGTCAGGCGCTGGTCGACGAGGACGGTCCGGTTGCCGTTGAGCCAGTCCAGGGCCAGGAGGCCCGATTCCCCGGGCTTGAGGGCCGCGGCTCTTTTGGTCAGGGCGGCGTGGGAGCCCTTCTTGGGTCCGCCCGGTTCGATGACGTTGACGAACCAGTTGAAGATATCGCCGACCGCGGACTGCCCCGCCTCGAGCCCGAAATAACCCGGCAGGACCGAGCCGTCGACGATACCGCAGAGACCGGGGACGTTCGGGAGCCGCTTCGTTGCCGGCCAGACGCAGATGTCGCAAGTGCTTGTGCCGATGATCTTGACGAAACGGCCGGTGTCGACGCCCGAGCCGACGCCGCCGAGATGGGCGTCGAAGGAGCCGACGGCGACGGCGATCCCGGGGCGAAGACCGAGCTTCTTAGCCCAATCCTTGCTCAGGCCGCCGGCGGGGACGTCGGATGTGTAGGTCTTCGAATAGAGCCGGTCGCGGAGCTCGCCCAGGCGCGGGTCGAGCTTGGCCAGTAACGACTTGGCCGGAAGTCCGCCCCACTTGTCGTTGAACATGGCCTTATGGCCGGCGGCGCAACGGCTGCGCTTCATCCGCAGGGGGTCGGTGATCCCGGTGAGGAGGCCGGGGATGTAGTCGGCGCACTCGACCCAGGAGAAGGCGGCCGCGGCGACCTTGGCGTCCATGCGCAGGCAATGGAGGATCTTGCTCCAGAACCACTCCGAAGAATAGGTCCCGCCGCACTTGGCCAGGTACTCGGGATGCTCGGCGGCGGCCAGGGCCGTGATCTCGGCGGCCTCGGCGTGGCCGGTGTGGTCCTTCCAGAGCCAGGCCTGGGCGTTAAGGTTTTTCTTGAACTCCTTGTAGAGCGCGAGCGGCTTGCCGGTCCGGTCGACGGGGAGCGGGGTCGAGCCGGTCGTGTCGACGCCGATGCCGATGACCGCGGCGGGATCGAAGTCCTTCTTCTTCTTTTTCGCCTCGGCCAGGGCCGCGGGGACGATTTGTTCGATGCCCAGGATCCAGTCGGCCGGGTTCTGCCGGGCCAGGTTCGCGTCCTTGGGGTCGAAGAGGATGCCGGCATCACCGCTCGGGTAATTGAAGATGGCCGTCCCGACCTCGTCTCCGTTGGCGACGTCGACGATGAGGGCCCGGACGGAGTTCGTGCCGAAATCGAGCCCGAGAGCGTACTTGGCGGTTTTCATGAAGTTATTATACTCAGGGGCGGGTCCGGGGCAACCGAAGGGGTCAAACCTAAAATGTTAAGGTTCCCTCCGACGGGCGTTTTGTTGCACGGCCAAAACCTTAAGAATCCAGGTTTGACCCCTTCTTCTCGCGGTCTATTGGTCAGCGGTCCCATTTAAAATATAATGCTATATCGCCCAAACAAAATGCGACCGTTCCGATCCCCTCGAGACACGTTCCAAACCCGGGAGGAGCCATGAAGACATCACCGGTTTTTCGCGTCCTCGTCATCGTCGTGCTTTTCCGCGCCGCCGTTCTTGCGGCCGGGCAGAAGCCCAAGCCTGCCCAGCCGGCCCGATCGATCCAACCGGCTGCCGCCCCGAGCCCAGCTCAATTCACCGAAGACCTGCTCAAGGGTTTCTCGGCCCGGGCCCTCGGCCCCTATCGGGCCGGGTCGTGGGTGACAGCGTTCGCCGTGCCGGACGCCCCGGCCCGCGACCACCTCTACACGCTCTACGTCGGGACGCGCAACGGTGGCGTCTGGAAGACCGTGAACGCGGGCACGACGTTCGAGCCCGTATTCGACGGCCAACCGAAGCTCTCGATCGGCGACGTCGCCGTGGCCCCCTCGGACCCGAACATCGTCTGGGTCGGGACCGGGGAGCCCTACTGCGCCCGCTCGTCCAACTCGGGCGACGGCGTCTGGAAGTCGACGGACGCCGGCAAGACCTGGAAGAACATGGGCCTGGCGGACTCGCACCACATCGCCCGGGTGGTCATCCATCCGGCCGACCCGAACATCGTCTATGTGGCCTCGATGGGCCATCTCTTCTCCGAGAACGCGGAGCGCGGCGTCTTCAAGACGGCCGACGGCGGCCGGACCTGGAAGAAGGTCCTCTCTATCGACACGAAGATCGGAGCCGTCGACCTGACCCTGGTCAAATCGGCCCCCGACACGCTCTATGCGGCCATGTACGAAAAGGAGCGGCGGCCGTGGACCTACAGCCTCGGCGGCCCGGGTAGCGCCATCCACAAGACGACCGACGGCGGCGCGACCTGGACGCGGCTCGCGGGCGGGCTGCCGGCGGGCCGGATCGGCCGCATCGGGCTCGATGTCTTCCAGAAGGACCCGAAGACCCTCTATGCCGTCGTCGAGAACGTCAATCCGCGGCCGGCGACGGCACAGGAGATCGAGCAGGACAAGCGCCGCGGCGTCGAGCCGGCCCCGCGCACGATGGGCAACGAGGTCTACCGCACCGATGACGCCGGGGCGACTTGGCGCAAGGTCAACGCCGGCTACGAGGCGGCACTCGACAAGGCGCCCTACTCCTTCAATCAGCTGCGGATCGACCCGGCCGACCCGGAGACGGTCTACATCACCGGCCAGTCGCTGGCCTCGACCAACGACGGCGGCAAGACCTGGAAAGGGCTCGGCTGGCCCTCCGACGGGGTCATGCCCCGGGCCTTCGGCGACTGGCGGTGCATGTGGATCGACCCGCTCGACCCGGACCGGCTCATCTTCGGCTCGGACGGCGGGGTCAATATCTCCTACGACCGGGGCAAGACGAGCCACCACGCCTACAACCTGCCGCTCACGGAGTGGTACGCCGTCGGCGTCGATATGGAAGATCCCTACAACATCTACGGCGGCCTGCAGGACCACGACTCGTGGAAGGGCCCGTCGAACGGCTGGGCCGGGGAGATCTCGCTGAGCGACTGGGTGACCGTCGGCGGGGGCGACGGCATGTACAACTGCGTCGACCCGACCGATTCGCGCTGGCTCTACAACGGCCGCGAGATGGGCACCATGTGGCGCTTCGACCAGAAGACTGGCGTCCAGACGCAGATCACGCCGCGGCGGACCGAGCCGGGGAAGGACCCGCTGCGCTTCAACTGGACGCCGCCGATCGCCTTGTCGCCCCACAATCCGGCCACGGTCTACACGGGCGCGCAGGTCGTCTTCCGGTCGTTCGACCGGGGGGCCCATTGGCAGGAGATCTCACCCGACCTGACGACCGACGAGGACGCCAAGCAGCACGGCGAAAGCTACATCTCGTATTGCACGCTGACGACCCTGGCCGAGTCGCCGGTCGCGCCCGGGGTCATCTGGGCCGGGTCCGACGACGGCAAGGTCCAGATGACCAAGGACGGCGGGGCGACCTGGCTCGACCGGACGGCCAAGCTCGCCGTGGCCGGCGGGCCGGCCAACTTCTGGACGAGCCGGGTCTTCCCCTCGCCGCACGCGGCGGGGACGGCGTTCGTGACCAAGACCGGCTGGCGCCTGGACGACTATCGCGTCTCGATCCACAGGACCACGGACTTCGGCGAGACCTGGACCTCGATCGCCGGGGACATGCCGAACGGCAAGCCCGTCAACGTCATCGTCCAAGACCGCAAGAACCCGGATCTCCTCTTTGTCGGGACCGAATGGGGCGTCTACGTTACGCTCGACGGCGGGAAGCATTGGCTGCCGTTCCGGGCGGGGATGCCCTCGGTCAAGGTCACGGACATGACGATCCACCCGCGCGAGAACGACCTGGTCGTCGCGACCTACGGGCGGGGTGCCTACGTCGTCGACATCACCCCGCTCCAGGAGCTGACGGCGGCGGTCCTGGCCGAGGACGTCCATCTCTTCGACGTCGAGCCGGAGACGCAGCGGGTGACGGGCGGGATCGGCAACTACCAGCTGCTGGGCGATAGCCACCTGTTCACGCCGAACGAGTCGAACGCCGTCGTGATCAACTATTACCTCAAGGCGAAGGCGGAGGGGGGGGTCAAGGTAACGGTGGCCGACGCCGCGGGGACGGTGGTGGCCGAGCTCGCGGGCAAAGGCGAGGCGGGACTGAGCACAGTGTCGTGGGGCATGCGCGTCCAGAGGCCGGGGGCGAAGCCGGCCCGGTTCCCCGGCTTCGGGGGCGGGGCGCTCGTCGATCCCGGCGAGTATGCCGTGACGCTCGAGGCCGGCGGGCAGAAGATCGTGAAGAAAGCGGTCATCCGCTATCGCCAAGGCTGGACGACCGGCGCAGTGCCGGTCATCATCCAATAGGAGGCAGACGATGAGATCGATCCTACGAACGGTCGCCCTGGCCGCCTTGGCCGTGGGCATCCTGGCCTGCGCCCAGGCGCCGAAGGCCGATTATCCGGCCGCTCCCGTGCCCTTCACCGACGTCCATCTCACGGACGCGTTCTGGGCGCCGCGCCTGGAGACGAACCGCACGGTGACCATCCCCCATATCTTCAAGGAGAGCGAGGAGACGGGCCGGGTCAAGAACTTCGAGCTGGCCAAAGCCGCCCTCGACGGGGCCGGGGCCGCGGACGCCAAGTACTGCACCCGTTATCCCTTCGACGACTCCGATATCTACAAATCGATCGAGGCGGCTTCTTACGCCCTGGCTACTCACGCCGACCCCGAGCTCGACAAGTCCGTCGACGGGCTCGTCGCCAAGATCGCCGCGGCCCAGGAGCCGGACGGCTACCTCTACGCCGCCCGGACGATCGGCGGCCCGCCGCCCCAGCCCTGGTTGGGCAAGGAGCGTTGGTCGCACCTCTACATGAGCCACGAGCTCTACAACGTCGGCCACCTCTACGAGGCCGCGGCCGCGCACTTCCAGGCCACCGGCAAAAGGAACCTGCTCAAGATCGCCCTCAAAAGCGCCGATCTGGTCGCTCGCGAGTTCGGCCCCGGCAAGCGGACCAACCCGCCCGGCCATGAGGAGATCGAGATCGGCCTGGTCAAGCTCTACCGCGTCACCGGCGCGCGCAAGTACCTCGACCTGGCCAAGTTCTTCATCGACGCCCGCGGCAAGACCGAGGGCCGCGTCCCCTATCGGGAGAATCCCCGCGACGAGAAGGACCAGCTCCTCTACGGCGAGTACGCCCAGGATCAAAAACCCTTCATCGAGCAGACGCAAGCCGACGGCCACGCCGTCCGGGCCGGCTACCTCTACGCCGGGGCGGCCGACGTCGCCGCCCTGACCGGCGACGCCGCCTACATCGCCGCCCTCGACAAGATCTGGGCCGATATGGCCGGGACGAAGCTCTACATCACCGGCGGCATCGGGGCCGCGGGCGGCTGGGAAGGCTACGGCCCGCCCTACCGCCTGCCGAACCCCAGCGCCTACGCCGAGACCTGCGCCAACATCGCCACGTTCCTCTGGAACTCGCGCATGCAGCGCCTCGAGCTCGACGGCAAGTACGCCGACGTCATGGAGCGCATCCTCTACAACGGCGTCCTCTCCGGGATCTCCCTCTCCGGCGACCGCTTCTTCTATCCCAACCCCCTGGCCTCGTTCGGCCAGCACGAGCGCGTGCCCTGGTTCAGCTGCGCCTGCTGCCCGCCCAACGTGGCCCGCATCCTGACCTCGGTCCCGGGCTATTTCTATGCCGCCACCGCGGACCGCATCTACGTCAATCTCTTCGCCCAGGGCACGGGCAAGATGAAGGCCGGCGGGACCAATGTCGAGCTCGTCCAGACGACCGACTACCCCTGGAAGGGCGACATCAAGATCGAGGTCAAACCCGCCCGGGAGGCCGCGTTCGTCCTGGCCGTGCGCGTCCCCGGCTGGGCCCTGAACAAGCCCGTCCCGACCGACCTCTACGCCTACACCGCGCCGGCCGAGGGCGCCCCGACCCTCACGGTCAACGGCCAGCCCGCGGACCTCAATCTCGACAAGGGCTACGCCCTCATCATGAGGACCTGGAAGCCCGGCGACGTCGTCGAGCTGAGCCTGCCCATGCCGGTCCGGCGCGTCGTCGCCCACGAGGCCGTCGAAGCCGACCGCGGCCGGGTGGCCATCGAGCGCGGCCCGCTCGTCTACTGCGCCGAAGGCGTCGACAACGACGGCCGGGTCTCGAACTTCGTCCTCCCCGACGGCGCGGCTCTCGAGGCCGTGCCGCGGTCCGATCTCCTCGGCGGGATCGTCGTTATCACGGGCGAAGCCGAAGCCGTTTCCGAAAAGGCCGGCAAGATCGTCAGCGAGAAGAAGCCCGTCACCCTCATCCCGTATTACTCCTGGGCCAATCGGGGCCGCGGCGAGATGGCCGTCTGGCTGGCCCGCGACGCCTCCAAGGCCCGCGTCGCCCGCGAACCCGGCCTGGCCGCCAAGGCCACCGTGGCCGCCTCCGAGGGCGCCGTCAATCCCAAGAGAGCCAACGACGGCTTCGAGCCGGAAAGCTCGGACGACGCCGCGGGCTACATGCACTGGTGGCCGAAACGCGGGACGACCGAGTGGATCGATTATGCCTTCGAGACCCCCGTGCGCGTCTCCGAATCGTCCGTGTACTGGTTCGACGACACCGGCGGCGGCGGGTGCCGCGTGCCCGTGTCCTGGCGCATCCTCTACAAAACGGGCGAGGATTGGCTCCCTGTAACGGCGGCCGGCCCGTACAGCGTGGCCAAGGACGCCTGGAACACGGTCAAGTTCGCGCCCGTCCGGACCAAGGCCCTGCGCCTCGAGGTCCAGGCCCAGGAGAAGTGGTCCGCCGGCGTCCACGAGTGGACGATCAAGTAGAGACAGCCGTCCGGCGTCGTCGCGAGCGGATAGCGGATGCATGCCGGACCGGCGGAGCCCCCCCCCCTGAGGCGCCTGCTCCGACGTTGACATCTTCGATCGACCCGACATAGAATCCCGGCCAGTAGAAGGAAGAGGGATGAAAGCGGCGGCGTGGCTGGCCTGCACCATCGTTATCCTGGCCCTCGCCTCTCCGGCCTTGGGAACGTCCCTGCGCCTGGACAAGGTCATGGACGGCCGGGTGCCGCAGGTCGGCGCCGAGGTCCGCGGCGCCGGCGGCTACTACGGCGACTGCATCCGCGTCGACATCGTCAACGATTCGGGCCAGCCCGTCACGATCGATGTCCCCCTGGGGCTTTTGCTCGTCCCCGACAGAGGGAACGTCCAGACCATGGTCTGCTCGGGCGCGGAGCGGCTCGACGCCGGCCCGGGCCGGACGACCCACCGCATCAAGGCCTTCTGCGGCGAGGAGCACGACAGCGCTCCCGGCACCGGGACCGCGTTCACCAACGGCGGCCGGGCCTCGGGCGAACTGCTGAAGCGCCTCCGGGAGATCCTCCGGGACGGCCGCTTCGACCCGAGCACGCAGCGGCTCGTCTGGAACATTTCCCAGTCGCTGGACCTTTCCAAGGGGGCCGGCCCGTCCCCGGCCGAAAAGAAGGCCACGGGCGCGGCCGCCCTGACCACGCTCATCCTGCTTATCTGGCAGATCGCCAACGGCTTGGTCAAGGTCCCGGGCGGCGGGCTGCCCGCGCCCCAGGTCCCGGCTCCGGCCGACGAAGGGCCGGCCGAGCCCGCCGGCGACCGCCCGTCCTGGTCGCTCATGAACCGGAAGGAGAACGATATCTACGACGCCGCCAACGAGCGCTGGGTGGACCGCGACTCCGAGCGGGCCCGCGAAATGTTCATGGACAAGCGGCGGGAGATGAGCCGCAAGGGCTACGACTACGACGATGAGCAGGACGCCTTCGTCCAGCGCGGGCTCGAATACGACGAGAAAGGGGACGCCTTCCGCCGATCGATCCCCGAGCGCGGGAAGTTCGAGGTCGACGCGGAGAAGGGCGACGCGGCCCGGATCAAGCTCGGGCCCGGCTTCCTCGTTCCCGGCGACGAGTGGATGTACAGCCGCGGACCTCAGACCAGGGAGCAGTACCGCGAGGTCTACAAGCCCCTCGAGGACCGGCTCAGGTACCTCGATGAGCGCGAGGACGACATCAAGCACGAGCACGAGTCGGCCCTTCGGGCTGAGAAGAAGGCCCGCGAGATCGGCGACGAGTGGCTGGCCGAGCAGTGGCGCAAGCGGGCCGAGGAGACCAAGGAAGACGTCGGCCGGGTCCAGGAGCAGAAGCTCGATCTGACCCGGCGCGTGGACGAGCATAGCCGCGACGCCGAGACCTGGGCGGAACGGCAGAAGAAGAGCTGGACCGTCGGCAAAGTGGTCAAGGAGGTCGGGAGCACCCTCGTCCCCGATCCCGAGGACCTGCGGCCGCTGTTCGAGCAGACGGTCAAGCTGAGGAACCGCCTGCAGAAGGCCATCGACGACGACCCGGGCAAGCTCGTCCTGCCCAAGGACCCCTCGAAGATCGACCCCGCCCTGGAGCGCATCCGGGGCCAATCGCGCATCTTCAAGGACGTCGACGAGACGATGGCGCGGATCAAGACGACGGCGGCGGCCCTCAAGGAGGCGCGCGACATCGGCGACGGCAAGGCGGCCAAGGCGCTCTCGCGCGAGCTCGAGGCCGCCCGGGGCCGGCTGAGCGACCTGAACGCCGAGATGCAGAACATCCACAAGCTGAGCGCGCAGTGGCAGGCCGGGTCCCATGCGCTGACGGGGACATCGGCGTTGACGACCATGCAGTACTACGGCCAGACCAAGATGGCCGTCGACGTCGGCAAGGCCGGGGCCCAATTCCTCAAGCCGAGGCTGGGATCGCGCGCGCCGCGAATGCTCGACGAAAAGGGCAACATCATCGGCAAGCCGGAACAGCCCAAGCCGGGAGCTCACGTGGCCGACGGGTCGGCCGCGTCGCCCGAGGATTTCAGCCGCAAGCAGAACTACGAGTTCTTCGCCGTGAAGAAGGACGGCAGCGTCCGGGCCATCAACCAGACGGGCGGCGTCGACGCCGCC
>CAYOYQ010000086.1:0-11775 GCA_964408215.1 uncultured Eubacteriales bacterium
TAGGGGTCCTGGGTGGCCGGGTCGTAATTGACCAGGCCGAGGAGCAGGACCTTGGAGCGCTCGATGAAGCTCCCGGCCTGGGCGACCGCGGAGGACGGAGCGGAAGTCGCTGCGGCTGGTCCAGCCGCCACCGCGCGAGGGCCTTCCGGCCGGGGGATGAGCCGGCTTCCGACAAGGATGCCGAGGAGGAGCAGGGCGGCCGCCGCCGCAGCCTGAAGAGACCAGCGCGGCAGGCGCGCGAAGGGCCGGAAGAGGCGCGCCGCGAGCGACGGGGAACGTCCTTCCTCGATCGACTCCCAGAGCATCCGCTTGGACAGCCGGCCCCAATAGCCGTTCCAGAACTCGGGTCCCGGATCGGGCCGCTCCCGCTTGTCCATGATGCGGAGGGTCGCCTCCAAGGCGGCGTATTCGGACGCGCAGTCGGGGCAGTCCCGGAGGTGGCGGTCGAAAGACTCCTTCTCCGCCGGCCCGAGCTCACCGTAGAGGGCCTCGGCCATACGGTCCTTCGTAATGTGACGGTCACTCATGGGAAGCCTCCAGGCCGGAGATCCCGGCCCGCCCGCCGAGCTCTTTCTGGAGCTTGTGGACGGCCCGGAAAAGGTAGCTCTTGACCGACCCGATGGACAGGCCGAGCGTCTCGGCGATATCGCGGAGCTTGAGTTCCTCGTAGTGGCGAAGCACGAACACGGCCTTCTCCTGGGGCGAGATCTTGTCCAGGGCCGCGGCGATGCGGGCCTGGAGCTGGCTCGTTTCGGCGGCCGCCACGGGGTCCGAGGCTCGGGCTTGGGCCGGGGCCTGGTCCGCGCCGCCGTGCAGCTCGAGGACCTCGTCGGCCACGGGCTCGGGAGCGAGGCCCTTCGACCGCAGGTGGTCGATCGAGGCGTTATAGGTCACGCGGTAGAGCCACGAGCCGAGCTTGGCCCCGCGCCGGAAGGTCGAGAACGACCGGTAGACCTTGAGGAAGACGTCCTGGGAGATGTCCTCGGCGTCGACCGCGTTCCCGGCCATGTCCAGGGCCAGGTAAAAGACCTTCTTCTTGTACCGTTCGACGAGCTCCCGGAAGGCCCGTTGGTCCCCCCGGGCCATCCCGTCGATGATCGCGTTATCGTCCATCAGGTCCATCTCCGGCTTTCACCCCATTAGACGGATGCCGGGGCGGGAGGGTTGGCAGGGATCAGAGGCCGCGGCCCCTGATATAGGCCTCGAAAGCCTCCTTGACCCGGCCGGACGCGGAGTCGCCCCGGTGGATGTAGACCCGGTAGCGGAGGGTAACGGGGACGTCGGCGGCCAGGGTCGCCCCGGGGAGGCCCGGCCAGCATGGGTTGAGGACCCCGGCATAGCTGTTGCGGATGAGCCATGGCACAGGATTCCCGGGATGGTCGGGCGAGACGAAGATGGCCACGCCACCGCCGACGGCCGGCGTGGAGATATCGGCCCAGCGGAACGGCTTCCCTGTTGAGTCGGCCGCGAGCGGCCCCTCGTCGGTGGTCATCGCGGCACCCTTGAAGACCTTGCTGTCCCAACCTTCGACGTCCCGGCCGCGGAAGCAGAGGCCGCTGTATCCTTTGTTGTCCTCGGGGGCGCCGCGAAGCGTGATGGGGCCGCCGACCGGACGAAGGCCGATCTCGACGTCGATGGCCCGGCCGTAGAGCGTCGCCCCGTGGACGAAGATCGTGACCGTTTCTTCGGCCACGTCCTCGGTCCCGCCGAGCTTCCAGGTGTTCTCGACGACAAGACGGGCCCCTTCAGCGGTGACTTCGCGCTTGATCCACTTGACGAAAAGCTGGCGCAGCGCGGGCTCGCGCGGCTCCCAATTCGACGTCTTGACGCCCCGGACTTCGATGACCGGCCAGGCCCAAAAGAGGCCATGGTGGTGCCGGTGGTCGCGGGGGAAATCCTGGGTCAGAACTCGGCCATCTAAAGAGTAGAGCGGATGAATATAGGAAGAGCGGGTGAAGCTTGGATCGACGCCTGGAGGGAGAGAATCTCCGTAAACATAGGTCAGGACCTTCTTGCCCGCGTCGAGGACGGTCAAGGCCGCGTTAGGAACGCCTTCCATTCGTGGGGCCGGAGGCGGCGGCGGGGGCGGGGGCAACAGCGTTTTCCCGGGGACGGGCGGCACATTCTCTTCGACGATGCTCATCTCGGACGCCGGCGTTCGGGCGATCTTGGCCAGGAGCAAGAGCAAAATAGCGACGGCCAGGACGACGGCGAAGAGGACGGCCCAGACGCGCGGCAGATTTTTCGAGGGCTCGACGGTCTTCATCGCCAGCCGCCTTTGACGTACTTGTCGTAGCGTTCGCTGACGCGGCCGGACGTGACGTCGCCTTTGTGGACGAGGACCGCGGCGCGTTGCCGGAGAGGATCGCCCTTTTTCAGCGTGAACGGCTTGCCGCTCTGGTCATCTGGCCGGCGCGGGCCGAAACAGCCGTACTCGCGGGTCAGCCAGCGGTGCTCGCGGCCGTCGGGCCACTGGAAGACGGCGACGCCCTCGGTCGCGCCCTCGACGGTGTTGGAGTAATCGATCCAGAGGGCCGGGAGCATGTTCGTGGCCTTCTCCCCAACCGCCCCTGAATCGGACGTGATCTTGCCGCCGTGCTCGCCGTTCCAGACCGGGTCGACGCGCAGGAACGGCCAGGCGTAGTGGACATCGTCGCTGACGAAGGCGACGTCGCCCGCCGCGGGGGCGAGCGTCCAGACGAGGTCGAGGAGATACTCCCCTCCCCCCAAGCTGTGGACGACGAGCTGACGCTTTTCATTGATGACCGGACGGCCGTCCGTTTCCCAGGCGAGTTCGGCGACGATCTCGGCCCGGTCGTTCTTCGCTTCGATCTTCGGGAACGTGACGAGGCGGATGCGCTCGCGAAAGGGCGGGCCGTAGTCCCCGGACCCAGTCTTGGTCCCGGAATAGAGCGCGTTGTAGAAGCTCAGCTCCCTCTCCCCTCCATCGGGCCGGACCGTGTCGGCGAACCAAAAGGAGCGGTGATGGGGATAGGGCTCGGTCTTCTCGACGAGCATGTTCCTGCCGCTCGGGCTGCGCAGCGGCCAGTAATGGGGCAGGTCCACGGCCGGGCCATATTGGAAAACAAAGGCCTCCCGGCCCCCGATGAGGACCGTGAGCGTCCCCGCGGCCTCGTCGCGTGTGAACATGATGTGCGGCTTGGACGCGCCCGCGGCGAGCGACGGAGCGGCCAGGGCGCCGGCGAGAACGATGGCCAGAACGAAGACAGCGAGGCGGCGGCCCCGGCCTAGACGGTCCATGGCGCGCGGTGCGGGTAATCGAGCCGGCGGTTGGCCTCGTCGTCGCCGACGAAATGCTCGGCCTCGGGGTCCCACTTGAGCTTCCGGCCGAGCTTCATGGCGATGTGGGTCATGACGCAGATCGAATTCGACCGATGACCGACTTCGACCGGGGCGATGGGGTCCTTGCGGCCGCGGACGGCCTCGAGGAAGTTCTTCATGTGGTTGCCGCTCTGGATGAGCTTGACCTCGCCCTGGCCGGGCTTCCACTTCAGGATAGCGGGGTCGGAGGCCTTGATGGCCCCCCGCTCGACAAAGACCCAGCCCCGGTCGCCCTCGAAGCGGACGCCGGCCGGTTCGCCGGTCTCCATGATCAGCCGGACGCCGTCCTTGTAGACCGCCTCGGCCTGGAACTTCGTGTGGACGTTGAACAGACCGCGGTCGGGGAACTCGGCCTTGGCCTCGATGCTGACCGGGCCGGTGAGGTCGCTGCCGTGGCCCCACTGGGCGATGTCCATCATGTGCGAGCCCCAGCCGGTGATCATGCCCAGGCAGTAGGGCTCGATCTGGAGCCAGCCGGGCCGTTCGTAGCTGCGCTGCGGATGGCAGCGGTCCTCGGTGAAGGGGGCGACGGCCGTCGGGCCCATCCAGGCGTCATAGTCGAGGTTCGGCGGCACGGGCTCGGGGCGCGCGTCGCCGCTGCCCACGTCCTCGGGCACCCAGGTCCGGATCGTGTGGATCTTGCCGACCCGGCCGTTGCGGGCCAGCTCCGAGGCCATGAGGAAATGGATGGACGAGCGCTGCTGCGAGCCGACCTGGAGGATGCGCTTGTTCTTCCGGACCGCCGCGACGAGCTTGCGGCCCTCGGCGATCGAATAGGTCAGCGGCTTCTCGAGATAGACGTCCTTGCCGGCCTCGACCGCGGCGATGGCGTGGGCGGCGTGCCAGAAGTCCGGCGTGACGATGAGGACGCCATCGATGTCTTTTCGGGCCAGGAGCTCGCGGAAATCATGGTAGGCCTTGACCGTCCCCGAGGCGTCCTTGCCGGTCTCGACCGTGTAGATCTTCTCGGCCAGCCACTGGGCATCCTCGACGCGGTGGGAGTCGATGTCGCAGACGGCCACGACCCGGGCCCCGGCCTCGAGGCCGCGGTAGATGAGCTCCTGCATGTCGCCCTGGCCCTGGCGGCCGACGCCGATGCAGCCGAACTGGAGGACATCGCTCGGCGCGGGCCGGGCGAAGACCGACGACGGGACGATGGCCGGGGCGACGGCCGTGGCCGCCGCGGCCTTGAGGAACGATCTGCGGTTCATGGGCACCTCCTAGATTAAGGAAATGATCTTGACGACGGCGCCGGCGGCGACGACGAGGATGGCCAGGAGCAGCAGGGCGTTCCAGACGGCCCCCTTGAGGCCTTTCGGGACGGCGTCGCCGAGGTAGCTCCGTTTGTTCTGGAGTATGAAAAAACCGATGTAGGCGATGGGCACCATGACCAGCGCCACCGACGAGGCCAGCACCGGCAGCCAGAACGGCGTCGGATAGAAGGCGCCGAGGATACCGATGTTGGCGGCCATGGTCGCCGCCCGGTAGCGCCAGCCGCGCGGCTCGAAGCCCAGCATCTCGCTGAGGACGAAGCCGCAGATGACCATCTCGATGGTCAGGGTCGTGAAGCACATGCCCAGGACGCCGAGCGAGAAAACAACCCGGCCCGCGGCCACGCCGGCCACCGGGGCCAGGGCGTGGGCGGCGTCGACGGCGTCCCTCACCCGGATGCCCTGGACGTGGAGGGTGTTGGCGCAGGCGATGATGACCAGGCTCGTGGCCAGGACGAAGGGGATGAACATCGAGGTGGCCAAGTCGAAATTCTTGAGCCCGCGATGCTCCTGGCCCCAGCCCCGGGCGAGGAGCGTGTAGGGATAGAGGAAGGTCATGTTGACGCCCACGGCCGCCCCGAGCGCGCCGAGCACGATGGTCAGGCCCTCGCGGTCCCGGGGGATGTGGAAGCCGAGGTAGCCCTTGAGCAGAGCCTTGAGGTCGATGCCCGTCTTGACGACAACCAAGAGGAAGAAGAGGCACATCAGAAGGACGAGGCATTTCAGGGCGCGTTCGAAAAGACGGACCGCCCGGCGGCTGCCCCGGCCGTAGCTCCAGCAGAGGGCCGTCGCGGCGACGAGCAGGGCCAGGGCGATCGGCGCCCGCGGCACGTCGAGGCCGGCGACATCGAAGATGTCCCTGGAGACGCTGACCCCCAGGGAATATTGAGGGAACTGGAAGACGATCGAGGCCAGGAACACCACGGCCCCCCACGAGACGGCCAGGGCGGGATGCAGCCTCTTTCGAAAGGCCTCGTAGGGTCTCTCCTCGGTCGCCAGGAGCTGATGCCCGATGGCCGAGAACATGACAACGCCCAGGGACATGGCCACGGGCTGGACCCAGAGCAGGTCGTATCCGAAAACGGCCCCGGCGAAGATCGAGGAGCCCGCGGAACCGGCGCCCAGGGTCAGCGCGCTCTGGACCCAGCCCGGCCCCGAGAGCGACCAATAGCCCCGCCAGCGCCGCCACAGGCCGCGGCGGGCGGCGATCTCCCTGAGCCGCGCTTTCTCACTCTCCAAGGCCTCGGCATCGCGGGCCTGGACGAACGGGACGCCCCGGCGGGCGGTCTCGGGGATCTCAGGGTCGGTCACGCGGCTCGCCTACTTCTTCACTCCGGTGTCCTTGGCCGGCCCGACAGGCTCGAAGGAGGTCACGGGGCGCAGAATGCCGCACATGCCCAGGGTCGTTTCTCCCGCGGGGATGTGCAGGATCGGGGCTGATTCCACGGACGCTCCGGGCAGCTTCTCGAGGCGCTTGCGGAACCGCAGGCCCCAGGCCATCGGGCCCCGCTCGACGGCCCGGCCGAAACTCGAGACCTGAGAAGCGGCGGCCTTAAGGTGGACGCGGATGAAGCGGGCCAGCTCCGCATAATAGGCCGGTTGGTCCTTCGTCCACAGCTCGAGGAAGCCCACATAAGCGCGGACGGCCGCATCCCGCCGGGCGAGGGCCCCTTCGAGCCCTTTGGCTTTGGCCAGGCCGGCGAGCCGGCCGTACTCGTCCGGGTCCTCGTCGACGGCCTGGCCGAAGTAGATCCGGGCATCTCCCCTCTCGGCCAGGCCGGCGTTGCCCATGACGACGAGAAGGACGAGGTGATCGGTGCTGACCAGTCGGTGGAGCGTCCCCGGCGGGAACTGGAGGTAGCGCCCGGGCTCGAGATCGACCGTCCGGAAGCCGCTCTCCAGGTCGTGGAGCTCGACCCGGCCGTGGCCGCTGATGACGTAGTAGCCCTCGTCGGTGACGGCGTGGACGTGCGGGGAGCCCGACATCTTGCCGTCGGGCGCCGTCCGTTGGTCGTAGACCGTGAGATGGGTCAGCCCGATGCCGCTGATGATGTCCTCGGCCCGGGCGGGGGCGGGTTTTGAAGCCACAAAGGCGAAAAAAAGCCCGGCTAGCAAGGCTCCGGTCTTCATGGGGCCCTCCTCACAGACTTCTTTTATCAAAAGAGGGACGGAAAGAAAAGAGAGATGGGGACACGTACCGCCTGTACATGTCCCCGCCAACTAAAACAGGGGGCTTGAGGGATCGACGAAAAGCGGCGAGGCGATGACGCTCTCGGCCGTGGCGCCCTTGGGCCGGGCGGTCCGGGCTTTGAGCTCGGCGTATTTCTTCCGGGCCGCGGCGACCTCGGGCAGGCCGGCATCGGCGCCCTTCCAGGTGTCGACCAGGACCTTGTACTGCTCGACGGCCCGGTCGATGTCGCCTTTGGCCTCATAGAGCGCCGCGAGGCGCAGCCGGCTGAACGGATGGATCAGGGCGCTCTCCCGGGCGGCGGCCTCCGGCGAGATGAGGCGCTCGTATTCGGCGATGGCCTTGTCGGTCCGGCCGCTCGCCTGGTAGACCCGGGCGGCGAAATCGGTGAGGAAGGGCAGGTTCTTCTGCTGGACGGTCGTCGAGGAGCTGAGGTTGATCATGACCGGCGGCCCCTCGGCGAAGACCTTGAGGGCCTCCCCGTAGGAGCGCTCGGCGAACAGGATCTCCCGCTTCAGATGGTTCAGGGCGGTCAGGTTGTAGGCCTTTTCCTTTTCCCCGATCGAGGCCGACAGGCCCGCGATCGCCTCGAGCTTCGCCTTGGCCGCGGCGGCATTCCCGGTCTTGACGTCGTAAAGGCCCGAGTACAGGAGATCGTAGATCTTGTTCAGGCTCTCCGTCCCCTGCTTCGTTTCCGCCCGGTAGGCCATGCGCCGGTCGAGGAAGGATCTATAGAGATCGTAGCGGCCCCAGTCGAACGAGATCCATAGGCCGTCCCTGAGGCTGATGTCGGCTAGGGACTTGTTGCCCGAGGACTTGGCCAGCTCGACGGCCGTCTCCAGCTCGGCCAGCGATTCCTTGAGCCGGCCCATGAGCGAATAATAGAAGCCCTTCCACATATGGCCGTCGGCCTTCATGCCGCCGCTCTGGGCGTGGGCGATGAGGTAATCGACCCAGTGCAGGGCCGCGTCGTAGTCGCCGTCCATGGCGTAGAGATACGCGAGCTTCCAGGTCGAGGCGAAGCCCGGCTTGAGGGCCAGGGCCTGCTGGTACTTGGCCCGGGCCACATCGAACTTGCCGGTCAGGAAATAGAGGTCGCCCATGGAGTCGAGGGGGTTGGCGTCGCCCGGAGCGGCCGCCGCGTAGCGGTCGAACGTCTTTAAGGCTTTCTCGATCTCGTTCATGTCGACGTAGGTGTAAGCCAAGAGGTTCAGGGCGTAGCCGAAGCTCGGGTCGATGGCCAGGGCCTTATCGAATTCGGCCACGGACTCGGCGTATCTCTTCTCGTTCTTATAGAACCAGGCCAGCTCGGCATGGGCCCGCTTGTTCCCCGGATAGGCCTTGATGACGCCCTGGAGGCCCTTGACGTAGCCGTCGACGTCCTTGTTCAGCCAAGCCGACAGGGCGCTCATGTAAAGCGCGTCCTCGCCTTTGCCGGGGCTGGCCTGGCTGAGCTTCTTGAACGTCTCCAAGGCGGCCATCGCTTCCGGGGCCTGGGCCAGGCTGTTGTACACGCGGGTCAGGTAGAAATAGGCCATGGCGAATTTCGGGTCCTTTTCGACCGCCTTCTCGAAGGAGACCCGGGCATCGTCGAAGTAGTAGCGGTCGAAGTCCTCCTGGCCCTTGAGGAACCACTCGTAGGCCTCCATGGAGGCCGTGGCGACTTCCGTGATGGGCTTCGATCCCTTGGCCACGTCGCGGTCCGAGAGGCCGACGCCCTTCGAGATCTCCCGGCTGAGCTCGTCGATCTGGGTCCTGAGGATGCTCCCGACGCCCTCGCCCCGCGAGCCCGTGCTCTTGAGGAGGTTCTTCGTCTGGACGTCGTAGATCTTGGCGTCGGTGGCGAAGAGGTTCTCCGCCTTGGTGAAGCTCCCCATGACGATGGCGTCGACGCCCTCGCGCTTGCAGATCTCGAACCAGAGGTCGCGGTCGGCGGGCGTGGCGATGTCCTTGCCCTCCTGGCCCGCCAGGTCGTTCAGCCTCTCCCACGACGTGACCTCGATGTATTTCGACTGCTCGAGGCTGGTGATGAGCAGGTTGGGGATGGCCTTTCTCAGGTATTCGTAGGTGGAATCGCCGGTCAGGTTCTCGAAGCCCACGATCGCGACCGTGCGGGAGGCGCCCTTGGCCTTGGGCAGGAGCTCCTTGATGACGATGCCGGCCGCCATGATGCCGAGGAAGGCCAGGGCGGGGATGGCCGCCTTGCGCCAGGGGAACTTGGGGACGAGGGCCCGGAGGGCCGTCTTGCGCGTGGTCGGGCGGGCCCAGGACACGGGAGTCACGGGGGCCGCCTGGAGCGCCTCCTCGACCCCGCCGAGGTCGCGGCAGACGTCCTCGGTCGTCTGATACCTCTTGGCCGGGTCCTTCTGCAGGCAGCGCAGGATGATCGCGCTCAGCTCGCGCGGGATCTGCGGGTTCAGCGTCTCGGGCTTGGGCGGGGTCTCCGACTGCTGCTTGAAGGCGACGATGAAGGGGGTGTCGGCGGCGAACGGGAGGCGCCCGGTCACCATCTCGAAGAGGATGACGCCGAAGGCGTAGATGTCGGAGCGGCGGTCGGACGCCCTCCCCTCGACCTGCTCGGGCGACATGTATTCGGGCGTGCCGATGACGCTCCCCTCGGCGGTGACGCCGGAGCTGTCCACGGCCCGGGCGATGCCGAAGTCGAGGATCTTGGCGTTGCCCTCCTTGTCGATCATGATGTTGCTGGGCTTGAGGTCGCGGTGGACGATGCCCGCGTCGTGGGCCTCGCTCAGGCCGCTGCAGACCTGCTTGGCGATGGCCACGGTCGTGGCCACGTCGAGCCGGCGCGACCGGCGGATGAAGCTCTTGAGGTCCTCGCCCGGGACGTATTCCATGGTGATGTAGTGCAGGCCCATGTCCTCGCCGAGGTGGTACATCTTGCCGATGTTGCGGTGGGAGATCTTGTGGGTCAGCCGGATCTCGTTGAGGAAGCGCTCGAGGGTCCGGTTGTCCTCGGCGATGTCCGGGCGGATGACCTTGATGGCCACCTCTTCCCGGGTCTTGGTATCGATGGCCCGGTAGACGCGCCCCATGCCGCCCCGGCCGAGGCTCTCGATGATCTGATAGCGGCCGCCGAAGACCGTCCCGGTGTCGAGGTCGAGATTGCGGGATTCGTAGGTCCGGGTCGCCGGGCCGGGCGCGGCCACGGTGCCGGTCCCCTTGTCCTTCTTCCGCAGGCTGGTGGCGCAGTTGCTGCAGAAATTCGCGGTTTCGGAATTCTCTGTTCTGCAGGTGGGGCACAGCGTGGCCATTTTCAGCTTCTTCCTCGACCTCGATCTTCGGGCCGGTCCTCCTCGATCCTCCCTATTTTAGGCCCCGCCCCTCATCAGGTAATACGTTTGAGGGCGATGGAAAGTTGCGGTGCAAAGAACATGCCAAGCCTGAGAGGGCCTGCCCTCCCCTGTCCGTCCCAGGCGAAAGCGAGGCCGTCCGGACCCTGGCCCGCAAGCCTTTACACGCGTTCTTTACAGGAAGGGGTCAGGCCCCAAATTCTTCAATTTCTTCCTGCCTAGTATCAGGGACCCCCGCTTCGTCGGCGAAAATTGAAGAATTTGGGGCCTGACCCCTTCTTATGGTCTTATGGAGAGGGTGATCTTGATGACGCCGCGCTCGCCCGTCGAGGTGAAGCGGCTGATCGGGTCGAAGCTCCGGAGCCAGTTCTTGTTGTAGACGAGGTAGATCTCGTTGCCCGGCTTGATCTGCCAGCGCAGGCGGGCGTTCCAGCCCAGGTCGTTCGACATGTCGTCGAACTGGATGTAGTTCATGAACCCCAGGTCGGGCGAGAGGAAGATATCGGCCTTGAGCTGGTAGACGTTCTCGCTGAAGCGGCCCTCGGGCAGGCGCCCCCGGACGAGGTTCGCGTCGAAGGCCAGGGTGGCGTACCCCTTGAACTTCAGCGTCAGGCCCAAGTTGAGGTTATCGTAGTGCCCCGAATAGAACTGTCCGAAATCGTAGCCGCCCTGGAAAACGACGGGCCTGTGGCCGGCCGTCCCGACGTTCAGCCCGAAGCTCGTGAAATCGTAGGGCCCGGCCGGGAGGATGACCCCTTGGGCGACCTCGAAGTCGTAGGGCATGACGTCGCGGGTCGAATTGACGCTGAAGCCGAAGCTCTCCCCGCTCGGCGTCCGGAAGCTGAACGGCGTCCCCCGCAGCTGGCGCGTCTCGAGCACGCCCGCGAGGTCCCAATAATAGTCCGCGCTCGCGTTGAAGAAGAACTGGCGGACGAACGTGCTGAAGAAGCCCTTCTCGGGCCGCGGCTGGTAGCCGATACTGGCGAAGCCCGTCTGGATCGCCGGCCGCATCATGTAGCCCAGGCCGGGGTCGAGGGCCTCGCCGTAGTAGGCGTAGGTCGTCTGGATGTTCCAGAGGTCGTTCGGGTAATTGGCCCGGAAGCCGAAGCCCTCGTGCCGCCCCTCCTCCTGCTCGTTCCAGTTGTAGACCCCCCAGGCGGCGAGCCAGATGTTCTTGTTGCCCAGGAACCGCGACGAGGAGTAGTTGAAATCGAAGCCGGCGAGCGAGTTTGTCTCCCCCGTCGGGCTGCCGCTCGTGAAGATGAGGCCGATCTTGCTCTCGGCGAAGATGTTCTGGGTGACGCGGGCGGCGAAGAGGTTCTGTCGTTCGATGGGCACCCCCCCCGGCCGTCTCGAACCCGCCCGTGCCGACGTCGAGGACCGAGAGGTTGGTCTTCCCGATCTTGCCGTAGAGCTTGGTCCCGAAATTGACCGGGACCTGCGCCCCCTGGAAAAGCCCGATCCGGCGGCTGAAGAAGGGGGTGAAGCTGACGCTCGAGCTGAAGCTGAAGACCTCGGAGCCTTCGAGGAAGAACATCCGCTTCTCCGGGAAGAAGAGCGGGAAGCGGGTCAGGTTGATGCGCCGCTCGTCGACCTCGGTCTCGGCGAAGTCCATCCTGTAACTGGCCACGCCGACCAGGCTTGGCGTGAAGCTCTTATAGAT
>CAYOYQ010000087.1:0-11756 GCA_964408215.1 uncultured Eubacteriales bacterium
CGACATCTGGCCGGTTTACCCCGGAATCCGTGGCCAGATTGGCCGGAATACGCATCCGGGTCGAGACCGGCCGGATGTCCCTTTACTACGGCGCCGGCGCCCGGATCAAGTTCGCCCAGGACGCGGTTGGGGACGCCGACACGATCGTCAGCATCCGGATCCCGGTGGGCATCGCCTACGAGTTCGAGAGGACCCCGGTCGAGCTGTTCATGGAAGTCGTGCCCATGCTCGACCTCATCCCCTCGACCGGGTTCCAGATGGCCGGGGCCATCGGCTTCCGCTACTACTTCTAAGGTCCCCGGGCCGTCTCGGCCGTGAGCGTTCGACGGGAACCCTGCCGGGCGGCGGCAGCGCCGGCCGTCTCGCTCGCGGCGGTTCTCCTTTCTCTGTCTTTGAGTGTTCCGCTCCCGGCCGCGTCTCCGCCCGCGCCGGCCGCCGTGCTCGTCTCGCCGAAGGCGCTGCGTCCCGGCGGGCCGCTTCGCGTCCTGGCCGCCTTCGAGACCGAACCGGCCAAGACAAAGATCGTCCTTCGGAGCGGGTCCGGGACGGTCGAACCTCTCTCCTCCAAAAGGGGAGGAGGGCCTCCCTATTGGATCGCCGCCGAGTTCGCCGCGGCGCCGGCCGGGGCCCTCTCGGTCGTTCTCGTCGAAAGCCGCGACGCGGTTCCGGTCGCCCCCGAGCGCTTCTTCTCGCCCTCGCGGGGCTGGTCGAGGGCCGCCGAAGGACTCTATTCGGCCTGGATCGAGGCCCTCTTTTCCGATTCGGACGAGCGCTCGTCCTGGCCGGCCCTCCACGAGGTCACCCGGGACCGGTCCCGGAACCTCCTCCACGACCACCTCGGCCTCGGCGAGGACGGGACGTCCGGCGCGGCCCTGGTCATGACGCCGGATTGCGCCGACGATCCCTTTTATCTCCGGGCCTATTTTTCCTGGAAGCTCGGCCTGCCGTTCGGCTTCCATGAGACGAGCTGGGGGACGCTCGAAGCCCCGCCCCGGGCCGGCCGGCTCCGGATGCTGCCCGTGCCAGCGGGCCCCGGCCCCGCCGCTTCCGCCCTCCCGGTCGCGGCCATGACGCGCTATCTTAACGAGATCAAGAACTCCGTTCACGCCGGCAACGGCCGGACCGCCCTCGACGCCGACGGGACCGATTATTACCCTCTCCCGCTCACCCGCAAGGCCCTCAAGCCCGGCACCGTTTATGCCGACCCTTACGGCCACACCTTCGTCATCGCCCGCTGGGTCCCCCAGACCCGCAAGAGCCCGGGCCTTCTCCTCGCCGTCGACGCCCAGCCCGACGGTACGATCGGCGTCAAGCGTTTCTGGAAGGGCAACTTCCTGTTCACGACCGAGGGCGTCGTCGGGGAGCCGGGCTTCAAGGCCTTCCGGCCCATCGTCGTCGAAGCCGGCCGGTCGCGCCTCCTGGCCAACAAGGAGATCGCGGCGAGCCCCGACTACGGCGACTTTTCGCTCCAACAGAAAGGGATGTCCCCCGACGCGTTCTACGGCGCGATGGAGCGGCTCATCAACCCCGACTCCCTCGACGCCGTGGCCTCGCTCGGGGACCTCATCCGGGCCCTCCAGGAGCAGCTCGTCGTCCGCGTCGAATCGGTCGCGAACGGCGAGGCCTACATGCGGGCCCATCCCGGCACGGTCATTCCCATGCCCTCCGGCAAGGGCATCTTCCAGTCGCTCGGCCTCTGGGAGGACTACTCGACGCCCAACCGCGACCTGCGCCTGCTCATCGCCATCGACACGGTCCTGGAGTTCCCCGAAAAGGCGGCCCGGAACCCGGAAGCTTACGAGATGGCCGGCCGAAAAACGGTCGACGCGGTCCGCCGGGAGCTCCAAAGCGTCCTCGACAGGAGGGCCGAAGAGATCGAGATCTCCTATGTCCGCTCCGACGGCCGGACGCAGGTCCTGACCCTGGCCGAGATCTTCCGCCGCCAGGACGCTTTCGAGATGGGCTACAATCCCAACGACAGCGTCGAGATCCGCTGGGGCGCGCCCGAGGGGAGCGAGGAGAGGGCCGCGGCCCGGCGGCGGGCCCCGGCTTCGCAGCTCGCTAAGATGAAGGGGCTTCAGCCCTGGTTCCATAAGCGCCTGCGTCCGTCTTAGGATCGTCCCTCTCTCTGCTTCTGCTCGGGAATTACCTCTAGCTCCCCGGCCCCCCGGGGAACCAGTTTCGCACGGTTCCCCCCCGCTTCGCGGGTCCCCTCCTCCAGCAACGGGGATCTTCGAGGTAAATTCCCTCGCTGCATCGAAGGACGATCGAAGAAGCCCTGCGGGTTGATGGCGGCTTGCAAACAGGGCCGGTTTGGGATAGAAACAACATAAAAGGAGGGAAAATGGGCCGGGCAATCCCCGTTTTCTTCCTCTTTTTATCTCATGCCGCGTCCCTCGCCGCCCAGGCGGCGCCGGCCCCGGCCCCCGCGGACACCGCCGCTCCGGGCTCCGCCCGCTCGTTCAGCCCGTTCCCGATCCTGATGTACGACTCGGGCATCGGCTTCGGCTACGGCGGCCGGGTCAAGTTCGTGGACCATCTCGAGATGAAGGAGTCGCTGGACCTCATCCTGTTCAACTCGACCAAGGGCGAGCGCTGGTACGTTTTCGCGTTCCAGATCCCCGACCTCGAGATCCGCCAGGGCAAGACCTACGGCCTCGCTTTCGACCTCAAGGCCGAATACGACAAGTTCCTCAACTACGGCTATTACGGCCTCGGCCCGGCGGCGCCCGAGGCCGACCGGACCCTGCTCACGTTCGAAACGATCAACGTCCCCCTGACCTTCGGCCGCGGCCTCACGCCCCATCTCGTCGTCGAAGCCGCGTACACCCTGCGCTGGATCCGCTACACCGACCCGCGCGAGGGGCCCTACGTCGGCGAGATCGACTCCCTGGCCGCTTCGGGCCGGAGCTTCGTCCCTCTCATCTCCTTCGCCCTGCGGTATGACACCTCCGACAGCCAGATCCACCCGACCCGGGGCCTCCGATTCATCCTCCGGGGCGAGGCCGCGGCCCGGTTCCTCGGCAGCTCCGGGGCCTCCTTCACCCGCTTCACTCTCGATCTCCGTAAGTATTTTCGCCTCTTCGGCGAAAAGGACGTCCTGGCCGTCCGGGCCCTGGCCCAGGCCGTCGGCGGCGAGTCCATCCCCGTCTTCGACCACGCCTCGCTCGGCGGCGGGAACATCATGACCGCCCTGCGCGGCTACCCGCTCAACCGTTTCCTCGACAAGGGCAAGCTCCTGGTCAACGCCGAATACCGCTTCCCCCTCTTCTGGCGCCTCGGCGCGAACGTCTTCTGCGACACCGGGACGGTCTTTCCCTCGCTCGGGGCGATCGATCTCCGGGAGCTCCGCGCCGACGCCGGGCTGGGGCTCCGCTTCACCATGCCGGATTTCGTCGTCCGCCTCGACGCGGCCTGGAGCTCGGAGGGCATGGGATTGTACTTCAATTTCGGTCACATTTTCTGATAGACTGACGCTTTCCATGGAAGAAACGCCCGCCCGCCGTCGTCTTAAAGGCGACGTGGCTTATTCCGTGTCAAAACACAACAGGAGGAATATGATGTCCAGTCGTCTGTCCCGTCTTCTTCCCGCCCTCCTCGCCCTCGGCTTCGTCCTGGGCGCCGGAGCGGCCTTGCAGGCCCAGGTCACGGCCGACGACCTCAACCAGCTCGGCTGGCGCTGGGTCGGCCCGGTCAATTTCTCGGGCCGCATCTCCGAGTTCGCCGTGCCCCCCGGCCAGGCCACGACGTACTACGTCCTCGCCGCGAGCGGCGGCGTCTGGAAGACCGAGGACGCGGGGATCCACTTCGAGCCCATCTTCGACAAATACGGCAACATGAGCATGGGGTCCCTCGGCATCGCGGCGTCCGATCCCAAGGTCCTCTATCTCGGGACGGGCGAGCCCATGCACGCCCGCTCGAGCTCGCACGGCAACGGCGTCTGGAAATCGACCGACGCCGGCAAGACCTGGACCAATGTCGGCCTGACTAAGAGCTACTTCATCAACAAGGTCCAGGTCCATCCCAAGGACCCGAACGTCGTCTACGTCGCGGCCGAAGGCAAGCTCTATGACAACGCCATGGACTCGGAGCGCGGCCTGTTCAAGACGACCGACGGCGGCAAGACCTGGACGAACCTCGGCCCGGTCGCCGACCGCGGCATCGGCGATTTCGTCGTCGACCCGCGCGATTTCAACGTCGTCATCGCCCAGGCCTACAAGATCTACCGCCGGTCCTGGACCTACATCGACCGTCAGCCCGCGAACTGGCTCTACAAGACGGTCGACGGCGGCAAGACCTGGACGAAGCTCATCAACGGCCTGCCGAACCACCTCGAGGTCGGCCGGGCCGGCCTGGCCATCTACCCCAAGGACCCGAACGTCGTCTACGCCCGGATCGACGAGGAAGTCGACCTCGGCCTGGCCGAGCGCGACGGCGGGGCCAACTTCCGGGCCCCCGGCCAGTTCGGCGGCATGGGCGGAGGCGGCGGCGCAGCCGGTCTTTACGCCGATAACGTCAACTTCGACAAGTTCAAGGCCTTCAAGATCAACCCGCTGCTGGCCAAGAAGGCCTCGCAGTTCAAGGCCATCACGGCCGCCGACGAAGCCGATCTGGTCAAGCAGCTCAACGCCTTCATCGGCGACAAGGATTTCCTGACCAAATCGGGCGTCGATCTCGCCGCCTTCGACGCGGAAGCGCGCACGGTCTACGCCAAGGACAAGGGCCTCCTCGCCGCGATCGACGAGATCGAGGCCCTGCAGAAGCGGGAAGCGCCCAAGCCCGATTCGGCCGAGGCCAAGGGCCGCTTCCAGGCGACGAACCGCCACGTCCTCGAGATGCTCTACGGCGGCGTCCTGCGCAACCAGCAGCCGACGAAGCGCTCCGGCGTCGTCTACCGTTCGGACGACCTCGGCGAGACCTGGCGGGGAGTCACGGAGTACAAGCAGACCGGCGGCAGCGCCCTGATCAACCAGACCGAGGCCGGCTACTACGCCCGCCTCTACGTCGACCCCCAGAACGACCAGACGCTCTACGCCTGCGACACCAACGTGACCACCTCGACCGACGGCGGCAAGACCTTCAAGGCCGCTCCCTGGGACCGGGGCAACGCCATGCTCCACGTCGACCACCGCGCCCTCTGGGTCGATCCCCAGAACGGCAACCACATCTTCAGCGGCAACGACGGCGGTTTCGGCGAGACCTGGGACGGCGGCAAGCACTGGAGCCAGAAGTCGACCATCAGCGCCCAGCAGTTCTACGACGTCGCCGTCGACAACGAGCTGCCCTACAACATCATGGGCGGCACCCAGGACAACGGCGCCTGGCTCGGTCCCTCGCAGAACCGGAACGCCTGGGGCGTCTACGCGGCCGACTGGCGCTACCTGCCCACGGGCGACGCCTTCTACGTCGTCCGCGACTGGTGGAACCCCGAGTACGTCTACTACGAGAGCCAGTTCGGGTCCTCGAGCCGGCAGAACGTCATGACCGGCGAGACCTCCGGGCTGGCCAAGCGGACCACGGCCGAGGAGCTGGCCAAGGGGATGCCCGCCCAGCGCTACCAGTGGAACGCCCCGATCGTCCTCTCGCCCCACAACCCCGGCATCGTCTACATCTGCTCCCAGTACGTCCACCGTTCCCTCACCCGCGGCGACCGGGACACGTTCGTCACCATCAGCCCCGATCTGACCCGGGCCGACAAGGCCCGCCTCGACGAGGCCAAGAAGACCAACCTCCAGTACGCGACGATCTACACCTTCGCCGAGTCGGCCAAGAAGCCCGGCCTTTATTGGGTCGGGACCGACGACGGCAACGTCCAGATGTCGCCCGACGGCGGCGTGACCTGGACCAACATCACCGCCAACTTCTACGACATGAAGACCGGCAAGGCTAAGCCCGGCGTCAAGGGCGCCCTGATCCCGTTCGACCGCTGGGTCAAGCGGGTCGTGCCCTCCCGGTTCGACGAGAACACCTGCTACGTCGGCTTCAGCGGCTACCGGACCCACAACGAGGACAGGACGTGGCTCTTCGTCACCCACGACCTCGGCAAGACCTGGGAGGACATCTCCGGCGGCCTCCAGAACCCGATCTTCGACGTCGAGGAGGACCCCGACAATCCCGATGTCCTCTACATCTCCGGCGACCTCGGCATCCACGTCTCCGTCGACAAGGGCAAGACCTGGGTGCCGTTCTCGACCTCGGCCCCGAACGTCATCGTCCGCGACATGGCCATCCAGAAACGCGACCGTGACATGGTCATCGGCACCTACGGCCGGGGCATCTATGTCGCCGATATCGCTCCGCTCAAGGAGCTGAACGCGAAGGTCCTGGCCGAGGACGCCCATCTCTTCGACATCGAGGAGGCCATCCGCTGGAACCGCTACATGCAGGCCGGCGAGCAGTACGGCGAGTTCGCCAAGACGATGAACCCGCCCGTCGGGACGTCCGTCTACTACTACCTCAAGGCCGATCCCAAGACGGTCAAGGTGGTCGTCACGGACCTCGAGGGCAAGGTCGTCCAGGAGCTCTCCGGCGCGGCCAAGAAGGGCCTCCAGAAGGCCGATTGGAACCTGACCCGGCGCATGGATCCGGCCCAGCCGGGCGGCCCGCGGCCGGGCGGCGGCGGGTTCCGCGGCCGGGGCGCCAACCTCGTCGATCCCGGCACCTACAAGGTGACCCTGAACGTCGACGGCAAGGACATCGCCACCAAGACGGTCAAGGTCAGCCCCGACCCGCTCTTTAAGTAAAGGGCAAGGTTACTTCAGGGGCTTTCCCGGCATCCCAATGCCGGGGAAGCCCCTTTTTTTAAGTTCTTCTCCCAATTCCGAGAAGTCCCTCTCTCCGGCTTCGCTCGGGAATTGCCTCTAGCTCCCCGGTCCCCCGGGGAACCAGTTACGCACGGTTCCCCCCCGCTCCGCGGGTCCCCTCCTCCAGCAACGGGGATCTTCGAGGCAAGTTCCCTCGCCGCCGCGAGAGCGAGTCCCGGAAATGGGAGAAGGACCTCTTCTTGCAGGCAATTCCCGAGCAAAAGCCGAATGGAGGACTTCCCCCGATCCAGGGGAAGTCCTCCGCGGAAGATGCTTTATTTAGCGGCTTGGATCGGGTCGAGGCGGACGGCGACCTTGCCGGTGTAGCTCTTGCCGCCGACCGTCAGCTTGACGGCGTAGGCCCCGGGCTCGGCCACCTGGCCGCCCATCATCCCGCCGCGGAAGCCGCCCCCGCCGCCGTACATCCCGCCGCCCGGCCGGACGACCGCGAAAACGGTCCTCTGGATCTCCTGGACCTTGCGGTAATTCGCCGCCCATTTATCGAGGTCCGCCGCGGCTTTCTTGAGCGTGTCCATCTGGTCGGCGCCGAGGTCGGTCCGCTTGAGGGCCGGCTCGAGCTGGCGCTTCAGGTTCGTGACCAGCGTCTGGACCGTCGCCGCCGGCGGGTCGAAGCGGAAGTCCCAGACGACGCGCCCGATGCCCGGCTCGGCGGCGTCGAGGATGTAGGTCGTCTTCGACGCGCCGAGCGGATCGGAGATCTCCAGGGTGGCGGGCGCCTCGGGCTTGGCTTTGATGTAGTAGTTGACGACGGCGCCCTCGGGCGGGTTCTCGCCCCTGAAGAAGAGGTCGCCGCGGCCGTAGCCGCCGCGCTGGACGCGGAGCCAGCGGGTGCCGGGTTTCCCGGGCTCGAACAGGGCCGCGTCCTGCTTGACGACGTCGTCCGTGGCCTTGCGCAGGGCCGTGATGTCGTCGAGGACCCAGAGGCCCCGCCCGTGGGTCGCCGCGATGAGGTCGTTGTCGCGGGGGTGGATGAGCAGGTCGTGGAAGGCGACGGTGGGCATGTTGAGGAGGAGCGATGACCAGCTCGTCCCGCCGTCGCGGCTGAAGAAGACGGAGAACTCGGTGCCGAGGAAGAGGAGGTTCTTGTTGACCGGGTCCTCGCGGATGACATAGACCGGCTGGCCGTCGGGGATGCCGGCGGCGATCGCGGTCCAGGTCTTGCCGAAATCGGTCGTCTTGAAGACATAGGGATGGAAATCGTCCGAGCGGTGCCCGTCGAAGGTCGCGTAGCAGGTCCCCTCGTCGAAGTGGGAGGCCTCGACCCGGCTGCACCAGATCCCCGGCGGGACGCCCTTGATGTTCGGCCGGACGTTGGCCCAGGTCGTGCCGCCGTTGCGGGTGTATTGGACGTTGCCGTCGTCGGTGCCGACCCAGATCAGGCCGGGGACCTTGGGCGACTCGGAGACGGAGATGATCGTGCAGTAGGTCTCCGCGCCGGTGACGTCGGAGGTGATCCCGCCGGTCGGGCCCGGCCCGCCGTCCTTCTTGTCTTTCGGGGCGTTCTTTTCCCTGTCGTTCGTCGTCACATCGGGGCTGATGATCATCCAGTGGTCGCCCCGGTCGGTCGAGCGGAAGAGGTGGTTGCCGCCGATATAGACCGTCTCGGGGTTGTGGGGGGAGAGCACGATCGGCGAGCTCCAGTTGAAGCGGAACGGGCCCCGCTCCTGCTGCATCCGGCCGCGCATGGATTCTTCGGGAGAGGCCGGGGCGGCCTTGGCCCCGGGCTTCGCGGCCGGCGCCTTTTTCGCCGGGGGAGCCGGCGGATAGAAGTCCTTGTAGTTGACGACATTCATCGTCGTCGGCCGGATCTGCTTGGATTCGCGCGTCTCGACGTTGAAGCGCTGGATCGCGCCGCCCTGGCTTTCGCCATAGACCGTCCGCCAATCGCGCGGGTCGTTCTGGGTGTGGAAGCCGTCGCCGCCGCCGATGTTGTACCAGAAATCGGTCAGCAGCTGGCCTTCGCGGTGCATCGAGGGCCCGCCCCAGGTGCCGTTGTCCTGGAGGCCGCCGTAGACGTAGTAGGGGTCGCGCATGTCGGCGCTGACGGCGTAGAACTGGGCCGCGGTGACATTGTCGAAGAAGATCCAGGTCTTGCCGTGGTCGTGGGTCAGGGAGGCGCCGCCGTCCTGGCCGACGTAGAAGCGGTTCTTGTTGGCCGGGTCGATCCACATGGTGTGGAAGTCGGGATGGAGGCCGCCGACCTGGCTCCAGGTCTTGCCGCCGTCGGCCGAGAAGGACATGCTCGTGGCCAGCCAGTAGATCCACTTGTCCTCTTGGGGATTGATGTAGATGTGGCTGTAGTAGAAGGGCCGGTTGTTCTGCCGGCTCATGTATTTCCAGGTGGCCCCGCCGTCCTCGGAGCGGTAGATGCCCGTGCCGAGCTTGGTCATGTCGTCGTACTCGGGGTTGGGCTTCTGTTCGGTGCCCTCGCGGATCATCTGCTGGGGCTGGAAGCCGTGCTCGACGATGGCCGCGAGGACCCGGGGATTGGAGCGGGAGATGGCCAGGCCGATGCGGCCGAGCTCGCCCGACGGCAGGCCCTGGGTGAGCTTCGTCCAGGTGGCGCCGCCGTCGGTCGTCTTGAAGATGCCGCCGTTCGGCCCGCCGGAATCGAAGCGCCAGGGGAGGCGCAGGCGCTGCCAGAAGGCGACATAGAGGGTCTCGGGGTCGGTCGGGTGCATGACCAGGTCGATCGCCCCCGTCTTGCCGTCGTTCGGGAGGCCGCCGGCGAGCTTCGTCCAGGTGGCGCCGCCGTCGGTCGTCTTGAACAGGCCCCGGTCGCCGGTGGTGCCCCAGGGATGGCCCGAGGCCGCGACGTAGACGATGCCGGGATCGGCCGGGTGGGTCAGGACGCGGGCGATCGTCTGCGTCGTCTCGAGGCCCATCCGGGCGAAGGTCTTGCCGCCGTCGGTCGACTTGTAGACGCCGTCGCCCCAGGCGACGCTGTTGCGGACGCACTCCTCACCGGTGCCGACCCAGATGATGTTCGGGTCTTTCTGGAAGAAGGCCACGTCGCCGATCGAGGCCGCGCCGTACTTGTCGAAGATGGGCGCCCAGGTCGTGCCGGCGTTCACCGACTTGTAGACGCCGCCCGAGGCCGTGCCCATGAGGACCTGGGTGAAATCGCCGTCGAGGGCCTCGAAGTCGGAGATGCGTCCGACCATGTTGGCCGGGCCGATCGAGCGCCAGCGGAGGTGCTTCGTCAGCGACAGCGGATCGGGCCCCGCCGCGGGGGCGGGGGCTTGGGCCTGTTGGGCCGCGTGCGCGCCGGCGAAGGCCATGACCAGGATGACGAGAGAGGCGGCGCGGAGCGCCGTCTTGACGACGTGTTTCATACCGACCTCCTTGGGTTCGTGCTGCAAGCCCGGATTATATGAAAAAACGCCGCCCTTGTTCAATTTCCTGTATAATAGACGAAGAATGCTGAAACGGGCGGGTTCCGTCACGGCCTTTGTCCTTCTTTTCGCCCTGTTCTCCTGCGGCGGCCAGCAGGCCTCGCCGGCCGCGCCGAAAGGCTCGGCCGAATTCGACGCGGCCTCCGCCTACGCGTTCGTCAGGAAACAGGTCGAGTTCGGGCCCCGCGTCCCCGGCACCCCGGCTCACGCCGCCTGCGCCGATTGGTACGTCGAGACCCTGAAACAGTGGACCCCCAACGTCATCGTCCAGGAGTTCAAAGCCCGGGCCTTCGACGGCCGGCCGCTCGAGGGCAAGAACATCATCGCCGCCTTCGACCCGGACAAGAAGGAACGGATCCTGCTTTGCGCCCACTGGGATTCGCGGCCGTTCGCCGACCACGACCCCGACCCGGCCAACCATTTCAAGCCCGTCATGGGCGCCAACGACGGGGCGAGCGGCGTCGGCGTCCTGCTCGAGATCGCCCGCTCGCTCTCGGTCCGCAAAGCGGCCCTCGGCGTTGATATCCTGCTCCTCGACCTCGAGGATTTCGGCGAGCACGCCAACTGGCGCGGCAGCTCGCCGGACAGCTGGGGCCTCGGGTCCCAGCACTGGGCCAAGACCCCCCACGAGCCCGGCTACAAGGCCCGGTTCGGCATCCTCCTCGACATGGTCGGAGGGGCGGGAGCGGTCTTCCCCCACGAGGGGACCTCGCTCTCCTACGCCCCGGCCGTGGTCAAGAAGATCTGGGCGACGGCCCGGGCGCTCGGCTTCGGCAAGTACTTCGTCGACGTCGAGTCCGACAGCCTCATCGACGACCACGTCTATATCAACCGGCACGCCCGCGTCCCGACGGCGGACATCATCGATTACGACTCCGCCCGCGGCGGCTTTCCCTCGAGCTGGCACACCGTCGGGGACACCCTGGACAGGATCGACCGGGCGACCCTGGCGGCCGTCGGCCGGACCGTCCTGGCGGTCGTCCGCCAGGAACAATAGGGGGGCGGATGGCCGGCCGCCGGGAGGGAAGAAACGCCGTCCCTCTTTCGTCTAATCTTCCGTAGGCTGGATTCTTATCATTTCTCATGAGAAAGGAGTCTCAACACATGAAGAAAGCCTCACTCGCAGTCCTGTCGATCGCCGCTCTGCTCGCGGTCGTCGCCCTGGCCGCCGACATCTCCGGCGTCTGGGTCATGTCGACCCCCGGCCGTGACGGCCAGATGAGAGAACAGGACATCACCTTCGCCCAGGACGGCAACAAGCTCAAGGTCACCATGACCATGGGCCGCCCCGGCGGCGAATCGCGCGAAATGGTCGGCGAGGGCACGATCGAGGGCAACGCCATCCAGTGGGCCTTCACCTTCCAGCGCCCCGACGGCCAGGAAATGAAGATGGAGTACAAGGGCACCGTCGACGGCGCCACCATGAAGGGCACCACGTCGCGGATGGGCAACGAAGTGGAGTGGACCGCCAAGAAGAAGTAGCTTCGCGCGCGGTGGTCGTTCCTGCCTGAGGGCGGGATCGTTCTCGAGAACTTGA
>CAYOYQ010000088.1:0-11724 GCA_964408215.1 uncultured Eubacteriales bacterium
GAATGGTGCTCGATCACGACCTCGAGGTTGCCCAGGCCGACCTCCCGGGTCCCGGCCAGGAGCTTGCGGACGGGGACGATGATCATGCTCCGGATGCCGCGGGAGAAGAGAACGACCAGGACGAGGAAGAACGCCGCGAGGAGGGCCAGGAACTCGACGATCTCCTGCGTCGCCTGGCGGAGCTGCTCGCGCTCGAAGGGGAAGGGCAGGGAGATGAATAGGGTCGTGTTCTTGAAATCGTAGGGGACGGTCAGGGTCTGGAAGGAGTAATCGCCGAGCCGTGTCCGCTCGATGAAGAAGGGCTTACGGTCGTAGACGAGGGCCTGGTAGGCCTCGCCGTCGAGGATCTCGGGCAGAAGGCCGCTCGAGAAGAACTCACCGCGGCTCGAGGCGAGCAGCACGGCGTCGCCGTAGAGGATGACATCGTTCGACAGGGTCGAGGAGATCCAGAGGGCCAGGTCCTCGGACGGGGCGAGATAGGGCGAGTACTCGACGCCCTGGATGATGAGGAAGGCCTCCATCAGGCCCTGGGCGTAGCTGGCGTGGACGGCCGAGTCCTCGACGAACCGCTCGGTGAAGAGGCTGTCGAAGAGGTTCCGGGTGAAGACCGTGTAGAGGAGCAGCGGGACGAGGACCAGGGCCAGGAACGCGGCGTAAACGCGGTTGGAGAACGACCAGAACGGCTGGCGGACCGAGGCCTTGCCGGAGGCGAGGCCCGCCGCCGCGATGACGATTAAGGCCGCGGCCAGGCCGAGGAAAAAGACCCTCAGGAAGTCGACCGCCTTGGTCTTGAGGCTCTTGCGGGGCACGAACAGGTTGTAGCAGCGTTCGCCCGCCCGGAAGAGGTAGGCGTCGTAGGCGGTGCCGCGCTCGCGGAAGCCCGACCAGAAGGGCCGGGAGGAAGCGCGCAGCCGTTCGAGGTCGGCCTCCGCGAGGCCCGAGGTCAGCTTGCGCGGATTGAACAGGACGCGGCCGTCGAGGTCGTAGATGGCGCACCCGAGGTCGATCTGGGCGAGCGACGGGAGCGAGTCGGTCCGCAGGACCTCGAAGTAGGGATTGGCGGAATAGAGGAACGGCAGCATCTCGGGATCGAGCGACACGTAGAGGACGACGCGGCCGAGACGAACCCCGTCCTCGACGTAGTCCTTGTAGCCCACGAGATAGTCCTTCTCCTTGCCGATGAAGGCCAAGGCGTAGGGGACGATGGTCCACTCGTCGGCGGGCTCGAGCTCGGGCGGGCCGCCCAGGACCTTGGGGACGTTGAGGGAGAAGCGGCTGAGCGTGTTGCCCTCGGCGTCGCGGAGCTCGAGCGACGAGTACCAGTTCGATTTCGCGACCGGGGTCCGCTCCCAGAGGGTGTGGGCGAAATCGGCGTCGCGGGGATCCTTGAAGAAGGCGGCGATCTGCTGTTCGCTCCGGTCGAGCCCGGGCAGGGACTCCTCGATGAGGAAGTTGCCCCAGGTCTCCTGGGTCAGGACGGTGTGGGCGACCGTCGTTTCGAGGAGCCGGTGGTCCCGGAGGGCGGTCAGGTCGTCGGCCGAGCGGGCCAGCCACAGGGCGGCCAGGAGGAGGCCGGCGAGCCAGACTTCGCGGCGCCGGGCCAGACCCGGCCGGACGGCGACCCCGAACGCCCAGGCGATCAGGGCCGCGCTGAGGCCGGCGAAGAGGACCGACGGGTCCTTCCCCGCGAGCACGGCGGCGGCCGCGCCCACGGCCGCGGCCAAGCCGGAGAGACGGTCCTCGCGTCCGCCCCGGAAGGCCAGCCGGAAGAAGACCGAAAGGGTCAGGAGAACGGCGACGAGAACGCAGAGCAGCGCGAGCTGAAGGGCCAGGCGGGAGATATCGAAATCCCAGCGCAGGAGCGAAAGATTGGAGTTGAAGACGACCTTGCGGACGGCCTCGGTGACGCCCAGGACCGCCGCCGCCGCCAGGCCGGCCGCGGCGAGGCTGGCCGCGACCCTGGCCAGGACCGGGAGCCGGACCTCCTCTCGGCGCCGCGGCCCGCGGACCGAGACGGCCAGCCAGACGGCCAGTCCGAGGAGGGTGAGAGCGGTGAGGAAGATCTCGGCCGGGGACTGGGTCAGTCCCTTCCAGGAGACGAACCCGGCCACTGCGGGCTTGAACAACGGGAGGGTCCGGACCCGTTCGAGCGAGCCGAGCGAGAGGGCGGCCAGCCTCAGGACGATGAGGAGCGCCGCCCCGGCGGCGCCGGACAGAGTGTCCCGGCCCCGGCGGAAGTCGGGCGACGACCAGAGGAAAGCGAGGGCCGAGAGGCCGGCCGCGAGAAGGAAGAGCAGGAGGACGAGGCGGAGGTCCTCCCGCGCGACCGTCAGCCGCGAGGTCAGGGACGGCGAGGCCAGGGTCGCCGTGGCCACGATCCGGCCGGCCTGGTTGCGGAGCGGGAAGAACAGCGTTTGGATCTCGTTCTTTTGACGCGGCTGGCCGGTGAACTCGTCGTGATGGCGGGCGAAGAACTTCTCGAAGCCCTCGACGTCCTCCCGGAAATCCCAATAATCGATGTCGAAGTCGGTGCGGAGAAGGGGCTTGAGGGCGTGGAACTCGCGGATGTAGGTGGACTGGACCTGGGGAATGAAGGCCAGGCGGGCGAAATGGGTCAGGATCCGGCTGCCGTCCCCCAAAGGCTGGAACGCGACGACATAGACCGTCGCCTTGCTGATGACCAAGACCGACCCGGCCGACCGCCTCAGGCGCGGGAAGTCCTCGCGGCCGACCTGGTCGGCGAGGCTGAGGACGTTGCCGTACCAGGCCTCGATGAGGCCGTCGCCGTTGCTGAGCGCGATCCCCTCGTTCTCGGTGTCCAGCCCGGAGGCCCGGAAGATCGGGAAGAAGGCCGAGGCGTCCGCGGGCAGGTCCATCGCGGCGTAGCGCGCCTTCCGCGCTTCGAGCGATCCCAGGGACGCCGCGAAGCCTTCCTTGACCCGGGCGGACTGCTTCCGGAGCGAGGCCAGGCTCTTGGCGTCATAATCCCGGGCGAGGAAACGGGGCAGGGTGAAGGAGAGGGCGCCGAGGACGAGGGCCGCGGCGACCGCGACGGCGCTCACGGCGAGCCAGGTCGACCGGGTCCAGAAGCGGCGCCGGCCCATCAGAGCCTCTCGGCCCGGATCTCGACGACGCGGAAAGAGGGACCGGTCGCCCGGCCGCCGGGGGCCGGCGGGCCGGCTTCCGGGGCGAGGAAGAAATAGACGCGGAAGGGATATTGATCGCCCGTGCGCTCGTTCCGGAAGGACCAGCGGCCTTTGAGGATCCCGCCGGGCTGGCCGGGCAGCGACGAGAGCCGGGAGTCGGTCGTGAACTCGGTCGTCTTGAAGACGGCGAAGATCCGGCTGAAGACGAGGAAGGCCTGGTCCGGAGAGAGCTGGTCGGCCAGGGCCACCGGTTCGGGGAGAGAGACGGGGATCGTCCCGTCGGTCGCCAGGACCTCGCGGAGGACGGCCGGGGAGTTCTGAAGGAAGGCCGTCTCGATCCGGGAGGCGACGGGCAGGGGGAGCGCCAGGAGCAGGGTCAGCGAGAACAGATGGAGGTTGACCACGTTGGCGTCACCATCTTAGCACTGCCCCGCCGGCGAGACAAGGGATGACGCCCCGCCGCGCCCTTCAGGCGGAGGCCCCGCGGCCGCGCCCCCGGGCGAGGCCTACTCGGCCTTCTTGGGCTCGGCTTCCTGCTCGAGCTTCTTGGTCCTCTTGGCGTCCTTGATGCTGCTGATGCCGGCGATGAGGCCGATGAAGCCGCCGAAGAACAGGATGGGCGGGATGAACCCCAGAACGACGTTGAAGAAGGCGGCACGGAACGTGTGTGAAATGATGACCAGGGCCAGGCCGCCGGCCATGGCGACGATGCCGCCGACGACGGCGATGAATTTACCCATTGTCGGACCTCCCGGAGGATTTTGTTCCGCCGCGCATTATAACAAAGCCCGTTCGTCCGGGTCAATCCGCAATTATCTCGTCAGCGCCGTCGGCCGGAGGGCCCTCGGGGATCGACTCCGCTCGCTGCGGTGAAACTTCACGCCGTCCCGGTCCGGAGCCAGATCTTAGGTCTCCGTCCCGAGGCCGGCTATTTCACCGCTTCATGCTCACTCCGCGATACCCCTCGGACCCTTCTTCCGGCCTCCTCTTGGCGTCTACGTCGAATCATGTCGGATGGAAATCCGGGATGGGTTTTAATAGAATAGCGGGCGGAAATATCCGAGGCGGGAGGTCGACAATGTTCCTGAGCGGCAGAAGAGCAGCGGTGGTGGCGGCGGCGGGTGTCGCGATGCTCGCGTCGGCGGCCGGGGCGGCGGATTTCAAGATCGGCGGCATCGCGGTCAAGAGCGGCGGCGTCGGCTCGGGCTATCTCGCCGTTCCGGCCAAGGACGGCGCTGGGACGGAGATCCCGTTCACGGTGATCAACGGCGCGAAGCCGGGCCCGGTCCTGGCCGTGGTCGCCGGCGTCCACGCCTTCGAGTACCCGCCCATCCTGGCGCTCTATCGCCTCAAGGACACGATCGACCCCAAGACCCTGAAGGGGACCGTCCTGATGGTCCATATCGCCAACCTGCCGAGCTTCAAGAGGCGGACGATCTACTACGGCCCCGACGACTGGAAGAACCTCAACCGCGTCTTCCCCGGCGACCTCGGCGGGACGATGAGCCAGCGGATCGCGGCCGTGATCGACCGGGAGGTCGTCAAGCGGGCCGACGCGCTCCTCGACATGCACTGCGGCGACGGCAACGAGGCCCTTATCCCTTACACCTACTGGATGATCAGCGGCGACAAGGCGTTCGACGCCAGGACGCGGGAGCTGGCCCTGGCCTTCGGCCTCCCGCACATCATCATCGACGACACCCGCGGCCATGACCTCAAGGACTCCAAGTACCTCGGCAACACGGCCGTCCTCCAGGGCAAGCCGGCCATCACGACCGAAGCGGGCTTTCTCGGCCGCACGGACGAGGAGTCGATCGCCCGCAACGTCCGCGGCGTCCTCGGCGTCATGCGCCATCTCGGCATGACCGCCGCCGGCCCCGGGCCCGCGACGGATCCCGTCTGGATCGACAAATACGAGGTCGTTTATTCCAAGCACGACGGTCTTTTCACGCCGCGCGTGGAGATGGGCTATTACGTCCAGGAGGGACAGATCGTCGGCACGATCACCGATTACCTCGGCCAGACGAAGGAGGACGTCAAGGCGCCGTTCACCGGCATCCTCCTCTACGTTATCGGCACGCCCCCCTGCAACGCCGGCGAGCCGCTGTTCGAGGTCGGGCGGGTCAAGGAGAAATGAGCGGACGCATGCGCCTCCGGGGCGTCATCTTCGATCTCGACGGGACGGTCGTCGAGAACGACTACGACTGGTCCGGCATCCGCGACGAGCTGGGGACGGGCGCCACGTCCATCCTCCATTACCTCGATTCCCTCGAAGAGCCCGAGCGGACGGCGAAGTGGACGATCCTCGAGACCCACGAGGCCCGGCAGACCGAGGTGTCGGTCCTGCGCGAGGGCGTCCGGGAGCTCCTGGCCCTGCTGCGGAGACGGGGCGCCGCCGCCGCGCTTGTCACCAACAACTCGCGCAAGAACACGGAATTCCTCCTGGCCAAGTTCGGCCTCGATTTCGACTGCGTCATCACCCGAGAGAGCGGCCTGTGGAAGCCCTCGGGAGCGCCTTTCCTCGAGGTCCTGCGGCTGTTCGGCCTCGAGCCCGGGTCCTGCGGGGTCGTCGGGGACACCCGTTTCGACGTCCTGGCCGCGCTCGACGCCGGGATCGGCACGATCTTCCTCCTCTCCGACGAGCCCGAGCGGTTCGCCGGCCTGCCGGTCGAGGTCTGTCCCGACATGGATGTTCTCCGCCGGCGCCTCGAGTCCCTTCTCGCGGCCTGACCCGGCGGCCCGATCGCCGCTCGGATTGGAACAAAACCCAGGGGTCCGTTGTATTAAGGGATGTCGGATACGACAGAGGGCTTTCCCGAGGAGGACGCCATGACCATCGCCCGCATCCCCCAGCGGTTTCTGAGGACTTTCGCGGTCCTGGCCGGCCTGGCCGCCGTGCTAGCGGCCGCGCCGTCTCTCCGGGCCGACGGCTTCATCATCCCGGACCGCCGGCCCGCCGGTGCCGCCGCTCAGCGTCAAGTACCATCACGTCAAAGTGGAGATCGTCGGCCAGGTGGCCAAGACCTCGGTCGACCAGGTCTTCCTCAACCATTTCGGGCGGGACATCGAAGGCACCTACATCTTCCCCGTGCCGGAGGGCGCGTCGATCTCCGATTTCGCCATGTTCATCGGCAATGAGCGGGTCAAGGGTGAGATCGTCGACAGCGGCGAAGCCAGGCGGATCTACGAGGACATCGTCCGCCGCCTGCGCGACCCCGGCCTCCTCGAGTACATGGGCCGCAACCTCTTCCGGGCCCGGGTCTATCCCATCCCCGCGAACGGCGAGAAGCGCGTCCAGATCTCCTACACGGAGGTCCTCAAAGCGGAGAACGGTCTCGTCCGCTATGTCTATCCCTTGAACACGGAACGCTTCTCCCGCGATCCCCTCGAGGACGTCAGCATCTCCGTCGGGATCGACAGCCCCGTCGCCCTCGTCAACGTCTATTCGCCGAGCCACAAGGTCTCGGTCCGCAAGGACGCCGAGGGCCGGGCCCGCGTCGGGTACGAGGAGAAGGACGTCCGGCCGGACAAGGATTTCGTCCTCTATTATTCCCTGTCCAAGGACGATATCGGCCTCTCGTTCCTCAACTGGGACGGCCCCGACGGCGGCACGTTCATGCTCCTGGCCGCGCCGCGCTTCGCCGCGGCGGGGGAGAGGGTCGTCGACAAGCGGATCGTCCTCGTCCTCGACAGCTCGGGCAGCATGAGCGGGACGAAGATCCGCCAGGCCAAAGAGGCGGCCCGCTTCATCGTCAACCATCTCGGCCGCGACGACGAGTTCACCCTCGTCGACTTCGACGACGGCGTCACGGCCTTCTCGGAGAAGCTCCTTCCCGCGACGGGGGAGAACGTCGAGCGCGCCTTGAAGTTCATCGAGGCCATCGAGGACTCCGGCGGGACCAACATCAACGAGGCCCTGCTCGCGGCCCTGGCCCGGATGACGGGCGGGGACCGGCCGGGGTACGTTCTTTTCCTGACGGACGGCCTGCCGACCGTCGGGACGACGGAGACGGCCGCGATCCTGAAGAACATCGCCGAAGCGAACCGCCGGAGCTCGCGCCTCTTCGTCTTCGGCGTCGGCCACGACGTCAACACCCAGCTCCTCGACCGGCTCTCGACCGACAACCGGGGCGCGTCCGTCTATGTCGACGAGGGCGAGGACCTCGAATTGGCCCTGTCCGGGTTCTACGAGAAGATCGCCTCGCCCGTGCTCGCCGACTTGACCGTCTCCTTCGAGGGCCTCGAGACGGACCAGGTCTACCCGCGGGCCTTGCCCGATCTCTTCAAAGGCTCCCAGCTCGTTCTTGTCGGCAAATACCACGGCCGGGGCCCCGTGACGGCGGTCCTCACAGGGAAGAGCGGCCGCGAATCCCGGCGCTTCGTCCTCGAAAGCCGGGCCCTCGACCGGAGCGACCGGTTCGACTTCCTGCCCCGGCTCTGGGCGACCCGGCGCATCGGCTATCTTCTCGAGGAGATCCGGCTCCGCGGCTCGAACAAGGAGCTGGCCGACGAGGTCCGCCGCCTCGGCCTGAAGTACGGCATCGTCACGCCGTACACGTCGTTCTTGGTCACCGAAAAGGAGGCCCTGAGATCCGACGCGGCCGCGCCCGAAGCCCGCGAGGCCGTCCTCGGCGGGGTCGTCGGCGGCGTCGGCGCCGTCCGGGCGGCCAAGGCGACGCAGGTCCTCAAGCTCGAGGACCGGGCGGCCCAGGCCGTCTCCGAGCGCATCCTTTATAAAGAGGACAAGACCTTCTATCTTAAGGACGGCGTCTGGACCGACAGCGAGTACGCGGAAGGCGCGCGCTTGACGGAGATCGCCTTCGACTCCGACGAGTTCTACAAGCTTGCCGCCGCGAAACCCGGCCTGGCCAAGTACCTCTCCGTCGCCCGCAACTTGATCGTCGTCTACGACGGCATCGCCTACCGGATCGTCGAAGATCAGGATTGATGTTGGTTTCGTTGTGAGGCCGCTAATAAAGGGGCCGAGGGTGTCGTCGGAGCGAGCATTGGGCTGATTTAGCCGTTCTGGAGACGGACGAGGGCAGTTTCCCTGGAAACCGACAAAACGTGTCTGAGCGAGGCGTAGCGCACGCCGAGCGAGTTGTTTTGGCGCCGAGTCCGACGAACGGAACGGCGTAAAAAATCAGTCCAGTGAGCGGAGACGATACGCGAGGGCCCTCCGCGGCCGGCGAACGAGCGAAAGGGCGTCTTGATTTCTCGGCGGGGTTTGGTCACAATGGACGGGACTTTCGCTTGGAGGCCTCCTGATGCCGCAGACCAAACTGCTCCTGATCCCCGGCCCGAGCCCCGTCGTCCCCCGCATCCTCGACGCCCTGGCCCGGCCGACGGTGTCGCACGTCGGGCCGGACATGGCCCGTGACCTCAAGGAGGCCTGCGAGAACCTGAAGAAGATCGTCTTCTCGGAGGACGGCGAGCCCTTCCTCGTGGCCGGGGCCGGAACGCTCTCGATGGAGATGGCCCTGCTCAATACCGCCGGGCCAGCCGACCGCATCCTCGTCCTGTCCCAGGGTTACTTCGGCGACCGCATGGCCCAGATCTGCAAGGCCTTCGGCTTCGACCACGACGTCCTCTCGAGCGAATGGGGACGGGCCGTCACCGCGCGCGAACTCGACGCCCGCCTCAAGGACAAAAGCTATAACGTCGTCGCCTGCACCCACGTCGATACCTCGACCGGCGCTTGCGCCCCGATCGAGGAATACAGCCAGGTCCTCGAGAAAACGGGCGCCCTGTTCATCATCGACGGCGTCTGCGCCACCGGCGGCATCGCCGAGCGGATGGACGCCTGGGGCATCGACGTCGTCCTGACCGCGGCCCAGAAGTGCTTGGGCGCGCCGCCGGGCCTGGCCATCTCGGTCTTCTCCGAGCTGGCCATGGAGAAGCGCCGCAGCCTCGCCGCGGTCCCGGCCTATTACTCCGACGTCCTGCGCTGGCTGCCCATCATGCACGACCCGGCGAAGTACTTCTCGACGCCCTGCGTCAACGAGATGCGGGCCTTCGCCGAGGCGACCCGCATCATCCTCGAGGAGGGCCTCGACGAGCGCTTCGAGCGCCACGACCTCTACGCCGAGGCCCTCAGGTCCGGCCTGGAGGCGCTCGGCTTCACGCTCTTCACCGACCCGAACTTCCTGGCCTCGACGCTTTCGGTCGTCCGCTATCCCGAGGGGGTCGACGACCGGGCCTTCCGGGCCGGGCTCAGCGAGAACGGCGTCGTTGTCGCGGGCGGACTGGCCTCGACGGCCGGTCGGGTCTTCCGCATGGGCCACATGGGCAACCTCGCCTCGGCCGACGTCCGCTTCGCCATCGACGCCGTCGAGCGGACCCTGGCCGGGCTCGGCCGCACGTTCGCGCCGGGCGCGGGCCGGGCGGCTGTCGACGGCGTGCTCAAGGCCTGAGAAAGGAACCCCCATGTCCGCGAAAAGCCGCGTTTATTTTGCGCCCGCCGACGGCGGGGAGCCGGCCGAGGCCCTGTCGGCCAAGGCCAAGAGCGTCTACCTGGCCGCCGGCTTCAACGACCGGATCGCCGAGGGCGATTTCACCGCCCTCAAGATCCACTTCGGCGAGGTCGGCAACACCGGCTACATCAAGCCGGCCTGGCTTTCCGGCCTCATCTGGGAGATCCGGCAGAAGACCTCCCACGCGTTCCTGACCGATTCGAACACCCTCTACGTCGGCAACCGCTCGAACTCGATCGACCACCTTCGCCTGGCCTGGTCCCACGGCTTCACCCCCGAAGCGACCGGCCTGCCGATCGTCATCGCCGACGGGCTCATCGGCCGGGACAAGCAGGAGCCCCGAAGCGCCCAATCCCGGACGGCCTCGTCGAAGATCGCCAGCGCCATCCTCGACGCCGACGCCCTCGTCGGCCTGGCCCACGCCACGGGGCACGTCCAGACGGGGCTCGGTGCGGCCATCAAGAACATCGGCATGGGCTGCGCCTCGCGGGCCGGCAAGCTCGACCAGCACTCCGTCACCCACCCGCGGGTCAACGCCAAGCAGTGCCGCAACTGCAGCGTCTGCATGTCCTTCTGCCCGGAGGCCGCGATCATCCAGGCCGAGGGCCACGTGGTCATCGACCCGGCCAAATGCATCGGCTGCGGCGAATGCCTGGTCGTCTGCAAGTTCGGGGCCATCAAGATGAAATGGGACGAGGACTCGTTGCGGCTCCAGGAGAAGATGGCCGAGTACGCCAAACGCGTTCTCGATCACTTCAAGGGCCGGGCCGTCTTCGCGAACTTCCTCGTCCACGTGACCAAGGACTGCGACTGCATGGCCAAGAACCAGAAGCCGATCGTGCCCGACATCGGGATCCTGGCCTCGCTCGACCCGGTGGCCATCGACCAGGCCACGGCGGACCTCCTTGTCGCGGCGGGCGGCGGACGCGACCCGCTGCGGGCCGGTTATGACCTCGACTGGTCCGGGCAGCTGGCCCACGGCCAGCGGATCGGCCTAGGGACGCGGCGATACGTCCTGACCGAGGTCCGCTGACGCCGGGCCCGCGCCGGTCGGTCCCTCAGGCCTGCCGGCGCAGATAAGGCATGAAGACGGCCAGTGCCGTCGTTGCGGCGAGCATCACCCCCGCCCCGATCAGGACCGTCGTCGGCGCGCCGAGGCGCTCGGCCGTCATCCCCACGGCCAGGGCCCCGAGCGGCAACAGGCCGAAGAATACGAGGGTGTAAACGCCCATGACCCGGCCCCGAAGGCTGTTCGGCGAATGCGTCTGGACCAGGGCATTGGACAGGTTCATGACGAAGATCGAGGCCAGCCCGGCCCCGAAGATGAGCAGGAGCGAGAGGGGCGTCCCGCGGGACAGGGCGAACAGGGCGGCCATGACGGGCAGAGCAAAGCTGCCGAACGTCAGGAGCTTGCCCCGGAAACGGAAGCGGCCGAGCGAGGCGATGAGCAGGGCGGCGACGAGCGCTCCCATTCCGCGGGCCGACTGGAGGAAGCCGTTGGTCCGGGCGTCGCCGTGCAGAACGTCGACGGCCCAGGCGGGCAGGAGCGTGACGAACGAGATGCCGAACAGGCTGAGGACGCCGACGAGGCCGATGATCGTGCGGATGAGGGGATGGGTGGCCACGTAGTGCAGGCCTTCCTTGAGGTCGGCCAGCGCCGAGGTCCGCGCCGGCCTCGGGCCCAAGGGCTCGAGACGCATTTTTTTCAAGGCGACGATGACGGCGATGAAGGACAGTCCGTTGACGGTGAAACACCAAGCCGGGCCGATGAAGGCGTAGATCAGGCCGCCGGCCATCGGCCCGACGGCCATGGCCGTGTTGAACATGGCCGAATTCAGGGCGATGGCGTTGGTCATGTCCTCGAGAGGGACCATTTCCAGGACGAACGACTGGCGGGCCGGGGCCTCGAAGGCGTTGGCCGTGCCGAGAAGAAAGGCCAGGACCAGGATGTGCCAGGGTTGGATCCAATGGAGGAAGGTCAGGCCGGCCAGGACGAAGGCCAGGACCATCATGACCGTCTGAGTGATCATCATGAGCGTCCGGCGCGGCACGCGGTCGGCGATGACCCCCGCGTAGAGCATGAACAGCCAGGTCGGGATGCCCGA
>CAYOYQ010000089.1:0-11694 GCA_964408215.1 uncultured Eubacteriales bacterium
GGCCGGGCCATCCTCGGGGTCGTCGACGGCGTCCGGTCCAAGGGCATCGAGGGGCCGGACGGCATCGCGTGGCGCAAGACCTTCCTGCGCAAGATCGGCTACAAGCTCTGAGCCCGGCGCGTGAAGCCTCCGACGTTCCTCAGCCGCGCGGCGCTTCTGCTGGCCGCCGTCGCGCTCCTGGGGCTTCCGGCCGCGGCACAATTCCGCGACGATTTCGACGGCCCGGCGCTTCCGCTCGACCCGTCCGGCGCCAAAGGCTGGGGCTTTCTCACGGGTGAAGGTCTGGCGGTCATGGACTTCCGGCCCGGCCCGGGCTGCGCCACGATCGTCGTCGACGCGACGAAGGACCGGCGGAACGTCTGGTGGGCCTTCATCAAGCGACAGGTCCAGGGATCGCTCGATCTCGCCCGTCTGGCCCGGCCCGGCTTCGAGCTCCGGGTCGAGGCCCGCGTTCGCCCGGACCACGCCCCGCGGCGGATCAATCTCCACTTCAACACCCAGAAAACAAAGGACTTTCATAGCCATTTGATGGAGTACGACCTGGCCGAGGCCGGGACCTGGTACACCGTCAGCATGACGACGCGCGGCTTCAAGGCCGGGCCGGGCGATACCGTCAACGTCCAGATGGCCCTCATGGATTGGGGGCTCGGCCGCTACCGGCTCGACGTGGATTACATCCGTGTCGATGTCGTCGAGGCGGCCCGGGCCGGGCCCGACCTGGGCCCGCCGATCCCCTACCATCCGCCGGTCGCCGACCCGGCGTCGTTCCGGCATGTTCTCCCCGTCGCGGCCGATCTGACCGTCGATCTCCGGGAGCCCGGCGTCAATCTCAACGATTGGACGGCGACCGGCGCCGGCGGCCCGGCCACCGTGGTCTCGGCGGGCGGCACCCGGATCGCCCTGCTCCGCTGGGATTTCGGCCCGCTCCGCGGCCGGAAGGCCGCCGGTCCCGGGCTCCTCGAGCTCGTCACCCGCTCGGTCGAGGTCCCGGCCAGGGAGCTTCCCGACTTCGGACTTCTCCGGATCGTCGAGGTCCTCGGCGGCGAAGCCGGCTTCGACGAGCGGACGGCGACCTGGGATTCGCTGACGAAGGGCCGGGCGACCGACGAGATCCTCAACCCGCAGATGATCATCGATTGGCCCGTCACGGCCGGGGACGGCGCGAAGACCTGGCTGACGATCCCAATCCCCGTCCTGCAGCGCCTCATCGACGGCCGGACGCCCGGCCTCGCCCTGACCCCGCTCGGCGCCATCAACGCCTCGTTCTACGCCCGCGAAGAGAAAGACGGCGCCTTCGCCGCCCGCCTGCGCTTCAACCTCCGGGAGGAATGAGAGCGAGGGAGGATCGAATGGACACACCGGCGCCCGCGAAAGCGCGCCTCTTATCGCTCGACGCCCTGCGCGGCTTCGACATGTTCTGGATCATCGGCGGTGACGCCTTCTTCCGGTCCCTGGCCGAAGTGACGAATTGGGGCTGGGCCAAGGCCTGGGCCGTCCAGCTCGAGCACGCCGAATGGGCCGGGTTCCACTTCTACGACCTCATCTTCCCCCTGTTCATGTTCATCTCGGGCGTCGCCATCCCGTTCTCCCTCCTGGCCAAGGCGGAGACGGCCGCGGACAAGCGGCCGCTCTATCTCAAGCTCGTCCGCCGGGCTCTGCTCCTCGTGTTTCTGGGGTTCGTCTACAATCACCTGACCGATCTCGACTTCGCCACCCAGCGCTACGCCAGCGTCCTCGGCCAGATCGGCCTGGCCTATCTCTTCGCCGGCCTCGTCATGCTCAAGGCGCGCTCGCTCCGCGGCCGACTGGCCTGGCTCCTCTCGATCCTCCTCGGCATCGCCGCCCTGCAGATCCTCGTTCCCGTGCCGGGGATCGGGGCCGGCGTCCTGACCCCCGAGGGGACGATCAACGGCTGGATCGACCGCCTCCTCCTGCCGGGGCGGCTTTACGACAGGGTCTTCGATCCCGAAGGGCTCCTGTGCATCGTCTCGGCCGTTTCCGTCACGCTCATGGGCGGCCTGGCCGGCTCGCTTCTCAAGTCCGACAAGCTCGACCCCTTTCGCAAGACGATCGTCCTCGCCGGCGGCGGCATGGGTCTCGCGACCCTGGGCTACGTCCTCGGCCTCTGGTATCCGCTCATCAAGAAGGCCTGGACGGCGACCTTCGACCTCTACGCGGCCGGGCTCTCGGCGATCCTCTTGGCCCTCTTCTACCTGGTCATCGACGTCTGGAAGCTCCGCAAGTGGTCGTTCGCCCTCCGGGTCATCGGGCTGAACTCGATCACCATCTATCTCGGGACGCGGATGGTCGATTTCGACGCGACGAGCCGGTTCCTCTTCGGCGGTCTGGCCCGGCTGGCCGGAGGCGCCGGGGTCCTCGTCCTCGAGGCCGGCGTCATCGCGGTCGAGTGGCTGGCCCTCTATTTCCTCTACAAGAAGAACGTCTTCCTCAAGGTCTGACCGCCGGCCCCCCCGCTACCGCGCCCGTCCGCCCGGCGGCAGGTTCTCATTGAGGAACCGGGTGAACAACGTGCGGAGATGGAGGGTCGTCCCTTGGCCCTCGGCGATCCCGTGCGACCGGTTGGGGTAGGCCGTCATCGTGAAGGCCTTGTTATGGGCCACCAGCTCGTCGACGAGCTTCTCGAACCCCTGGTAATGGACATTGTCGTCACCCGTGCCGTGGACGATGAGGAGCTTGCCCCGGAGGTCCTTGGCGAAGGTGATCGGCGAGCCGTTCTTGTAGCCGTCCGGATTGTCCTCGGGCAAGCCCATGTAGCGCTCCTGGTAGATCGTGTCGTAGAGGCGCTGGTCGGGCACGGAGGCCACGGAAATGCCGGCCTTGTAGAGGTCGGGATACCGGAACATGGCATTGAGCGTCATCGAGCCGCCGCCGCTCCAGCCCCAGACGCCGACCCGTTCGGGATCGGCGTAGGGCCAGGCGGCCAGCGCAGCACGGACGGCCGCGGCCTGGTCGGCCGAGGCGAGGATCCCGATCTGCCGGTAGACGCTCTTGCGCCAAGCCCGGCCGCGCGGCGCGGGCGTGCCGCGGTTGTCGAAGCTCGCGACGATGTACCCTTGCTGGGCCAGCATCAGATGCCAGAGATAGCCGCTGCCGCCCCAGCTGTCCTGGACGGTCTGGCCGGCCGGCTCGCCGTAAACGTAGACAAGGAGGGGATATCTCTTGGCCGGGTCGAAGTCGGGCGGCAGGATGCGCCACCCGTCGACCTCGACCCCGTCCCCGATCGGGAGCTTGAAGTACTCGGCCCGCCTCCGGGCCAAGCCCTCGATCTTGGCCTTGAGCTCCCTGTTGCCGGCCAACACCCGCACTGTCTCGCCCTTCGGCAGGCTGACGAGCTCCGTCACCGGCGGCTCGTCGAGGAGCGAGGAGACCTTGAAGGCCCAGCGGGCCGAGGGCGAGATGTCATAGCGCTCCGTGCCGCGCGAAACGGTCGGGCCGACGCGTTCGGGCTCGCCCTTCCCGTCCAGCCGGACCCGATAGAGGAACCTTTGCGTCGCGTCCCCGGGAGAGGCCGTCACGTAGAGCCGGCCGCCCTTCTCGTCCAGGCCGGCGACGCCGACAACGTCATAGGCGCCCGGCGTTATCAGGCGGACGGTGCCGTCGTCGCGGCCGACGACATAGGCGTGGCTCCAGCCGTCGCGCTCGCTCAGCCAGAGCAGCCGCTTCCCGCCTTCGAGCCAGACGAAGTCGTCCATGACCTCGACCCAGGTCTCGTCCGTATCGGTGAAGACCGTCCGCACGTCGCCGGTGGCCGCGTCGCCGACCAGGACGCTCAAGCGGTTCTGCAGGCGGTTGAGATGCTGACAGACGACGTCGCGGGAGTTCCCGGCCCACTCGAGCCGGGCGATGTAGGTCTCCGAGGGGTCGCCCGGAGTCTTCATCCAGACGACGGGGCCGCCGGCCGCGGGAACGACGCCGACCTTGACGGCGGAGTTCGGCTGGCCGGGCTTGGGGTGCTTGAAGGTGATCGTCGTGGGATACAACGCGGCCGTATTGTTGATCATCGTGAAGACGGGGACGCGCGTCGTGTCGAACCTCCAGAAGGCGATCGCGGAGCTGTCCGGGCTCCAACGGAAGCCGTCGCGGATCGCGAACTCCTCCTCGTTGACCCAGTCGGAGGTGCCGTTGATGATGTCCGGGCCGCCGTCGAAGGTCAGCCGGGTCGTCCGGCCGGAGGCCAAGTCTTCGGCGTAGAGGTCGTTCTTGACGACGTAGGCCGCCTTCCGGCCGTCGGGCGAGAGCTTGGCGAACATCAGGGTCGAGGGCTCGAAATCCCGGCCGAGCTGGCCGAGCCGGCCGGTGGCGAGGTCGTAGGTCCAGAAATCGCCCCGGGTGTTCTGACGCCAGACGCGCCGGGAGTTGGTGAAGACGATCAGGACCTTGCCGTCGGGCGACCAGGCGTAGTCCTCGATCGGGAGCGGTGTCCCGGCGCCGGCCGGCACGAGCTTGGCCGCGGCGACCAGGACCTCGCGACGGCCGGTCTCGGCCCGATAGAGAACGAGGTCACGGCCACCCTTGATCCCGGCGCTCGGCTCGAGCGTCGTATAGGACGCGCCGTCGCTCATCCAGCGGGCCGGGCCGAAGCGCTCGGCGGCGAACTCGCGGCCGGCGAAGATGCGCTCGACGGTCAGGACGGGATCGAACGGCTTCGCCGCGGCAGGCGTGTCTTGGGCCACGAGCGGCACGGTCCAGACGAGCGCGAAAAGCGCGGCCAACAGCAGAACCGAGCGGATCCGCGGAAGTGATGTCATGAATGCAGCCTCCTTGAGGACCGGGACCCGGATCATCGGACAGGCTCGATGATATACGTGCGGCCGGGTTCCGTCTTGAATTCGATCACCCCTGAGTCGGGAGACGTGCCGAAGACCGGTTCGTGCAACGGCAGCGAGATGACCCACATCCTCGAAGGGATCCTGAGCCGGCACGGCGCGCCGCGCGTGGACAGGATCGTCGCCCTCCGCAGCTTCCCGTCCGACCAACGCAGCCCGATCTCGAATCCGCCCCGCGCCCGGAGGCCCCGGACCTCGCCTTTGCTCCAAGCGGCGGGCTGGGCCGGCAGGAATTCGATCTCGCCGTTCTGGGACTGGACCAGCATCTCCATCACGGCGGCGGACAGGCCGAAGGCCCCGTCGACCTGGAGAGCGTTGCTGCAGATCGAGAACAAGCTGTCGGTGGTGTAATGATTCATGGCGTAGGCGAAGTTGTCCAGGGCTTTGGCCCCGTCGCCGAGACGGGCCCAGCAGGCGGCTTTCCAGGCCGACGACCAGCCGTTCCCGGGAAGCCCCCGCTGCTCCAGGACGACCCGGGCGGCCTCGGCCAGTCCCTTAGTGCGGCGCGGCGAGATCTCCCGGCCGGGGAAAAGGCCCCAGAGCCCGGAGATATGGCGGTGGCTCTTCTCCGTCTCGTCCCAGTCTTCGAGCCATTCCTGGAGGTTGCCCTTGCGACCGATGCGCATCGGCGCGAGCTTGGGCCGGGCGTCCAGGACCTTGGCCCTGAGGTCCTGGTCGATGCCGAGCCCGGCGGCGGCCTTGGCCGTCTGGTCGAACAGGGCGTCGAGGATGCGCATGTCGACCGTCGAGCCGGCGCAGATGGTCGTCGTCGTCATGAAGGTCGTGATCTCGTCGAAGAACGGGACCTGGCCCGGCACCGCGGGGAAGTTCTCCGGCGAGGTCGAAGGATTCGTCACAAGCCAGGCGTAGGTGGGATGGGGGACGAGGAAGTCCAGGAAGAACTCGGCGCTGCCCTTGAGGACCGGGTAGTAGTCCTTCAGGAAATCCTTGTCGCCGGTGAAAAGGTAATGCTCCCAGAGATGGGCGGCCAGCCAGGCGCCGCCCGTCGTGAACGTTCCCCAGCTCGTCCCGTCCATCGGCGCGGCCACGCGCCAGAGGTCCGTGTTCTGGTGGAAGACCCAGCCCCGGGCGCCATAGTGCTCGCGGGCCACGTCGCTGCCCTGATCGGTGAGCTCCCGGATCATCCGGAAAAGCGGCTCGGCGCATTCGGCCAGGTTCCCGACCTCGGCCGGCCAGTAGTTCATCTCGGTGTTGATGTTAGTGGTGTATTTCGAATCCCACGGCGGGTTCATCTTGTCGTTCCAGATCCCCTGGAGGTTGGCCGGCTGGGTGCCCGGGCGCGACGAGGAAATAAGGAGGTAACGGCCGAACTGGAGGACGAGCCCGGCCAGGGCGGGATCGTTCGCGCCGTCGAAGGCCTTGATCCGCTCCGCCGTGGGCAGCCCCGAGTTCGGCCCTGACGGCAGGTCGATGGCCACGCGCCGGAAGAGCCGCCGGTGCTCGCGGACGTGGGCGTCCCGGAGCTCGGCGAAGGGCTTGGCGGCGGCCGCGGCCAGGGCTCTCTCGACCCGCGCGGCCGGATCGCCGGAGACGTCCTTGTAGCTGACGAAATTCGTCGCCGCGGCGACGAGCAGGGTCACGGCATCGGCGCCTTCGACCGCGAGCTCGTCCCCGTCGACGGCGATCCGCCCGCCCTCGGCCCGCGCCAAAAGCCGGGCCTCGTAACGGAGCCGGCCCTCGACGCCCATATAGTCGGCGGACCTGCCGCGGAGGACCAGGCCGTCGGGCGGCCGGCCGTCCATCCGGAAATAGTCGGTGGCGTAGTTCGAATGGGCGTCGTTCCGCTCGCCCCGGAGCTGGGCCCGGAAGGAGACGCGGCCCGGCCGGTCTGCGGTGAGCCGGACGACGACGACCTGGTCGACCGGGCTCGCGAAGACCTCGCGCGCGTAGCGGACGCCGTCGAGCGCGTACGAGGTCGTATCGACGGCTGTGTCAAGGTCGAGGGCGTGGCGGTAGTCGGCCGCTTCGCCCTTCTCGGCGAAGCCGAGCACGAGGCTGCCGAGCGCCTGGTATTTCTGCTGCTCGACCGGGTAGCCCATCAGGTTCCGGCCGAACAGGATGTGGGCGAGCTTCAAGTTCCCCTCGAAGACCAGCCGCTGGATCTCCGGCAGGGCCTTGGCGCCGCCCTTGACGACGGTCGAGTAAGGCCCGCCCGTCCAATAGGTCTCTTCGTTGAGCTGGATGCGCTCCTCGCTGACCCGGCCGAAGACCATGGCCCCGAGCCGGCCGTTGCCGACGGGGAAGGCGTTCTCCCATTTGTCGGCCGGGCGCGCCGCCCAAACGACCGTGGCCGGGTCCGGCGGACCGTCCGCGGCTGGGAGGAGAGCCGCTCCGCCCGAAGCGACGAGGGCGGCGGCCGCGAGCGCGGCCACCGTCGAGGGGATCCGGCTCCTCCGGCACGGCCTGACGCTCACCTTCGCCTCCTCGTTCCGCGGGCCGGGCGCGCCGGCCGGGGCCCGGGCTATTCCGCCGGCCCGGAGATCCCGGGGTAATACTTGCGGACGTACCGTTCCTGGACCTTGAAGGACCAGTGGACGTCGCGGATGTGGTTGGCGGCGGCCTGGCTCCGGCCCGTCCGGATGAGCTCGATGAGGGCCTGGTGCTCGAGGATGGAGGACTCCTCCCATTCCTTGACGAAACCCTTGGCCCGGGGGAAGTCGTAGAGCCTCTTCTTCATATTGTTGACGAGTTTGACCAGGTTGGGATTGCCGCAGAAGCCGAGGAACACGCTGTGGAAGATCAGGTTCTTGTCGTAGTAGGCGTCGAAGTCGTTGGCCCCGATGGCCCGCCGCATGTCGTCGTTGAGGGCCTGCATGCGGTCGATGTCCGCGGGCTTGAGCGCGTCGAAGGCCTTGAGCAGGGCCATGCTCTCGAGGGCGCCGATGATCTCGTAGTAGTTGCGGACGTCCTTCTCGGTCAGGGCGTTGACGACGATCATGCGCCGCGGCCGGATGGTCACGAAATCCTCCATCTCGAGCTGGAGGAGGGCGTCGCGGAGCGGCGTCTTGCTGACGCCGAGCTTCTTCGAGGTCTCCTCCATGTCGATGGCCGAGCCGGGCAGGAGCTCGCCCGTCCGCATCTGCTCGCGGAGGTACTCGTAGACCTGTTCTTTGAGGGACTTGACGTTGAGAAGCGGTTTTCGGTCCATGGCCCGACACCTTTCCACGGGAAGGAACTGCCCGCTTCAGGATAAACCCCGGGAACGCCGCAAGTCAACAAGAAATCCCCGCCCCGGCAGGCCCCATTATCATCGCCGGCGCGCTTTGGTAGAATAGGGGCCATGCGATACATCATGACCGACGAGATCCGGCGGACGCTGGCCATGCCCGAGGCGATCCGCGCCGTGCGGGACGCGTTCGTGGAGCTTTCGACGGGCCGGGCCTCCGTCCCGGCCCGCACCAGCCTCGAGCTCGCCGGCCGCCGGACGACGGCCCTGGTCATGCCCGCCTATCTCCCGCGGATGGACCGGATCGGGGTCAAGCTCATCTCCCTCTGCGAGGACAACCCGGCCCAAGGCCGCCCGCTGGCCCAGGCCGTCACCGTGGTCATGGACGCCGGGACCGGGACGCCTCTGGCCGTCCTCGAGGCCGGCTATCTCACCGCTGTCCGGACCGGGGCCGCCTCCGGCGTGGCCACGGACGTCCTGGCCCGCGCCGACGCCCGGGTAGCGGCGGTCTTCGGCGCCGGCGTCCAGGGCCGGACCCAGCTCGAGGCCGTGGCCGCGGTCCGGCCCCTCCGCAAGGCCCTCGTCTTCGACATCGACCCCCGGGCCGCGGCCGCGTTCGCCGCCGAAATGGGCGGCCGGCTCGGCTTGGAAGTCGTGCCCGCGCTTTCGCCCGAAGCTCTCCGCGAAGCGGACATCGTTTGCGCGGCGACGACGTCGGCGGTGCCCGTCTTCGCCGATGCGGACCTCAAGCCGGGGGTCCACATCAACGCCGTCGGGTCCTACAAGCCCCACGTCCGGGAGGTCCCGGGGGAGACGGTCCGGCGGGCCGCCGTCTTCGTCGACGAGCGCCGTTCCTGCCTGGAAGAGGCCGGGGATCTTCTCATTCCCCTCCGCGAAGGCCTCATCCGCGAGGACCACATCCGGGCCGAGATCGGCGAGGTGCTGGCCGGCCTCAAGCCCGGCCGGCGTTCCGCGGACGAGGTCACGCTCTTCAAGTCCGTCGGCAACGCGATACTCGACCTGGCCGTGGCCGGCCTCGTCGCCGGCTGAAGGAGGGCCATGAAGGCCGCGAGCATCCTGAACGACGTCCTGGGACCGGTCATGCGCGGGCCCTCGAGCTCCCATACGGCCGGCTCCTATCATATCGGCCGGCTCATCCGCTCGCTCGCCGGCGACGCGCCCGCCTCGGCGGCGTTCGCCTTCGATCCCGCGGGTTCCTACGCGGCGACCTACCGGCAGCAGGGCGTGGACCTGGCCTTGGCGGCGGGCCTGATGGGTTGGGAGATCACGGATAAGAGGTTCGCCCGGGCTCTCGAACTCGCACCGCGGTCGGGCCTCGATGTCCGTTTCCGGGTCGCGCCGCTCGACGGCGCCGACCACCCGAACACGGTGCGGGCCAGGATCGCGACCAAGAGCGGAAGCCGGTTCGAGGTCATAGCTAAATCTGTCGGAGGCGGGTCGGTCGAGGTCACGTCCGTCGACGGCAAGGCCGTCCGCCTCGACGGGCGGGGCCGCGCGGTCCTCCAGGTCGGGGGCGCTAAGAGGACGATCCCGTCGCTGTTCTATCTCCGCCGGGGAGCTCCGCTCTTCGATTCGGCCGCGGGCGCGGTCGCGCTGGCCCGCCGGAGGCGCGCCTCACTGGGCCGGGTCGCGCTGGCCCACGAGGCCGGCCTTCTGGGGCTCTCCGAGCGGGAGGTCATCGATGAGATCCTCCGGCGCTTCGAGATCATGCGCGATTCCGTCCGCCAGGGCCTCGCGGGGCGCGGGCTCGGGATGAAGCTCTTGCGGCCCACCGCCGGCCGGATCTTCCGGGCCGAAGCCGGCGGCCGTCTCGCGGCCGGCGGCCTGCCTGTCCGCGCCGCCGCCCGAGCTATGGCCGCCCTTCACGTCTCCAACAGCGGCGGCATCGTCTGCGCGGCCCCGACCGGCGGGTCGGCCGGTGTTCTTCCCGGGATCATGGTCACGCTGGCGGAGGAGAAAGGGGTGGCTTGCGAAAAAGCGGCCTTGGCGCTGCTCGCCGCGGGGGCGGTCGGCCTCGTCGTCGCGGCCCGGGCGACGTTCGCGGCCGAAGTGGCCGGGTGTCAGGTCGAGATCGGCGCGGCCGGGGCCATGGCCGCGGCCGCCGTGGTCGAGGCCGCCGAAGGGAGCGCGGCTCAGGCGGCCGACGCTGCGGCCATCTCGCTGCAGAACACCATGGGTTCGGTCTGCGATCTCGTCCAGGGTATGTGTGAGATCCCCTGCCACACCCGCAACGCGGTCGCCGCCTCGAGCGCCTTCGTCTGCGCCGACCTCGTCCTCGGCGGCTATGTCAACCCCGTGCCGCTTGACGAAACGATCGACGCCTCATTCGCCTCGGGACGCATGCTGCCTCCCGAGCTCCGCTGCACGGCCAAGGGGGGATTAGCGGTCACGCCCTCGGCCGTTTCGCTTAAGAGGAAAACCGCCTGGTAATATCTTCGAGAAGCACACTCTTCGGATATTTCGCAGAGATCCCGCTCCGTGTATCTCCGCGGGATCTCTGCCCTCCGCTCACTTCCGTTCATTACGGTCGGATGGCGGGGCCATGATCCGCTGGGTGTACCCGGGCTCGACGTTCTCGAAGAAGACGCCCTCGAATTGACCCGGGCTGAGCGTCGGCAGGCTGACCTCGATGTCGGAAGGCGAATCGGGGCGGAGCCGGCTGAGGTCGGCGTAGAACCCCAGGAACGTCCTCTTCGGGGAGTGCGGGTAGACGCTATTGTAGGCCTTGAGGACGTCGACCGGAAGGCCATTGATCTTCAGGCTCACGGCCATGTCGTCGGTCCCCTCGAAGATGGGGATGTGGAGGAGCAGCCGCCACGGACCGAGCCAGGGAGCCCGGAGATCGTCCTCGCTGTAGGTGACAGGCCAGGTCTTCTTCCGCTCGGCCAGCTGGTCGAAGACCCGCTTCGGGACAGAGACGCGGGCCTTGAAGATGCCGCCGGTGAAGCCCGCCTGGACCTTGCCGGCGCTCTGGGAGCGGCCGAAGGCCCGGCCGGCGAAGCGGACGTTGGCCGAAACGACGCCGCCGTCAGACTTGAAGGGGTAGGCGACGCCGTTGACCGACAGCGTCCGGACGCGGGCCTTTTCGGGGAGACGGACGACGATCGGATGGGACGTCCCCTGCTCGGCCGTGACGCCGGTCAGGACGAGCCGGAGCGAGCGGATCTCCGCGGCGCCCCGAACGTTGAAAAGGATGGGCTCCGTCGTCTCGGCCGGGGCCGGGAAGATCTCGTAGACCGAGGCCGCGCGGCCGGGGAGCGTCATCGCGACCTCGGCGCCGTAAGCCCAGAAGCCTTCGGCCGAGCCGACGAGGCGGCCCTCCTCGGGAGTGAGCTCTTTGATCATGAAACGGTCGCCTTTGAGGAGGCCGATCGAGGGATCGAGCTTGAAGCGGGCCTCCCGTGGCCCGGGATTGGGGTTGAAGAGGAAGAGGATGCCCCGGTCCTCGACGATGGCCGCCGTGCCATCCGCGCGCCCGGCCATGGGCGGGCCGATGATCGGCCGGAGGGCGTGGAGGAAGCGGGCGTTCTCGTCGGTCCAGTCGAGCCACTTGCGAAACCAGGCCTTGTCCTCCTCGGCCAAGGCGGCGAACTCCTCGGTATCGCGGGCGGGGATGAAGTTGATGACATGGTGGAAGGG
>CAYOYQ010000090.1:0-11690 GCA_964408215.1 uncultured Eubacteriales bacterium
TTGTGGCAGACGTCGTAGACCTGGTCCATGCCCTTGGCGCTGCCGAGGACCCGGGCGAAGACGTCGCGGACCCAGTGGGCGATCATCTGGCGGTTGGCGAAGGCGTAGTTGACCGCGGCCGACATCGAGCGGAAGTAGCGCTGCCCTTCCGGCGACCTGAACGGGGCGTTGACCAGCTCGCGATCCGGCAGGCCCGCGACACCGAAGGCGTTCTCCATGGCTTCGATATAGTCCGTCGCCACCTGGTGTCCCAGCCCCCGGCTGCCGCAGTGGATCATGACCGTGACCTGGCCGGCGGCGTCGATCCCGAACGCCCGGGCCGCCGCCTCGTCGTAGATCTCGAGGACCTTCTGGAACTCGAGAAAATGGTTCCCCGCGCCAAGCGTCCCGAGCTGGGGAATGCCCCGCTCCAGGGCCCGCTCGGAGATCCCGTCGACGGCGGCCTCGGGCATCCGGCCGCCTTCCTCGGTCCGCTCGAGGTCCTCGACCCGGCCGTAGCCGCTCTCGACCGCCCACTCGGCCCCGCGGACGAGGATCTCCTTGAGGACCGTGCGGTTGAGCTTGGTGATGCCGCCCTTCCCGACCCCGGCCGGCACTTCCTCGAAGATCGCGGCCAGCAGCTCCTTGCGCTTGGCCGTGACGTCGGACTCGCGGTAATCGGTCCGGAGCAGGCGGACGCCGCAGTTGATGTCGTAGCCGACGCCCCCCGGGGAGATGATGCCGTCCTCGGCGTCGAAGGCGGCGACGCCGCCGATCGGGAAGCCGTAGCCCTGGTGGGCGTCGGGCATGACGTAGGATCGCCGGACGATGCCCGGCAGGCAGGCGACGTTCCGCGCCTGGGCAAGCGTCTGGTCGCGGCGGATCGCCTCGAGGAGCCGGGCCGACGAGTAGATGAGCGCCGGGACGCGCATCTCGCCCTGCTTGGGGATCTCCCAGACGTTGTCGCTGATCTTGACGAGGTCCATGGTCTTTCTCACATGTCGACGACGACCTGGACGGTGAAGCCGCCGCACTCCTCGATCTTCAGGTCGTTGTAGGTCACCGCTTTGACGCCCCCGTAGATCTCGTGGGCCGCGGAGAGCTCTTCGCCCTCGAACAGGGCCTCGAGCGCGAGGCTGGCGAACTCGGACCGGATGCGCAGCCCCTGCACCCGCCCGAGAAGGAAGCGCTTCGTTTCGAGGAGATAGACGATCTCGGACAGGAACTTGACGAGGAGCTGGGCCCTGTCGATGCCCTTGACGTGGACGAAGTGGCGGACGCGCGGCGCGATCTTCTCCCAGTCCCACATCAGGGAGGCCGTGGCCAAGGCGGCGTTGGCGAACGCTTCCTCGAGCGTCCGTCCGTAGGCCTGGAACTTGCCGTCGGCGGTGTGGGGCAGGATCCGGTATCGGTCCATGGCGGGCCAGGCTCCCTCGCCCGCCATCCTACCTCATCCGGGCCCGAAAGTCAGGCCCCCCGCCTCATCTGACGTCGGCGACGGCGGCGTTGAGGACCTTCTTGCCGGCCCGGTCCTGGACGAAGAGCACGACCTTGAGGCCGTCGCGGGCGATTGCGCTGCGGCGGACCGGCCACTTGAAGTTCGGGACCCGGGTGTAGGTCCTCTCGAAGTCTGTAAGGTACGCGTCGGTCTTTTTTTCCGAGGCGGCCAGGTCGAAGGACGCGCTCCGGGGTCCTTTGGGCTCGACCGTGAGCAGGTCGCGGACGACCATCTTGTGATAGACGATGCCGTTGCCGCCCTTGTGCTCCTCGACGGCCTGGACGAGGGCCAGGGTATAATCGGCCTCGGGAACGGCCTGGCCGAGATCAAAAGAAACGACGACCTTGTCTCCGGTCCGGACAGCCCGGACGCTCGGCGTCGCGGCCGGAAGCGACGAGAGAAGCGGCTCGATGGCGGCCCGGTACTCGGCGAACTTGCCCTCGGCCATGGCCCGGTTGCCTCCCCCGGACCCTGTCCGCTCGCCGTCGATGACCACGGTCGGGGTGCTGTTGACGCCGTAATAGGCCTCGCGGGCCTCCGTCGCCGGGTTCATCATCGGGTCGGGCCGGGGGATCGGCAGATGGTAGACCAGGACGGCCAGATACTTCTCCGGGAACGTCTCCATGAGCGCGTCGAAACCGATGTCGGCGGCGACGCAGGGCGGGCATTCCGAGCCGGTGAAGAGCTCGGCCAGGACGACCTTGCCCTTCCAATCGGCGGGGGCCTTGAACGGCTCGGGCGTGAACGGCAGGGCCGCGATCTTGGCCGCCAGGGCGGCCTCGAAGCCGTCGGGACTGCCCTTGATCTTCGTGTAGAGGGCCTTGGCCCGGGCGACGGAATCCTCGAAGCTGTCGACGGCCGCCGCAAGATAGGCCTCATAAGCCTCCTGGACCTTGCCGGTCATCTCCCGGACGCCGCCGAGCATGTACTCGTAGTTGGCGCTGGCCGGCCCGCCCGCCTTCCGGTAGGCCTCGAGCGTGGCCGCGGCCTGGCCGGAGTCGCCGGCGTTAAGATAGGCCCGGGCCAGGGTGAGATCCATCGCGTTGAGGACCTGGGTCTTCAGGAAGCCACGCTGCTCGGCCGGGATGCCCTCGAAGCTCGCCGGGTCGGCCGCGGCCGCGATCGCTTCCTTCTTATAGGCCTGAATGACTTCGAGGACGCGAGCCGCGTCGAAGGTCCCGACGAGCGGATGCCGGAGGAGCTGGATGGCCATGACGACCGGATTCTGGATCCGGGCCGTCGCCCGGCCCTTGTCCATGGCGTCCTTCTGGAGGGCGAGAACGGCGTCGAGGGTCGGGGCCAGCTCGACCTTGGCCACGACGATGCTCGCTTCGATCGCCTCCATGAATTGGCTGTTCGGATAGGCCGTCTTGATCCGCTCGAACTCCTTGAGCCTGGCCGCGGCGGCGGGAATGTTGTAGGCGGCGACGATCTCCTTGTATTCGGGCGGCGGCGTCTGACGCTCCTGGGCCGCGAAGGCGCCAGCCGCGGCCAGCGTGAAGAAGAGGAGCCAGCCCGCGGCCGCTCCTTTATGACGTTGCCAGAGAGTGTTCATGGGTCCTCCTCGAAAAAGCCATTATAGCGGATGCGCCCCTAAAAGGAAGGCGGCTCCCTATTCCAGGATGTCCCTCTCTCCGGCTTTGCTCGGGATTTGCCTCTTGCTCCCCGGACCCCCTGGGAACCAGTCCCGACGGTTCCCCCGCTCGGCGGGTCCCCCTCCGCTACGGGGATCTTCGAGGCAAATCCTCTCGCCGCCTCGAGAGGGATCCTGGAAATGGGAGACGTTCCGGTCAAGACCGCTTGGCGAAACGGCCGGCGAGCACCGCGCCGCAGCGGGGGCAATGCGAGTCCTCGAGGACGTCGGCGACGACCGAAAAGCCCCGCCGCCGGATGAGCGCGAGGCCGCAGGCCGCGCAAAGCGTGTCTTCCGGCCCGCCGGCGACGTTGCCCACATAGACATGCTTGAGGCCTTCGCGCCGGCCCGCGGCGGCGGCCGCCTCGAGCGTCGCGAGAGGGGTCGCCGGCGCGTCCGTGTATTCAAAGTCGGGATGGAAGCGGCTGATGTGCCACGGCAGGGCCGGGTCGACCGAGGCGATGAACCGGGCGATCGAGCCGAGCTCGTCGGCCGCGTCGTTCAGGCCGGGCACGACGAGCGTCGTCACCTCGACCCAGATGCCCAGCCGGTGCATCAGGCGGATCGAATCGAGAACGGGGTCGAGCCGAGCGCCGCAGATCTTCTTATAGGTCCCGTCGCGGAAGGCCTTGAGATCGACGTTGGCGGCGTCGAGCCAGGGCGCGATCGTCTCCAGGGCCTCGGCCGTCATGTAGCCGTTGGTGACAAAGCTGTTGAGGAGGCCGGCCTCCCTGGCCCGCTTGGCCGTGTCGTAGGCGTATTCGAAAAAGATCGTCGGCTCCGTGTAGGTATAGGAGATGCTCCGGCAGCCGGAATCGACGGCCGCCCGGACGATGTCGGCAGGCGGGAGCGGCTCGCTGCGCAGGCCGCCCTCCTTCCGCCGGGGCGCCTGGGAGATCTGCCAGTTCTGACAGAAGCCGCAGCGGAAGTTGCAGCCCGCCGTCGCGATCGACAGCGCCTTCGAGCCCGGCCAGAAGTGATAGAGCGGCTTCTTCTCGATCGGGTCGACGTGGACCGCGACGACCTCGCCGTAGACCAGGGTGACGAGACGGCCGTCCCGGTTCTCGCGGACGGCGCAGACACCGGCCTTTCCCGGCTCGATGACGCAACGATGGGCGCAGAGGCGGCAGGCGACGCGACTCCCCTCCCCCGGCTCCCAGAGCATCGCGTCGCGGGTCATGTCCCTTTGAGCTCGGGGAAGAGCTTCGCCGCCGAGGGGCAGAGCTTGCGGAGGAGGCACTCCGGGCACTTCGGCTTGCGGGCCTGACAGACCGCCCGGCCGTGCTCGACGAGCAGGGAGTTGAAATCGAGCCAGTCCGGTCGGGGCACAAGGGCCAGGAGGTCGCGTTCGACCTTGACCGGGTCGTCGAACGCGCTCAGGCCGAGCCGCCGCGAGAGGCGCAGGGCGTGGGTATCGACGGCGATGCCTTCCGCCTTCCCGTACCCGGCGGCGAGGACGATATTGGCCGTCTTGCGCGCGACGCCCGGCAGGGTCACCAGCTCCTCCATGGTGTCCGGGACGACGCCGCCGTAGGCCTCGGCGATCCTCCGCGAGGCGCCGATGATGGCCTTGGCCTTGTTCCGGAAGAAGCCCGTCGAGCGGATCTCCCGCTCGAGCTCGGCCCGGTCGGCCCGGGCGAAGGCCTCGGCCGTCGGGTATTTCCGGAAGAGATCCGGCGTGACCATGTTGACCCGCTTGTCGGTGCACTGGGCGGCCAGGATCGTGGCGACGAGGATCTCGAGCGGGTTCCGGAACTCCAGGGCGGTCCGGGCCTGCGGATAGCTCTTCCGGAGCAGTCGGATGATCGGCTTGACGCGCAGCCGCGCGGGGTCCATGCGGCCTCCTTCCCGACCCGGTCAGGGGCCGACGTGAAAGAGATCCTGGGCGATGTGGAAATCTTCGACGTTGTAGTAGTCCGGGAAGCGGCGGATGAGATCGAGCTCGGCCTTGATCATGGCCTGGTGGCTCCGCTCGACCCGGCCGAGGTAGGCCAGGAGGCGTTGGCCCGCCTCGTCCTCGACCCGTTGCGCGGCGTCGTTGTAATAGGCCTCGGCGCTCTCCTCGGCCTGGAGGGCGGCCTCGAACAGGGCGGGTACGCTCGGCTCCGCCGGAAGCGCGACCCCGATCGGGGGCATCCGTGAAGCGGCGGGCGCGTCCTTCGGCTGATCGGCGTACTTCTGCCCGAGAAGCTTCTCCAGGATCTTTTTATGGTGCTCCTCTTCGAGGGCCAGGAACTTCAGCTTCTGGATGAGCAGGATGTTCTTGACCTTCGCCTGGAGCCGCGTGTAGAACGCCGCCGCGTCGACCTCGGAGGCGATGGCGACGCTCAGGATCTGCCAGGGTGCCAGTGTCTTGTCGATGGCCATGGTCGTCTCCCCTTCCGTCCTCAGAACGTGACGAACTTGTCTTTCGGGGCGCCGCAGACCGGACACTTGTCCGGCGCCTCGCCTTCCATGGTGAAGCCGCAGACGCTGCAGACGTGGATGGGCTTGGCCTCGATGTCCCGGCCGGCAGCCAGGGCCTCGCGGGCGGCTTTGTACATGCCGGCGTGGACCTTCTCGGCGGCCAGGGCGGCCTTGAGGAACATCTCGGCCGTCTTCTCGCCCTGCGCCTGGGCCACGAGGACATAGGCCGGGTACATCTCCTCGATCTCGAACGACTCGCCGCCGACGGCGGCCTCGAGATTGTCCTTGGTCGAGCCGAGGGCGCCGAGGGTCTTGACGTAGTTCGTCGCGTGGACCTGCTCGGCATAGGAGTTGGCCTTGAAGGCCCGGGCGATGTTCGGCAGCTTCTCCGTCTCGGCCTTCCAGGCGAACGCGGCGTACTTGATGTGGGCCTGGCTCTCCCCGGCGAGGGCGGCCTTGACGTTCTCTTCGGTCATCTTCTTCATCGTTCGTTCTCCTTTACGAGATCAGGCGATCTTGAGCATGGCTTCGATGGCCCCCCGGGCCCGGTCGGCGACGGCCGGCGGGACCTCGACGCGGAAGGTGTCGGTCTCGAGGGCCCGCAGGACCTTGGGGAGCGTCGTCATCTTCATGTGGGCGCAGACGGCCGCGTCCCGGAGCGGAGAGAAGGTCACGGCCGGGTTCTCCTTGGCCAGCCGGTAGATGATGCCCTTCTCCGTGCCCAGGACGACCTCGCGGCACGGGGTCCGCCGGGCCTCGAGGACCATCTTGCCGGTGGACAGGGTCTTGTCGGCGAGGTCGATGACGTCAAGGGGGCATTCGGGATGGACCCAGATCTCGGCCGCGGGGCGGCGGCGGCGCGCCTCCTCGACGTCCCGGGGCGTGAACCGGTGATGGACATGACAGTAGCCTTCCCAGGCGTGGATCCTCTTGCCGGTCTCCCGGGCCACGTAGGCGGCCAGGTTCTTGTCGGGGACGAAGAGCAGCTCGCCGGCGCCGAGCGAGTTGACGACCCCGACGGCGTTGGAGGAGGTGCAGCAGATGTCGCTCTCGGCCTTGACCTCGGCGCTGGTGTTGACATAGCAGACGACCGGCAGCCCAGGATACTGGGCTTTCCAGGCCCGCAGCTCGCGGCCGTTGACCATGTCGGCCATCGGGCAGCCGGCCTCGATCTCGGGCAGGAGCACGGTCTTTCCCGGCGACAGGATGGCGGCCGTCTCGGCCATGAAGTGGACGCCGCAGAAGACGATGACGTCCGCGTCGAGGCCGGCGGCCTTGCGGCTGAGCTCGAGGGAATCGCCGACGAAGTCGGCCGCGTCCTGGACCTCGGGCACCTGGTAGTTGTGGGCCAGGATGACCGCGTTCCGGCGCTTCTTCGTCTCGCCGATCCTCGCGAGAACGTCCGTCGGGCCCATCGCTCCGCCCTCAGGCCGGCTTAGCGGTCGGCGCGCCGCAGTGGATGCACTTCGCGTCGCCCTTCTTGGTGATCCCGCCGCAGGCGGGGCATTCCTCGAACTCGATCCGGCAGGCCCGGCAGACGGTCTTGTCCTCCTCCTCGAGCGCCGTGTCGCAATAGGGGCAGGCGCAGCTTTCGCCCTCGTGCTCGTGGGCCGACGCGCCCGCAGCCGCTCTGGTCGCCCGTCCGGCCCGCTTGTCCTCGAAATCCTTGATGGCCTCGTGGAGGGCGTCGGCCCCCAGGTTCGAGCAGTGCATCTTGTTCTTGGGCAGGCCGCCGAGCTCCTCGGCGACGAGATCGTTGGTGATGGCCTTGGCCTCGGCCAGCGTCTTGCCCTTGGCCATCTCGCTGACCATGCTGGACACGGCGATGGCGGCGCCGCAGCCGAACGTCTGGAACTTGACGTCGGCGAGCCGGTCGCCGTCGACCTTGATCGTGAAAGTCATCATGTCGCCGCAGACGGGGTTCCCCACCTGGCCGGTCCCGTCCGCGTCCGGGATGACGCCGACGTTGCGGGGATTGGCGAAATGGTCCATGACCTTGTCGCTGTACATCAGGAACCTCCCTTTTTCAGGTGCTCCGTCCAGAGCGGGGACATCCGCCGCAGCCGGTCGACGACCGGCGGGAAGACCTCGAGCAGGCGGTCGACGTCGCCGCCCGCCGCCGCGTCGGTGAGGCTGAAGACGAGCGAGCCCTGGGCGGTGGCGTGGTCGAGACCCATGGCCAGAAGGACATGGGAGGCCTTGAGCGCCTTGGACGTGCAGGCCGAGCCGCTCGAAGCGGCGATGCCCTGCATGTCGAGGCTCAGGAGCATGGCCTCGCCCTCGACGAACTCAACGCAGAAGCTGGCGTGGTAGGGCAGCCGCTCCGTCCGGGAGCCGGTGACGAGGACGTGCCCGATCCGCCGGGGCAGCTCCTCGAGGAGGCGGTCCCGGAGCGGCGTGAGGGCGTCCCTCCGAAGGGTCATGTCGCGGGCGGCCAGGCGGGCGGCCCGGCCGAGGCCGACGATGGCCGGGACGTTCTCGGTCCCGCCCCTCCTCCCGGCCTCCTGGATGCCGCCGTCGACGAGGGGCAGGATGCGGACGCCCTTGCGAACGAACAGGGCGGCTCCGCCCTTCGGCCCGTAGAACTGGTCCCCGGCCAGGCTCAGGGCGTCGACGCCGAGCGTCTCGACATCGAGCGGGATCGACCCGGCCGCGGCCACGGCGTCGGTGTGGACAAGGACGCCCTTGGGCCGGCAGAACGCGGCGATCTCGGCGACCGGCTCGACCGTCCCGACCTCGCCGTTGGCCGTCATCACCGAGACGAGGACCGTCGCCGGGGTCAAAGCCTTTTCGACGTCGGCCGGATCGACCCGGCCCGCCGCGTCGACGGGAACGCGGGTCGAGGTGAAGCCCTGCTTCTCCAGGGCCTTGACGGAGTTGAGGACCGAGGAGTGCTCGATGGCCGAGACGACGATGTGACGGCCCTTCGCCTGCTGGCCGAGGGCCAGGCCCTTGACGGCGAAGTTGTTGGCCTCGGTCCCGCTGGCCGTGAAATAGATGTCGGCGGCCCGGGCCCCGACGAGCGCGGCCACGTCCTCGCGGGCCTCGTCGACGGCCTCGAGGGCCCGGCGGCCGGCCGCGTGCAGGCTCTGGGGATTGCCGAAGGCCTCGCCGAGGTAGGGCGCCATGGCCTCCCGGACCTCGGCCAGAAGCGGCGTCGCCGCGATGCGATCGAGATAAACGCTTGTCATGGTCCCCCCCGAAGAGCCGAACGGAACGCTCAGACGGCCTCGACCGACTTGACCTCGGGGATCTCCTTCTTGAGGATGCGCTCGATGCCCATCTTGAGGGTCAGCTGGGACATGGGACAGCCGCCGCAGGCGCCCTTGAGGCGGACCTTGACCACGCCATCGCCAGTGACGTCCACGAGCTCGACATCCCCGCCGTCGGCCTGGAGGGCGGGGCGGACTTTGTTCAGTGCTTGTTCGACCTTGTCTTTCATCTCGAATCTCTCCTCGGGCCTCCGCGCTCAGGACGCGCGAAGTCCCTTTATCTTACGCTGCTCGTCTCGGCAACACAAGCCGGCCGTGAGAGGCCCCGGGGCGGCGTCATCTCTCCTCGGGGCCGCCGAGGTCCCCGTCGAGCAGGCGCCGCTCGCCCCGCAGGGCCCGGATCGCCGTGACGTCCTGGCTGACCTCGAGCGTCCCCCGGTATGTCCCCGCCCCGTCGCGCAGGGCGAAGTAGCGGATGTGGATGAACCGGCCGTGGAGCTCGATCCAGAACTCGGCCGCGTCGCGCTCGCCGGACTTGAACGCCTTCAGGATGCGCTCGACGACGTCGACGCTCTTCGGCGGATGGCAGTTCTGGACCTTGCGGCCGATGACGCCGGGCGTCCGGGGAAAGATCCGCTCGGGCGTCGCCGAGTAGTAGACGACCGTGTCGGTCTCGTCGACGTAGGAGATGTCCACGGGCAGATGCCGCAGCATGAGGTCGATCGCCTCGACCGTCAGGGATCCGGTCTCGAGGGCGACGCGGGAGCCGCCGTCGGCGGCCGGCCCGGCCGCCGACGGGGCGGCCTCCGCGACCGGAGTGATCCAGGCGTAGCCGATCTCCTCCTCGCCCGTCCTCACCCGGGCCCAGTCCGCCTCATCGAACATCTCGAGGCACATGGGGAACAGGATCTTCTCCTCCTTGTCGATCATGTCCCGCAGCTCCTGGAGCACCCACAGGCCGGTCCGGGCGACGAGGTCCGCGTCGCCGAGGTCGAGGGCCCGCCGGGTGTCCTTGAGGTGGGCCCGGATGTCGTCGTGGACGGCCCACATGACCTTCGAGGGGCCGCCCACGCCCTTGGCCTCGAGCCGGGGGAAGAGCTGGTTCTCCTTCTTGAGATAGTGCTTCTCGACCTTCGACAGGGAGGAAAGGAGCGAAGCGAGGCGGGGCCGGACGGCCGGCCAATCCCCGGAGCCCGTCTCGTCCTTGACGCGGGTCAGGATATCCCGGGTCTCGGCGATAAGCTTCTCCAGGGCCCGGTTCTCCGCCATCAGGGTGTGCAGGGGATGTCCGGGGAGGGTCTGGGGAGCGGCCTGGGCCGCCAGGGACTCCTCGAAGACCTGGACATGGACGTCGCAGAGCTTGCGGACCTCCTCTTCCGGCAGACCCTCGGAGATGAGCTCCTGCTCCAGGGCCCCGATCTCGGCGCCCGAGACGTCGCGGACGAGATCTCCGAAGCGCTTTTTCAGGATCTCGACGTCGCCACCGCGGTGAAGGTCGCGGATGATGTCTTTAAGGACGGCCTTTTTCTTGTCAGGATCGAGCAATTCTTTGGCGTTGAGGCCCATGGTTCATCCTTTCGTCAAGGGTATCATACAATAAACACTACCGAATTAGTAGTGTTTACCGGAAAATATTTTTCCCCCGCGGCGGGCGGCGAAAAGCGCGCTCAGACGACGACGCGCGGGACGAGGGGATTGATGCGGGCCAGGACCTCGTACCCGATCGTCCCGGTCAGCGCGGCCAGGTCCTCGGCCGCGATCCGTTCCCGGCCGTCGGCGCCGAGGAGCGTCGCCTCGTCCTCGAGCTTGACCCCGGGGATGTCGGTGACATCGGCCATGAAGAAGTCCATGGCCACGCGGCCCCGGACGGGCGCACGGCGGCCCTTGACGAGGACATGGCCCGTGTTCGAGAGGCGGCGGTCGTAGCCATCGTAGTAGCCGACGGGGATGACGGCCAGGGCCGTCGGCCGGGTCGTCCGGTAGGTGCAGCCGTAGCCGATGAAGGCCCCGGCCGGGACTTTCTTGATCTGGGCGATCGCGGCCTTCCAGGCCAGCACGGGCTTGAGCGCCGGCGGCCGCTTCTTCTCCAGCTCCGCCGAGAGATAGGTCTCCTTCGACGGCCAGAGCCCGTAGAGCCCGATCCCCACCCGGGCCAGGTTGAAGTCCGGCTCCGGGAAGAGGATGGTCGAGGCCGTGCAGGACATGTGCTTGAGGGCAACGCGCTCGCCCCTGGACTCGAGCTCCCGGCAGGCCGTCCGGTAGCAGTCGAGCTGGAGCCGGGGATAGTCATGCCGGGTCGTGTCCTCGATGTTGGCGAAGTGCGACGAGAGGCCTTCGACGGCGAGACCCGGGAGCTTCCGGATGTCTCGGACAAAGGCCGTGAGGTCCTTGGGCAGGACCCCCTGCCGCCACGTCCCGGTCTCGACCTTGACGTGAAGGCGGACCGTCCTGCGGGCCTGCGCGGCCGCGGCCGACAGCCGCTTCGCGGTCTCGCGGTGATAGACGGTCAGGCGCAGGTCGCGTTCGACCGCGTCCGCGAGCTCGCCGAACGGCGCGTAGCCCAGAACGAGGATGGGGACGCCGATCCCGGCCTCACGGAGCGCGATCCCCTCGCCGACCGAGTTGACGCCGAACCAATCGACCCCCTCCCCCACGGCGAGGCGGCTCGTCTCGACAAGGCCGTGGCCGTAGGCGTTGGCTTTGACGACGGCCAGGAAAAGCCGCTTGCGCCCGATGATCCGGCGGAATTCGCGGATGTTATGGACGAGGGCCGCGCGGCTGATCTCGACCCGCTCACCCGTGCTGCCCGCCATCGTCCCTCGCTCAGGCCGCTCCGGCCGCCCGCACCCGGGCGAGATCGACGAGGCCGCGGAGCTCGTCGTCGAGGAAGAGCGTCTCTTCGCGCTCGACGCCGGTCGAGATGATGCCGACGCGCGTCTCGACCAGGTCCTCGAGGGCCCGG
>CAYOYQ010000091.1:0-1088 GCA_964408215.1 uncultured Eubacteriales bacterium
CAGGCTGGTCGTGATACCCTCGCTGGACGAGGTGATGGGGGAAGCCGACGACGGTGGAACGGGCTAGACGGGCCATGGGATAGGCTACCGCCGGTGGACGCCGAGAGGCGATACGCCGGCATTCTTCATGAGTCGCTGAGCTCTCCGGTCCCGGTGAGAGCCGAACTTGTCCGAATTCTATAGAGCCGCCAGGGAGGAAGTCAAGGGAAAAATGGGGACAGCGGCCTCTAGTAGAGAGTAACGGGATTCGTGCCGATACTCGGAGTGAGGGCCAAGCCCAGGATCGAGGCCACGGCCATAGCTTCGTTGCTGTCGCCGCTCTCAACGATGTTGCTGTTGTTCGCGTGCGCGTTCGTCACGGTCCGGACCACGAAGTAATAGGGCTGCCCAGGCGTTAGGCCGGTGACGTCCAGCGATGAGGTCGTCTTGTCGGCGGTCGAACCGGCGAGCGTGTAGGGACCGCCGGCGGTTTGGGACATGTAGACGTTGTAGTAGCCCGCGTCGGCCGTATATGTGACCGGAAGCCAGGAGACCGTGATGGCGGCGGCGCCGAGTGAGGTGGCCGTCACGGAGGCCGGAGCGATCGTCTGCGTCTCGGCCCAGTTCGCGTCCTTCGAGTTCAGGAACGTGATGAGAGCGCCGTCGGACGTGAAGAGGGCGTTGTAGCCGAGGTCCGTCGCGGTGAGGGCTAGTAAGTTGGCCAGCGACTCCGGTATGGGTCCCGTCAGCATGTTGGCGCTTATGAGCATTTCCCAGAGCTGGGTCAGGTTGCCGAGTGTCGCCGGGATCTCTCCGCTAAGTTGGTTGTGCGAGAGACGCAGGCTCTGGAGCTTTGTCAAATTCCCCAGCTCGGCCGGGATCGCTCCCGTCAGTAGATTGTCCCCGAGGCGTAAGACCAGCAGATTGGTCAGGTCGCCCAGCTCGGCCGGGATCTCTCCGCTCAGCTGGTTGTCCCTGAGGACAATGGATTGCAGGCTGGCCGCGTTGCCCAGCTCGGGCGGGATCGGGCCGCTCAGCTCGTTCGAATAGAGGAAGAGATGGGCCAGGTTCGGCATGTTGCCCAACTCCGCCGGGAGCGGGCCGCTCAG
>CAYOYQ010000091.1:1188-11666 GCA_964408215.1 uncultured Eubacteriales bacterium
GTGTATTGGGCGTGGGTCGGGATGACGTGGACGGTGGAGCCGTAGGTCACCTGGGCGGAGTAGTGACCGGAGGCATCTGTGACGGGACTCGCGGGCAGGCCGTCCATGGTCACGCCAGCGACGCCGGTCGATCCGGCGGCGACCGTTCCTGAAATGGTGAACGTGCGGAGCGTGGCCGTGTAGTTCTGAGCGCCCCGGTCGCCGGAGAGGTTCGTGTAGCTACGCGAGGGAGGATCGAAGACGTAGCCCGTGAGAGTGGGTGTCGCGGTGCCCGAGAAGCCGACGGTAAGGGAGACGCTGTAGGCGCCGTTCGCGCCGGTCACGGGATTGCCGGGGAGCCCCGTCAGGACGACCCCAGAAAGAGGCGCGCCGTCGGCCAGGACCGTTCCCGATATGGCGACGGCATCCGGGGGCCTGTCGGCGGGGGCGCAGCCCTGTGTTAGGGCGGCGAAGACGGATAAAATGATCGTCGGGAGGACTGGGATTAGCTTCTTCATGTTTTCAGGGGTTCCCTTGCCGGGAATTATCCCTGCATATTCAATAACTTGTCAAGAAGGTCTAATCCTTCATTTCTTCGCTGATCACCCGGAAGTCCTCTTGCAGGTCGACGAAGACCTTGACGATCTCGGGATCGAAGTGCGTTTGGCTCGAGGAAACGATGATGCCCACGCTCTGTTCGTGGGAGAAGGGTTCCTTGTAGCAGCGCTTGGCCCTCAGGGTCTCGTAGACGTCCACGACCGCCATGATGCGCGCTGAGAGCGGGATGGCCTCCCCCGCCAGGCCCTTCGGATAGCCGCCCCCGTTCCACTTTTCGTGGTGGAACATGGCGATGGCGATGCCCATGTCGAGCAGGGCGTTGCCCGGGAACTGCCGCTGGACCGCTTCGAGCTTCTCGGCCCCCAGGGCGGCGTGCGTCTTCATGACCTCGAACTCCTCGGGGGTCAGCTTGCCGGGCTTGAGGACGATGCGGTCGGGGATGGCCACCTTGCCGATATCGTGGAGCGGGCTCGCATAGTAGAGGGTCTCGATGTATTTCGGATCGACTTGCCGGCCGAAACGGGCCCTCTGGGCGAGTCCCTCGGCCAGCTTCTTGCAGAAGGCCTGGACGCGCTCGAGATGCATGCCCGAATCGTCGTCCCGCGATTCCGCGAGCTTGGCCAGGGCGAAGATCATGGCCATTTGGGTGTCCGAGATCTTCTTGACCTGGGTCTGGACGAGCTTGCCCAGCTGCCGGTTGTGCTTCTCGAGCTCCTGCTGGAGATGCCGGAGCTTCAGGTGCGTATTGACCCGGGCCTGGACCTCGTCGAACTGGAAAGGCTTGGTGATGTAGTCCACGCCGCCCACGGCGAAGGCCTTCACCTTGTCCAGGACCTCGTTCAAGGCGCTGATGAAGATGACGGGGATGTCCTTCAGCTTTTCGTCGGCCTTCAGGCTCTGGCACACTTCGAAACCGTTCATCTCCGGCATGTTGATGTCGAGGAGGATCAGGTCCGGCGGCTCGCTCAAGGCGGCCTGGAGCGCCAGCATGCCGCTCGGGACGGGCCGCGTCTTATACCCCCGCTCCTTCAGCATACTGGCCAGAAGCTGGAGGTTCGCCGGCGTGTCGTCGACGACCAGGATGCTCGGCTTGTCCGGGAAAACAGGGGTCGGGTTCATCGGTCACTCCTCTCCATGGGCAACAGGTTCAGAAGCGCATTGTATTCATAGCGTTCGACGAGGCCGCGCAGCTCCCGGGCGACCGGCTCGTCCCGGCCGGCGATCCCGTCGATCAGCCCGATCATCAGGTCATAGTCGGCCTTGACGACGGCGTCGCGCATCCCCCGTGCGAAATCCGCCGGCAGGACCGCCAGGGCGTCCGTCGTCAGACCGCGGGCCTCGACGCCGCGGCCCGGGGCCGTCCCGGACGGCGTTTCTTCGGCAAGCTCGAACTCGACCTCCAGAAGCCGCCCGATCTTCTCGAAGAGGACCTCTTCGCGGAAGGGCTTGGTCAGAAAGTCGTCGGCCCCCGCCGCGAGGGCCTCGCGCCGGTCCTCCTCGAAGGCGCTGGCGCTCACGCCGACGATCCTGACCTCCGTTCCGCCCTCGCTCGCCCGCAGGCGGCGCATGGCTTCGCAGCCGTCCATCTCGGGCATGCGCAGGTCCATGAGGACCAGGTGCGGCCGCCAGGTCCGGAACACGTCGAGGGCCTCTTTTCCGCTGGTCACCCGTTTCGTCTCGAAGCCGATGTCGCCGAGGAGGTTGGCGAGGAACGTGCCGTTGAACTCCTCGTCGTCGGCGATCAGGATCCGGCGCGTGGCCTGCCCGGAACGCAGGCATTTGACCCGCTGGGACCCCGGCCGTTTCTCGACGAAACCCGCATCGCCCTCCCCCAGGTCGATCCGGAATTTGAACAGGCTCCCCTTCCCCGCCCGGCTGCTGACCGTGATCTCCCCGCCCATCAGAGTGACGAACTCCTTGCAGATGGCCAATCCCAAACCCGTGCCGGACCGCATCAGGCGGCCGCTCCGGGCCTGCTGGAACGGCTTGAACAGGTCCTTCTGTTCCTCTTCGGAGATGCCGGGCCCGGTATCCTCGACTTCCGCTTCCAGGCGGATCCCGCCGGCGTCCTTTCGGCCGGCCCGGATCCTCAGCACGATCCGCCCGGCGGCCGTGAATTTCACGGCGTTTCCCAGCAGGTTGATGAGGATCTGCCGCAGCTTGCCTTCGTCGCCCTCGACGTACCGCGGGATCTGGCCGGGGACTTCGAGGGCGAAGGTCAGGTTCTTGGCCTCGGCGCGCATCCGGAACATCAGCTCCAGGTCCTCGAGCAGGGAGAGCAGGCTGAAGGTCGTCGGGTTCAGGGTCGTCCGGCCGGCCTCGATCTTCGACATCTCCAGGACGTCGGTGATGAGCGCCAGCAGGTGCTCGCCGCTGCGGTTGATGACGTTCAGGTGCTGGCGCTGGTGGGACGCCAGGGTGTCGTCGCGCTGCATCAATTGGGAGAATCCCATGATGGCGTTGATCGGCGTCCGGATCTCGTGCGACATGTGGGCCAGGAAGGTGCTCTTGGCGCTGTTGGCCGCGTCGGCGGCCTGTTTGGCGCTCTCGAGCTCCCGGGTCCGCTCCCGGACGAGGGTCTCGAGATCCTCCCGGCTCCTCAGCAGGTCTTCCTCGGCTTGCTTGCGGACGGTGATGTCCCGGGCGATCCCCAGGATCATGGTCTTCCCGTTGACCTTGACCGGGAAGGTCCGGATCTCCACGGGCACGAGGGTGCCGTCCTTTCTTCTGAAGACCAGCTCGTCCGGCCCGCTCGGCTTCCCCACGTAGTTCCAGGTCAGGAGCCGGGCGGCTTTGGGGACTTCGCCGGCCGGCAGGAGCCCCGAGGTCAGGAGGTTCTTCCCGACGAGCTCTTCCTTGGAGTAGCCGGTGAGCCGTTCCGCCATGAAGTTCCCGTCGATCAGGAAGCCGTTGAGATCGTTCAGGTAGATGCAGTCGGGCGCGTAGTCGAAGACGACCTTGAAGATCGCGTGGGAGTCCTCCAATTCCTCTTCGGCCCCCCGGCGTTCCGTGATATCCGCGAACTGCATGACGATATCCGGGCGGCCCTTCGGGCCCGGGAGCGCCGCCGCCTGGCATTCGGCAAGCCTCCCCTGCCCGTCCTTCCGGACGATGGAGAGCTCGAAGCGCGAGGGGGCGTCCGCGGCGCTCCGGAGCCGGGCGGAATGGCCTTTCACTTCGGCGACGCTCCCAGGATGGACCCACCCCGAAAGGTCCCGGCCGATGAGCTCCTCCGGCGCGAACGACGTGATCCGGCCCGCTTCCTCGTTCGCATAGACGACGCGAAGGCCGGGATCCAAGATGAGGACGGCCGCGAGAGACTGATCGGCGATAGACCGGAACCGATCCTGGCTCGGCCGCGATCGTCCGGTCCGGGCTTTTTGGCCGGAGGCCTGGTTGCCCATGTGTGTCCCTCTCACTTCATCCCCGCGGTCCTATGATGGCACCGGCCCTTCTGGCGAAGTATCGCCTATCGAGAGGGATTGGGGGGGGTATTACCGGGCTCGCCGGGGTGAGAGGCGGAACCGGAAGCGCTGACGCGACTTGCGGCCGGCCGCGCCGCCCTTGCCGTCCCGGAACGATGACGGCCGCACCCCCCCGGCCGGATGATCGGGAGGGCGAATCTCCCCCCGGGAATCACTTCAAACGGCTATGGCGGCCCGGCCCCCTCACCCCTATGATCAGGTCGAGGCAAAAGTGACGAAAGGGAGAGGCGGATGATGTCCCCGGAAACGGTCGAGCTGGTCCTTGGCGAATTGAACGCCAGGGGGCAGGCGGGATCGGACGACCTGTTCAGGATCCTGTTCGAGTATGCCCCGGACGCTTATTATCTCTGCGACGCCAGGGGGAAGTTCATTACCGGCAACAGGGCCGCGGAAGCCCTGGCCGGCTATCAGCGGGACGAGATCGCCGGCAAGACCTTCATGGAATTGAAGATGCTCCCCAGGGACCAGATCGCCAAGTCCCTCAAGCTCCTGGCCATGAACGCCATGAGGCAGCCGACGGGGCCCGACGAATTCACGCTCAGACGGAAGGACGGGGACTCTGTCTTCGTCGAGATCAGGACCTATCCCGTATCTCTCAAGGGCCGAACGGTGGTGCTGGGGATCGCCCACGACATCACCGAGCGCCGGAAGGCCGCGGAGCGGCTCGAAGAGAGCTTTGCGCTGCGCCTCCGCTCGCGGGGCGCCATCATCCAGGCCATCGCTTCCCTGATCGACATGCGCGATCCCTATACGTCCGGACATCAGAAGAGGGTCGCCGACCTGGCCCGGGCGATCGCCGTCGAAATGAAGCTCTCGCCGGACGACGTGGACATCCTCCACATCGCCGCCCTCATTCACGATCTGGGAAAGATCTCGGTCCCCTCGGAGATCCTGACCAAGCCCGGCCGGCTGGAGGACGAGGAGCTCCAGCTCATCCGGGAGCACCCGGCGACCGGATACGCGATCCTCAAATCCATCGACCTGCCGGACCGGGTCGCGCTGATCGTCTACCAGCACCACGAACGGATGGACGGATCCGGATACCCGAACGGGCTCGCCGGCCGGGAGATCCTCCTGGAAGCCAGGATCCTGAGCGTCGCCGAGACCGTAGACGCCATGCTCTCCCATCGGCCCTACCGGCCGGCGTTGACGCTTAAAAAGGCGCTCGAGGAGATCGATAAGCAGAAAGGCCGGATCTACGACTCCCGGGTCGTCGAGGCCTGCCTCGCTCTCTTCAAGCACAAGCGATTCAAGTTGGGAACCTGAAGCCTTTGTCCCTGAAAAGCCTGAGGCACGATCCCGCGGCGCTCGCATCGTAGATCCGTCCCTTCTGCCCGTCGATCTCGGCCAGGGCGGCCGCGATCCCCGGCGCCGGGCGATAGGGACGATCGGACACCATGGCTTCCACCGTGTCGGCCACGGCCAGGATCCGGGCCTCCATGAGGATGTCCTCCCCTTTGAGGCCCCGGGGATAGCCGGAGCCGTCCATCCGCTCATGGTGCTGATGCACGATCTCGGCCAACGGCCAGGGGAACTCGACGTTCTTCAGGATCTCGTAGCCCTTCTTGGCGTGCGTTTTGATCAGCTTGTACTCTGTCGCGGTCAAGGCCGTGGGCTTGCTCAGGATCTCCGAGGGAACGGAGATCTTGCCGATGTCGTGGACCTGGCCGGCCATGCGGAGCCCTTCGATCCGGTCGGGCGGCCAGCCGAGCTCGCGAGCGATCGCCTCGGCCAGGAGGGTTGTCCGGAGCTGATGCCCGGACGTGTAGGGGTCCCTGGCGTCGACGGTCATGCCCAGCACCTGGACCGTCGAGTTGATGGCCTGGCGCAAGCGGCGGAGGGTCTCGTTCAGGCGCTCCTCCGCCAGCTTGCGTTCGGTGATGTCGCGGGAGATGCCGAAGGTCCCGAAGATCCGGCCTTGCTGATCGCGGAGAGGCACCTTGGTGCTCGAGACCCAGGCCATCCGGCCGTCGGGCCAGGTCTCCATTTCCTCCTGATCCACCAAGGGCCGGCCGAAGCGGACGATCTCCTGCTCGTCGCGGAGGGCTTGCCGGGCGTGCTCGGCGGCGAAAAAATCGAAATCCGACTTTCCCACAGCTAGGGCGGGATCGCTCAGGCCGAATCGGGAGGCCTGAGCCCGGCTGATCCTGAGGAAGCGGCTGTCGACGTCCTTGAAATAGACCTGGTCGGTGGCGTTCTCCAGGAGGGCCCGCAGGAGGCTTTGCTCCAGGGCCAGGTTCTGCTCGGCGAGCTTCCGGCTGGTGATGTCCTCGACGGTCCCGTCGAAATGCACGATCCTCCCCTCGGCGTCGCGGATGGCCCGGGCGCTTTCCCGGACGTGGAGGACCGTCCCATCGCGGCGCTTCCAGGCGGACTCCAATCCCCTTATCTCGCCTTCCTTCTCGATGAGCCGCATGAACTCATCCCGCGGATAGGAGGGCTCGAAACCGTCCTTCCGAAGGTCCCGGGCGGCCAGCTCCTCGAACGACGAATAGCCGAGCATCTTGATCAAGGCCGGGTTGGCCAGGAGGATCCGCCCGGCCGGGGTCGTCCGGTAGAGCCCGAGCGTGGAATTCTCGTAGAGGGTGCGGAACCGCTTCTCGCTCTCCCGCAGGGCCGCTTCCGCCCGCTCGTAGGCCAGGGTCACGCTCCACTCCCGAAGGGCCCTCTGCACGGTCCGGGGGATCGCGGCGATGGCTTCCGGGGATTTGACGACGTAATCGAGGGCGCCGGCCTTCATGGCGTCCACGGCGGCCTGTTCGTCGCCGTGGCTGGTCATGATCAGGACGGGGAAGCGCCCGGCGCCCGGCTGGGAGGCCAGCGCTTCGAGCGCCCGTCCGTCCGGCAGGACCAGGTCCATGAGGACGATGTCCGGCGGCCGGTCCGAGGCGGCCTCGCGGTATTCGCGGAGCGTGCCGACGACCCGGATCTCGGCCTGGAGGCCGGCCGATCGGAAGGCCCTCTGGACGGCCTCGGCATGGGCCGGCTCGTCTTCCAAGAGGAGGACCTTCAGGACGGGGTCTTTCATTCCGGGTACTTGTTCCAGGCCAGCCAGTAGAATCCGAAGGCGTCCATCAGCTTGGTGAATTTATCGAAATCCACCGGCTTGACCAGGTAGCTGCCGGCGCCGTTATCGTAGGCTTTGATCATGTCCGCTTCGGCGCTCGACGTCGTCAGGACGACCGTGGGGATGCTCTTGCAGTCCGCGTCCTCCTTGATGGCCCGCAGGACGTCCAGCCCGTCCACCTTGGGCAGGCGGAGGTCGAGGAGGATCAACTGGGGCCGCGGATTGGATTCGGGATCGGCGAAGGGGCCTTTGCCGAAGAGGTAGTCCAGCGCCGCCTGGCCGTCCTCGACATGGATGATCCGGTTGGCCACTCGGAAGTCCTTGAGATTGCGCCGGACGATCTCGGCGTGGGCCAGGTCGTCCTCGACGAGCAGGATGTTGATAGGCAATCCTTTGATCATTTGACCTCCTTCTCGCGCGGCGGCCGCTTGGTCTTGGCCAGAGTGAACCGAAAGGTCGTGCCCTGCCCCGGGCCCGGCGATTCGACCCGGATCTTCCCGCCGTGCACCTCGACGATGCGCTTGATGAGGACCAGGCCGATGCCCGAGCCCTCGGAATTGGCGTCCAGCTTTTCGAACAGGTTGAAGAGCTTGGGCTGATGCCGCAGGTCGATCCCCATCCCGTTGTCGCGCACGAACAGCGCCGTTCCGTCGCCCTCCGGCTCGGCGCCGATCTCGATGCGCGGGTCGCGCTCGTCGCCCATGAACTTGACGGCGTTATCGATCAGATTCTGGAAGATCTCCACCAGGCGGACCCGGTCGCCCCAGAGCCGGACGGGCTCTTGGGTGACCTTGACCTCGACGCCGCGGCCGGAGATCCGGCCCGCGACCAGGTCCAGGGCTTCCTGGACGACCTCCTGAAGCGTGACCTCGACGGACGGATTGACCCGGCGCCCGATGCGCGACAGCTCCAGGAGCTCGTCCAGGAGCTGGGACATCTTGTCGGCCGAGTTACGGATGTAGCCCAGGTCCTTTTCGATGGCCGCCGGGTCCGGTCGCCGGGCGTCTTGTTCGAGGTAGCCCAGGAAGGTGCGGATGGTCACCAACGGGCTCTTGAGGTCATGGGAGACCGTGTACGTGAATCTGATGAGCTCGTCGTTCTTGGCCTGCAGCTCCGCCTCCTGCCTTTGGCGCTGGAGCCGGGCGCTGAGGACGGGGGCGACATAGGCGGCGATGGCCTCCAGCTGATGGATGTCGTCCCCGGTGTAGGGCGTCTCCTTGTTGGCGACCTGGAAGAGGCCGATCGCCGCGCCCTGGAACAGGATGGGCAGAGAGATGTGCCTCGTTAGGCGGACGTGCCCTTCGGGGGTCTTCGTCGAGCCCTCGTTGGAGAAATTCGGCTTCAGCTCCTTGACCGCCCGGGGCCAGCTGCTGTCTCCCCACGTCTCCCGGGGGAAGACGATGGATTTGTCGGGCACTTCGCACTTGTCCCAGACGTGCGCCGTCATCGAGGGAACGACCAGGGCGCCCTCCTCGTCGAGATAGCCGAAGACCCCGTAGGGGCTTTTCAAGACCTCCAGGACGACGCGCAGGACCTCGTAGAACATCTCGTCGCCGGTTCGAGTGAGGAAGATGTCGCCGATCCTTTTCTGAACGGCCAGCGCGTCCTCCGCCCGCTTGCGGTCCGTGATGTCCCGGATGTTGCACTGGATGACCTTCTGGCCGCTGACCTTGTAGACGTTGCTGACAAACTCGACTTCGAGCCTGCGCCCGTCCGCTCGTTCGAGCGGCAGGTTCTCGTAGCGGACGTATTCCTTGCGCTGCAATTCCTCGAACCTCGCCTGGCTGTCGACGATGTCCCCGAAAAAGCCCAGGTCCCAGATCCGCTTGCCCAGGAACTCGTCGTGCGAGAAGCCGAGCATCTCGATCAGGAACGGGTTCACGTCCAGGATCGTCCCCGTGTCGGCGTTGAGGATCAGGATGCCGTCCTTGGCCGCCTCGAACAGGCGCCGGTAGCGGATCTCGGAGGCGTTCAGGGCCTCTTGCGAGCGCTTCTGCTCGGTGATGTCGCGGGCCGAAGAGAGCGCGCCGGTCACGCGTCCGCGGTCGTCCTTGAGCACGCGGCACCACCAGGCCAGCAGGCGCTTCTCGCCGTCCTTGCGCCGTTGCAAGCTCTCCACGTAAAGGACGTCCTCACGGCCCTCGAAGAGGGGTTTGACGCTCTCGTAGATGCTCTGCTCCCCCTCGAAAAAGACAGCGGCTTCCTTGCCGAGGACGTCCTCGCCGAAGAATTCCCGGCCCGCGAGGTTGGCCCAGGTGTACACCTTGCTGGCGTTCACTTCCATGATGATGTCCGGGACAGCGGCGAGCAGGGCTTCCTGGCGAAGGGATACGGCGCGAAGCGCCTCGGACATCTCATACCTCGAACGGTAGAACTTGGCGCTCTGCTGCCGCCAGGCCAGGCCCACGCCGGCCGCGGCGCCGAGGAGGAGGGCGCCGACGATCAAGGCCACTTCGAGAAGCCGCTCCTGTAAAGGCGCGTAGGCTTCGGACACATCCATCCGGGCGACCAGGGACCAGGGAGAGCCGGGGACCTTGCTCAAGGCGGCGACGACCGGGACGCCGCGATAGTCCCGGCCTTCCATGATGCCCTCGCGGCCGAGGGCCGCCTGCGCCGCGGGCAAGGTCGCATCGGAGAGCGGAGAGCGCAGGGCCAGGGCCGTGCCCTTCCGGAAGCGCAGCTCGTTCAGAAAGACGACTTCCCCGCCCTCGCGGCGGACGAGGAGGGTTTCGGCCGTGCGGCTGGGCGTCGGCCAGCGGGCAATGTAAGGGAAAAGATAGGTCCTGGGATCGATCTTGAGGACGAGGACGCCCAAGGGGCGGGGCGGGGGGCCCGCGGCGAAGAGCGGGACAAGGATCGACAGGTGGATCGGGAGATCGGGCGCATCGCGGTGGAAATCGAGGAACGAGACCTGGCCCGAGCGCAGGACCTCGGTGACTTGATCACGGAAATAGGCGGCGAGAGGGCCGGGAACGTCGCGCGTCGACAGGCGTTCGACGCCTTGCGCATCGAGGATGAAGAGACGGTCGTATTGATAGGCCTGCTCAACCGAGCGGAGCCAGGCGAGGAGCTGCTCTCGCGCTTCAAGGGCGGCCGGCGCGGCGAGGGCTCTCCGCGTCAGACCCAGGAACGTGGAGTTCTCGAAAAAGACCGCGGCGTCCGCCAGGCGCTCGGCCCGCCAATCGATCAGCTCGCTGGCTTTCAGGTCGGCGATGGCGAGGAGCGTCTGCTCGACGCCGCGCTTGAAGTTCTCCCGGTAATTCCGGTAGTAGAGATATCCGGCCGAGAGGATCCCCGCTGTCACGACCAGGAAGACGGCCAGAAGGAGGACGGGAGGGAATCGCCGGACGTCTCTCGATCGAACATCCATCCCCCCTCCTTCCCCGAAC
>CAYOYQ010000092.1:0-11593 GCA_964408215.1 uncultured Eubacteriales bacterium
GTAGCGGTGCGGCCGGGGGCGGGGCCGGGCCCCGAAGCGGTGCTGGTAGAGGACCGAGAACGGGTCGTCACAGGTCCCGAACGTGCCGTCGATGAGGACCGAGGTGATCCGCGAGGCCTCGGGATAGTGCGGGCGCTCCTTAAGGGCCCAGCGCATCTTGCCGTCGAGGAGCGCCTGGACCATGTGGTCGACGATGACCAGCGTGTGGACCGACTCGAGCAGGACCGTCTTGGGCACGGTGGCCGAGGCGTGCGAGGCCCGGAAGGCGTCGTAGAGGACCTTGGGCTTGTCACCGTGGGTGCCGGCCAGGATGGGCTCGGCCCAGGGCCAGAGCAGGAGCCCGTACATGACCGCGGCGGGCGGGGCGCCGCCGGAATTGATCGAAGCGTCGAGGACGCCGAGGAGGGCCGAGAGCTTGTCCATGCGGTCGTCGGAGCGCTCGTAGAGCTCGCCGGCCTCGCCGAGGAAGCGGGCGAGGACGCCGTAGGTGCGGGCGCTCTGGAAGAAGGGCCGGGCGGCGCCCGACTTGATGTCTTTGTTGAGCTCCTCGTAGAGGCGGGCCCCGGCGCAGGCGGAGAGCTTGTCGCGGTGGCGGAGGATCGCCTCGGCCGTCCGCTCCTCGATGGAGAAGCCCAGGCGCGAGGCATGGCGCAGGACGCGCCAGATGCGGACCGGGTCCTCGGTGTAGCTCGTGTCCGGATCGCCGATGATGCGGGCGCGGCCGGCCTCGAGGTCCTCGAGCCCGCCGACATAGTCGATGACGGAATAGGTGGCGATGTCGTAGAACAGGGCGTTGATGGTCAGGTCGCGGCGGAAGGCGTCCTCGCGCGGCGTGCCGTAGGCGATGGGCTTGAGCGGCGGCCGGCCTTTGCGCCGGGCCGGCGCGCCGGCGTCGTCGACCGGGCAGGTTTCCCCTTCGGCCGCGGCTGCGGGCGGGGCCTCTTCCAAGAGAGGGTCAAACCTACTTTTTTCCGAAAAAAGTAGGTTTGACCCCATCTCGGGTGACCCGGGCTCTTCGGGCTCGGCGGCTTCGGCGCGGGCCGCCTCCTCCTCGCGCTCCTCGGCCAGCTCCTCCTCGGTCGGCTTGCGGCGGAAGGTCGAGACCTCGATGATCTTGCCCCCTTGGAAACGGACATGGGCCAGCCGGAAGCGCCGGCCGATGAGGAAAGCGTTGCGGAAAAGCTTCTTGATCTGGTTCGGATGGGCGTTCGTGCCGACGTCGAAATCGGCCGGTCTTCGTCCGAGCATGAGGTCGCGAACCGCCCCGCCGACAAGATAGGCGATGAAATTGTGGCCGCTCAGCCGGTAAAGGACCTTGAGGCAGTCGGGGTCGATCTCGCGCCGGGAGATGCGGTGGCGCCCCCGGTCGAGGATGACGGGAGCTTCGAATTCAGCGGGATTGGGGCTATCGGGATCCATCAGATCTGAAGCAGCTTCATAGTCATAGACCTACAAATTATCACGAATCCGCCTTCTTCTCAATTCCCAGGCCGGAGAGATCGTACCTTATGGGGTATCCCGCCCAGGAACGGGGCCACTTACCCGGTACATGTCCCCATTGGAATCCTATTTTATCCAGCCGACCGCCTTGAGGAAGTCGATATAGGCGGCGATGTCCTTGAAGTCGATCTCCGTCCCCGTCTCGGCCTCTGCCGAACGCCGGATCGCCGTGAGCGTCCGTCGGCCGTCGATGTAATTGAGGACGACCCTCCGTGCGGGCGGCGAGAGCTTCAGGCCCTTCGCGGCGTCGGGGTGGTCCTTGACGTAATTCCGGTAGCGCTCGCTCTGCTCGAGCGTGAACTCCTTGCCCTTGACGCCCGCCGCGAGGCTCGGGACGGCGACGCCCGCTTTCTTCTCTTCCGGCGTCATCGCCCGCGCCGCCGGCGCCTTGACCTTGAGCGCGGCCGCCCGGAAAGCGGCGTAATCCTTGACTTGGCGCTCGAGCGCCGCCCCGTAAAGCTCCCATTGCCGGACATGGGCGGCCACGGCCGCCCGGGCCTTGTCCGAGCCCGAATAGACGTCGCGGACGCTCTCGACGGCGCCTTTCTCCCGGGCCGCGGCGAGCGCCGCCAGGTTGAGCGCCCGGTTCATGGCCTTCTCCAGGTCCTTGCCCTCGGCGTCGGTCACCGTCTGCAAAGCCCTGGCCAACTCGCGCTTGCCGACCCGGGCATAGCCGAAATCGGTGACGGCCTCGAGGAGCCCGGCGAGGACCGCGTCGTCGCAATTCGCGGCCGCCCAGGCCGCCGCCGCGCCGATGAAGGCCACCCGCCGCATCTGGGTCGGGTCGGACTTGTCCGGCGTGTCGGCGTCGGAGTGGTACCACTGGTCGGGCCAGGTGAAGAGCTCGATCCCGGGCACGCGGACCGAGGCGTTGTTGAAGACGACGTGGTCGCTCCCGCCCGTCGCCTCGTGGACGAAATAGCGGAAGGCGTCGAGCGACCCGCCCTTCTCCCAAAGCGGCCTGGGCAGATACTGGCCGCCGGGACGGCCGCGCGGCGAGTCGTTGGTGTAGACGATGTCGTTCGTCCGCCAGACGTAGTTCATGATCGAGTCGGTGAGGCCGTCGAGGAAGCTCGGCAGGTAATTGGGGCACTCGCTCATGGTCATCACGGCGTTGTTCTTGCGCAGCCCCTCGCCGGCCATGTCCATGTTGATGTTGACGGCGAAGCGGTCGGCGAAGCCGTCGGTCCGCTTGATCTGCTCATAGGTGCCGGAGATCTCGACGGGCCAGAGGAAGGCGATCGTCCGCCGCGGCGCCGGCAGGGCGCCCTCGCGGATGAGACGGGCGAGGGCCCGGAGGATCTCCAGCTGGATGACGCAGCCGCTCATGTTGTCGTTGGACCCGCGCTTGACATAGCCCTCGAAGAGGTGGGCCGAGAAAATGACGCCTTTCGCGCCGGCTTCCGTCCCGGGGATGACGCATAGCACGTTCTCATAGCGGTCCGGGTGCTTCTCGATGCGGGCCACGGCCCGCACGGTGACGTTCCGCCCGGCCTCGACGTCCTCGAGCAGCTCCGACCACTGCCGCCACGAGACCCTGAAGAAGAAGAGGAGGTTCTTGAGACCGGTCCCCGCGCCGCGGCCGTAGATGACCTGGTTCGGGTCGAGGTAGCGCTCCTGCGCGCTGAATGATACGACACCGGCGAGGCCGGCCGCGTCGAGGGCCGCGGCCTCGTCCCCCCGCGGGGAGTTCCAGAGCAGGGCGACCTTGCCGGCGTATTTCTCCTGGGGGCCGGCGGCCCGCCATTTCTTGATCTCCTCGGCGTTGAGAGGCGGGACGTAGACGAGCCCCGCCGTTAGGTCGAGCTCGGGCGGGGCCGAGCCGACGAGGGCGGGGTCGGCCTCGAGCCGGGCGACGAGCCTTTTCTCCGGCGTTATGGTCCAGAACTCGCCCGCCACGGGATAATCGAACGTCGCCTCGCGGGGGAAGCGGTCGATGCGGACGTCGGCGACCCCGTAGCTCCGGGCCAGGGCGGCGATCGTCTCCGATTCGAAGAAGCCGTCCTTGAACTCGCGCTCGTCCCGGAGCCAGGGCGCGCCGGCCAGCTTGATCTCGTTGTTGTAGATGATCTGGCCCGAGATCTCGTTGGCCAGGAGGTCGAGGACGTCCTGTGCGAGCGGCGTCTTCGGCATGACGTTCGGCCGTGGCTCGCGCGGGCCCATCGGAGGCTGTTGCGGCGGCGGTTGCTGGGTCGCGGCCTGCCCGGCGGGCGGCTGAGGCGGGGGCTGCGGGGAGGCGAGGAGCGACGGCGTCAGGAGAAGGAAGAGCGAGACCGCGACAACGGCGGCAAGAGAGAAAAAACAGAATGGAGACTTGTCGAATTGACTCAAAATGGTGACCCGGCGGAATGTATTCATGCTCCGTCTCTCCTTGGGCTGCTTAAGACCTCAAATCTCCCGTGACGGTGTCAGACCTACCTTTTACCCGAGCGGAAGAGCCGGGACGCAAACTTGGGTAAAAGGTAGGTCTGACACCGTCCCCTTATTTTGCGGCTTCCTTGGCCTGCTCGACGGCGCCAAAGACGCGCAGGAAATTGCCGCCGAGGATCTTGCGGATGTCGGCCGGCTTGTAGCCGCGGCGGACGAGTTCCTTGGTGATGTTCGGCATGAGGTCGGCGTTCTCTAGCCCCACCGGCGCAACGCTGATGCCGTCGAAGTCGGAGCCCAGGCCGACGTGGTCGCAGTCGCCCGTGACCTTGACGACGTGGTCGATGTGGTCGACGACCGTTTTAACGTCGACGGGCGGAAGCGTCTTTTGGAGCTCCGCCCAGCGCTTGGCGAAGTCGGCCTCGAACGGGTCGCGGACCGCCGGTCCGAGCTTGATGATGGCCGTCCAATCCGCGGGCAGGCCATGGTCGGCCGCGACCTTGGCCAGAAGATCGCTCTCGGCCTTGTCGATCTCGCTGTTGAGGAACCCCGGCCAGAAGTTGATTCCGACGACGCCGTTCTTCTCGGCCAGGGCCTTGAGCATCTCGTCGCTGAGGTTGCGGAAATGAGGCGCCAGGGCCCTGCAGCACGAATGCGAGGCCACGACCGGGGTCTTGGACAGGCGCAGGACGTCCCAAAAGGTCTTGTCGGCGGCGTGCGAAACATCGATGATCATGCCCAGCCGGTTCATCTCGGCCACGACCTTCTCGCCGAACTCGGTCAGGCCGCCGTGGATGGGCCTGGGGTCGCCCGAGGCGTCGGCCCAGTCGGTCGCCGTCCAGTGGGTCAGGGTCATGAGCCGCACCCCGGCCCGGTAGAACTCGCGCAGCAGGACGAGGTCGTTCTCGATGGCGTAGCCGCCTTCGATCCCGATGAGCGCGCCGATCTTGCTGGCGTTACGAGCGCTATTCGCGTCCTGGAGCGACTCGACCAGGGCCAGCTTGTCAGGGTTCGTGTCGACGAGCTTGTGCACGGCCTCGATCTGGGCGAAGACGCCGTTGGCGGACTTGGCCTTCTCCAGGTCGTTCTGAGGCGGCGGGGCGAAGCAGGCGAAGACCTGGAGGTCAACGCCGCCGCGCTCGAGCTTGGGGACGTCGATGTGGCCGCGGGGCAGGTCCTCGGCCAGGTCCTCGCCGGCCATGTAGCGGGAGATCGTGTCGCAGTGCATGTCGACGACCGCGGCGTCCCGGTGGAGGTAGAGCGTCCGGTGGATGGGATCGAGCAGGTTCTCGCGCGTCGTCGCCAGGGCGCGGAGGATGTCGCAGTGATATTGGGCGGCCTCGCGCAGCCGTTCCGGGTCGATGATGCCCGGGCCGTCCCCGGGCTGATGGTATTCGGGGTGCTCGTCGTCGAGCCCGTTCGTCAGGACCTCGCCCGAGCGCAGGCTGATGGCCGGGACGTTCTTCCCCCAGAACGAGGTGTGGTCCGAGCCGCGGTAGTTCGGCCGGGGCTTGAGCCGGGCGATCGTCTCCGCGTCGAGGCCGCGCTTGGCGATCTCGTAGAGCTCGGCGAACTCGGTCATGCCGCCGACGAGGAGGTCCGCGTCGCCCGTCCCGACCATGTCGATGTTCATGTAGAGCGCGGTCCGGTCGAGCGGGATCGCGGGGTGGTCGGTGTACCAGCGCGAGCCGACGAGGCCGAGCTCTTCGCCGGCCCAGGAGCAGAAAACGATCGTCCGGGCCGGCTTGAACTTGGCCGCGGCCAGGGCTCGGGCCGTCTCGAGGACGGTCGCGGCCGAGGTGGCGTTGTCGTCGGCGCCGGGATAGACCCAGCCGTCGAGGCCGACGCCGAGATGGTCGAGATGGCCGCCCATGATGAGGGCCTCGTCCTTGAGCTTCGGGTCGGTCCCCGGCCAGATGCCGATGACGTTCGGGGCCGCGCGCTCGCCGGAGACGAAGTGGGCCTCGATCTCGGCCTCGACGCCGAGGTTGAGCGTGAAGGACTTCCCGAGCCGGAGCGTCTTGCTGACGAGATCGCGCCAGCTGCGGCCGACCATGTAGAACGCGTCGTTCAGGAAATCGCGGCCGGCCCGGAGAATGACGAAGCCCTCCGGCGCCTGCCCGGCCCGGAGCGTCCCGGGGCGCTGCCGCGGCCCGGGCGGGCCCTGCGGGCGGGCCTCGCCGGGCGTCGAAAGGTCCATCTCGATGAAACCGACGGCGCCCTTGGCCGCGGCGGTCTTGACCTTGTTCTCGAAGGTCCACGCGGCCTTGGCATCGCTCGGGAGCGACGCCGGCAGATCGGGCAGCGCGAGAACGATCTTGCCCTTGACGTCGACCGCCGCGTAATCGTCCCAGCCCGCCTTTTCGGCGGCGATGCCGTAGCCGATAAAGACGAGCCCGCCCCGGGCGACGCCGGAGCCCGTGCCGTTGACAGGCGTGAAGTCGCGGCCGCGGCCGGCGAAATAAGCGCGGCGCTGCGGCGCGAGGATCTCCAGGCGCAGGGGCTGGGGGAAGTCCGTCCAGGTCTTGAACGGGACCTCCTGGAACCAGGTCCCGTTGTCGCCGCCCGGCTTGAGGCCGATCTTTTGCATTTCCGCGGCCACGTATTCGGCGGCCTTGCGGTATTCGGGCGAGCCGGCTTTCCGGCCCTTGAAATCGTTCGAGGCGAGATAGGCGATGTGGGCGAAGGCCTTGGCCCCGTCGGCGACGGGCCGGAGGGCAGCCTTCTTGGCGGCGGATTGGCCCGGCCGGACCGCGGCGGGCGCGATGACGAGATAAGCGGCCAGGGCGGCGAGCGAGATCAAGAGCGGAGTGCGCTTCATGCGGGTTTCCCTTTCTCGAGCTGTTTAAGGGCGTCGACGGCGGCCTTGCCGAAGCCTTCGGAGACCGTGGGGTGGTTGTAGACCATGTCCTTGAGGTCCTCGGCCCGGGCGCCGAGCTTGACGGCCAGGGCGGCGAAGTGGACGATCTCGGACGCGTCCTGTCCGGCGACGTGAGCCCCGATGAGCTTGTGCGTCTCGCCGTCGAAAATGAGCTTGAAGAAGCCGGTGACGTTGGCGTCGAGGCAGGAGCGGACGAGGTCGTTGTAGCCGCACCGGCCGATAACGAAGGCGCGGCCGCCGGCCTTGGCCCACTCCTCGGTCACCCCGACCGAGCCGACTTCGGGATCGGTGTAGATGCCCCACGGCGCCGAGGTGTAATCCATCCTGGTCTCGAGGCCCATGGCGTTCTCGGCCGCGATCCGGGCCTCGACGACGGCCATCGAGGAGAGCATGAACCGGGCCAGGACGTCGCCCGCGGCGTAGATGCCCGGCGCGGCGGTCCGCATGCGGTCGTCGACCTGGATCTCGCCGCGCGGGCCGGCGGTGATGCCGGCGGCGGCGAGGTCGAGCTCCTCCGTGTTGGGGCGGCGGCCGACCCCGATCATGATCCGGTCGGCTTCGATCGCCTCGCCGTTCGAGAGGGCGGCCCGGACGGGGCCGTCGGAGCCGCCACGAGCGGCCCCGGGCGCGGCCCCGGGCGCCGCGGGCTCGACGCGCTCGACCCCCGTCGAGAGGATGAGCCGGATGCCGCGTTTCTTGAACTCGCGGGTGATGAGGGCCCCGACCTCGTGGTCCTGTCCGACGAGGGCCCGGTCGGCCTTCTCGACCACGGTGACCTCCGAGCCGAGCGAGCGGAAGATGAAGGCCATCTCGCAGCCGATGACGCCGGCGCCGACGATGAGGAAGCGGCCGGGGATGGCGTCCATGGCCGTGAGCTCGTCGGGGGAGAGGACCGTCCGGCCGTCGAAAGGGAGGTGGGGGAGGGCGATCGGCCGCGACCCCGTGGCGATGATCGTCCGCGGTGTCTCGAGCAGGCGCGTCGCGCCGTCGGGCAGGCGGACCTCGAGGCGGCGCGGGTCCTTGAACGAGGCGGCGCCGACGAGCGTCGCGATGGCGTTCTTGCGCATGACCGTGGCCAGGACGCCGATCTCGCACATGGTCGTCTTGTGGCGGCTCTCAAGGATCGTCTTGTAGTCGGCCCGGGCGTTCTCGACGACGGGGACGCCGTAGCGCTTGCCCTGCTTGAGGTTCTCCAGGAAGCGGGCCGCGTTCTCCAGAGTCTTCGAGGGCAGGGTCCCGGTCTGGACGCAGCCGCCGCCGAGCTCGGGCTCGCGGTTGACGATCAGGACCTTGGCCCCGAGGGCCGTCGCGCGGATCGCGGCGGAGATGCCGGCCTCGCCGCCGCCGATGACGATGAGATCGTAATCGCTCACGGCTTCTCCTTTTTCTTCCGCTTATCGGCCCGGAGATCGGCCAGGACCGCCTCGAAAGACGGCGGCGGGGGCGCCTCGACGGTCACACGCTCGCCGGAGGGAAGGGCGAACTCGAGCGAGAGGGCGTGGAGCATGAGCCGGGGGAACGCCTGCTGGCGCGCTTTGTCGCCGTAGCGGAGGTCGCCGAGGATGGGGTGGCCGATGTGGTAGAGATGGGCCCGGATCTGGTGGCGCCGGCCGGTCGCCGGGCTGACGCGGAGGAGGGTCGCGGCGTCGAAGCGCTCGGCGACCTTCCAGTCGGTCGTGGAGGGCTTGCCGCGCTTGGGGTCGACGCCCATGCGGCCCGAGCCGAACTCGCGGATCGGGGCGTTGATCTGGCCGCGGTTCGAGGCCGGGAGGCCGTCGACGACGGCGAGATAGGTCTTCTGCACCTCGCGACGATCGAAGGCGCCGTTGAGATGGCGGTGGGCCGCGGCGTTCTTGGCGAAGACGATGACGCCGCTCGCGCCGCGGTCGAGGCGGTGGACGGGGTAGAGCTTGCCCGCGTAGTGGGGCTTGATGAGCTCGGGCAGGCCGCCGCGCCCGGCCTCGGCGACGGAGACGACGCCTTCAGGCTTGTCGACGGCGATATAGTCGTCCGTCTCGTAGAGGACGCGGATCGAACGTTCCGGACCGGGGACGGGTCCTGTTGATGCGTGTCCCCGGTCGTCCCGGGCCAAGGTCATTTGGTCTTGAAGGGCTTCTTTCCTAATCTTTCGATGGCCTGCGCCTTCTCCGATGCCGTTTCCGGGATGAGATCGGGCATAGGCTCCATATCGACGATCGTCTGGAGGGCCTTGCGGGCATCCTCGACGCGATCGAGCGAGAGATACGTGTCGGCGATGTAGATGAGGTTGAGGCCGACGCGGGGGCCGTATTCGACGGCCTTGAGGAGATGTTCGAGCGACTTCTTCTCGCTGCCGCCGGCGATGCCGGGCACCTCGTGGTAGACGCGGCCGAGGACGCGGTCGGCGCCGCCGTGGTCGTAGGCCGGGTCGATCTGGACGACGCGGTTCATCTCGGCCTTGATCGGCTTGACCAGGGCCAGGCTCTTGAGGATGCCCTTGGCCTCGCCGTAGACGCCGTAGTTGACGCCGAGCCAGAAGTGGCCGTCGGGCTTGTTGGGATTGATCTCGATCGCCTTCTTGGCGTATTCAACGCCGGCGAGAAGGATGGTCTTCTTGAGGTCCTTGGCGCCGGTGTGGTCGCCGATCCAGTAGCAGATGCGGGAAAGCTTCCAGTTCGCCTCGTAGGGGTCTTCGCCGGCGGCCAGGGCCTCTTCGTATTTCCTGCGGGCCTCCTTGGCCGTGGCGTAGTCGGCGCGGTTGACGTAGAGGGCGTCGCCCTGGGCGATCAGCGGCCCGGCGGCCGCGGCGGCGGCCTGAGGCGGGGCGGCGAGGGCCGGCAGGGCGGAGACCGCGAGGGCGGCGAAGATCGCGGCGATGACGAGGGTCTTGCGATGGCTCATGGGTCACTCTCCTCTCGGGGATTCTATTAAAAAGAACCGGGTTTAACAATGACCTTTTCGGGCCAGACGGGGTCGGAGCGGCCGTCGCCGTTGGCGTCGACGAGGATCGGGTTGGTCAGGGCGTAAGGGCGGGCCGCTTCTTCGGGCGTCCCGTCGCCCGAGCGCTGCTGGATCATGGGGAAAAGCGTCCGGCCGCCGAGGACCTCGACCGCGATCCAGCCGTCCACCGGCATATCGACGGTGACGCGGTCGCGGAACTTGACCGTCCGGCCGTCGGCGCCCTCGAGGGGGAGGGGCGCCCGGCGCTCGCCGTTGACGACGACCCGGACCTCGGAGACGTCGAGCCAGGGCGCTCCGGTCACGGTGATGTCGAGCGCGACGCGTCCTTTCTTCACCGCGACGAGGTCGCCGAAGGTCGCTTTCCCGTTGGCCTTGACCGCGACGACGGGGCCGTTGGAGACGAAGGCCCGGCCCTTCTTGAGCGCGGCGACGAGGGCCTTCTCGTCGACGGCGCCGGCGACGGGCTCGTCCATGAGGACGTAGGTCCGGGCGTAGCCGGTCTCGCCGCCCTCGACTCCGTGGGCGTCCGAAGCGGCGACGATGCGGACGGGGTAGCCGCGGTTGAGGAGGTGGAACCAGTCCTCGACGGCCCGGCGGTTGTCGCGGTCGAACTTCGCGCCGTTCAGCGCCTCCATGACGTCGAAGCCGAGGTCGAAGAGAGGATCGGCGAAAGCGGCCTTTTCGGGATCGAGGTTGTAATTGTTGAAATAGCCCAGGGTGCCCGAACGCGGGTGATTGAGATGGACGAGCGAGCCGGGGTTCTTCTCGCGGGCCAGGGCGAACAGCTTGGCCGGGGTCTCGTCGCGGACGCTGATCGCGCCGCGGGCCGGCTCGTCGGGGCGGACGGCGACAGGGAGGCTGTTGAAGTGGGTGCTGCCGGTGCGGCACGTGACCTCGACGCCGGGGAGGAAGGCCAGATCTTTTACGAGGCCGAGCCGAGCGATCTCCGGCCCGTAATCCGTGACGGTGTTGTGGTCGGCGGAGAAGATGACGTCGAGGCCCTCGGCCGCGGCGCTCTGGACGCGCCCGGAGACCGGGACCGAGCCGTCGGAGAATAGCGTGTGCATGTGGGAGTCGACCGCGACGAGGCCGGGGGTCTCGAGGACGCGGTCGATCGTGAAGCGGATGTCGCGGGGCTCGCCGGAAAGGACCTCGAGGACGCGCGTCTCGACGGCGAACTCGGGCCCGCGCGAGGAGGCCGCGAGATACGTCCCAGCCGGCAGGATGACCTCGAGGCCTTCGGCGGGCGGGTAGACTTCGTTGTTCAGGCTCTCCCAGCTGCGGCCCGAGACGATGGGATCGACGGGCAGGAAGTAGGGCATCGCGGTCGGGGCCAGGCCGATGAACGAGACCTTGCCCGGGACGTGGCGGCCTCTGCGGTCGGCCACGGCGACGCGGACGCGGCCGAAAGCGGGCGCTTCGACCGTCCAGGCGTTCGGGGAGGCCCTCTTGGCGTCCTTAGGGTCCTTGGCGACGGCGGGGGCGGCCGCGGTCGCGACGACGGTCCTCTCGACCGTGGCCGGGAAGAGGTTGGCCCGGAGCTGATACGTGCCGGCGGGCAGGGGGATCTCGAGCGCGATGGGTTTCGCGAGGAAGGTGCGGAAGAAGACCGCGCCGGTCGCGGGCTCGCGGACCATGATCTCGGCCGGGCCCTCGAACTTCCTGATCTCGAGCGAGGCCCGGACGGCCGGCTGGCGGACGGCGCGATAGAGACGCTCGAGGAGCTCGGGCAGGGCGTCGCCCGCGAACAGGGAATAGGACAGCCGGAAGACCTGGCCGGGGCGGAGGGCGCCGGGGAGGGGCTTGTCCGAGGTCTCGGGCGGGTTCGGGTTGAGCCAGGCCACGGCGTGGTCGGGTCGCTCGTAGACGCGGAAGTTGAGCGCGGGGAACGACTTGGCGTTGTAG
>CAYOYQ010000093.1:0-11063 GCA_964408215.1 uncultured Eubacteriales bacterium
CCTCCAGCAACGGGGATCTTCGAGGCAAATTCCCTCGCCGCCTCGAGAGGTATTCCGATATGCCGCTGGCTTGCCCGGCGGGGCCATTTTGCTATAATAGGTCACCGAAAATGATCGCCTTTAAAAGTCGTTTGAAAGACGCGATTTACGGGCGGCTGCGGGCCGTCTATCCGGTCGAGCCGGCGGACCTCGACATGGCCCCGACGCCGGACCCGAAGATGGGCGACCTGGCCCTGACCTTCCCGTTCCAGCTGGCCAAGACGCTCAAGAAAGCGCCCCGGGCGATCGCCCAGGAGTCCGCTCCCCTGCTCGCCTCGGTCCCCGGTGTCGTCAAGGCCGAGGTCGCCGGCGGCGGCTTCCTCAATCTCTGGCTCGACAAGGCCGCTGTCTTCGCCGAGGTCATCCGCCTGGCCGGCCGCACGACACTCGGCCCCGACGAGGCCAAGATCGTCATCGAGCACACCAACATCAACCCGAACAAGGCCGCCCACATCGGCCACCTCCGCAACGCCTGCCTCGGCGACACCCTGGCCCGGTGTCTCAAGTTCAAGGGCGAGCGGGTCGAGGTCCAGAACTACATCGACGACACCGGCGTCCAGGTCGTCGACGTCGTCTTCGGCTTCCTGGAGCTCGATAAAAAGGGCCTCACCGACCTGGACCGCCTCCCTGGCCGCTTCGATTACTACTGCTGGGACCTCTACGCCCGCGTCTCCGCCTATCTCGCCGAGCACCCCGAGGCCCAGGCCCGCAAAGCCGAGATCATGAAGCGCATGGAGCACGGCCAGGACCCGGAATACGCCCTCTCGCGATACATTTCGCGGCGCATCGTCCGGGCCCACCTGGCCACCATGGCCCGGCTCGGCATCTCCTACGACGTCCTGCCCTGCGAGAGCACGATCCTCCACCTCGAGTTCTGGGACAAGGCCTTCGCCCTGCTCAAGGAGCGGCAAGCCATCGCCCTCGCGACAGAGGGCGAGAACAAGGGCTGCTGGGTCATGCGCCTCGAAGGGGACGAGGAGCGCGAGAAGATCATCGTCCGCTCCGACGGCACCGTGACCTACGTCGGCAAGGACATCGCCTATCAGCTCTGGAAGTTCGGCCTGCTCGGCCGCGACTTCTATTATGAGCCTTTCGCCGAATCGGACGGCCGGACGCTCTGGATCTCGACCGCGGTCCCCCAGCCCGCCGGCGGCCCCTCCTTCGGCGGGGCCAGCAAGGTCTACAACGTCATCGACACGCGCCAGTCCTACCTCCAGAAGGTCGTCACCCAAGGGCTGCGCTCTCTGAAATACGAGGCCCAGGCGGCCAAGTCCGTCCATTTCTCCTACGAGATGGTCGCCCTCTCGCCCCGCAGCCTGAGCGAGCTCGGCTACACGGCCACGGAGGAAGAGAAGGAGCGCTCCTACCTCGAGGTCTCGGGTCGCAAGGGCCTCGGCGTCAAAGCCGACGACCTCCTCGACCGCCTCGAGGCCAAGGCCCTGGCCGAGATCGAAAAACGGAACGCCGCCCTTCCCCCCGAGGAACGGGCGAAGATCGCCCGGGAGATCGCCTCCGGGGCCCTGCGCTATTTTATGCTCAAGTACGCCCGGAACTCCGTGATCGTCTTCGATTTCGAGGAGGCCCTGAGCTTCGAGGGCGAGACCGGCCCATACCTCCAGTACACGGCCGTGCGCCTCGGGAGCATCTTCCGCAAGCTCAAGGAGCGCGACGGGCTGGACGAATCCGCGATCAGGCCTCCGGCCGACGCCGCCGCCCTCATCCCGCCCGGCCTCGCCGAGCAGGAGACGGCCGATTTCTGGGACCTCATCATCACGGCCGGCGGGCTCGAGGAGGAGGTCCTCCGGTCGGCGGCCGCCCTCGAGTTCTCCCACTTGGCCAAGTTCGCCTTCCTCCTCTCGCAGAAGCTCAACGGTTATTACCATAAGTACCCCGTCCTGGCCGAAGAGGACAAAGCGGTCAAGGCCTTCCGCCTTCTGACCATCCGGACGGTCAAGGAGCAGCTCCAGTGCGCCCTGGGTTTGATGGGCATCCCCCCGCCCGAGCGCATGTGACGCAACGCCCCGGGGTCCGCCGCGGTTCGAAGAGCTTATAGCGGAGGTGAACATGATCGAGGTTCAAAACCTCACCAAGAAGTACGGGGAGATCGTCGCCGTCAACGACCTGACCTTCCAGGTCGAGGCCGGCCGGATCTGGGGCCTGCTCGGTCCCAACGGCGCCGGCAAGACGACGACGATGCGCATCCTGACCGGGTACCTTCCGGCCACGTCCGGCCGGGCTAAAGTCGCCGGCCATGACGTCTTCAACGAGCCCGACGCGGTCAAAAGGGCGATCGGCTACCTGCCCGAGGTCGTGCCGCTCTACCAGGACATGACCGTTGCCGCCTACCTCGCGTTCGTCGCCGAGATCAAGCAGGTCGCCAAGGCCAAGCGCAAAGGGGCCGTCGCCCGGGTCATCGAATCGGCCGGCCTCAAGGACGTCGCCCGGCGGCTCATCAAGAACATCTCCCGGGGGTTCAAGCAGCGGGTGGGCATCGCCCAGGCCATGATCAACGACCCCCAGGTCCTCATCCTCGACGAGCCGACGATCGGGCTCGACCCGAAACAGATCATGGAGATCCGAGAGCTCATCAAGGGGCTCCGCGGCGATCACACGATCCTCCTCTCGACCCACATCCTGCCCGAAGTCACCCAGGTCTGCGACGGCGTCGTCATCATCAACGAGGGCGAGCTCCGGGCCTGCGGCTCGCTCGAGGAGCTGACGGCCTCGTTCGAGAAGACGGACGGCGTCGTCATCAAGCTCCGCCGAGCCGGGGCCGAAGAGATGGCGCTCTTCCGGGACCTGCCCGGCCTCGAGAAGGCCACAGTCGAAACGAAGAATGAGCTGCGCCTCGAATGGGACCGCGGCCGCGACCTCCGCGACGACGTGGCCCGGCTGGCGGTCGACAAGGGCCTTGGCCTCCGGGAGATGAGGCCGCTGGCGGGTATCGAGGACCTCTACCTCAAGATCGTCTCCGGAAGGAGCGAACAATGAACAACGTCTGGTCCCTCGTGAAAAAGGAGGTCCGGGCCTATTTCGGCTCGCCGATCGCCTATGCGGTGATCTTCAGCTTCCTTCTGCTCACCGGGTACTTCTTCTACAGCCTGGTCCTGTGGTTCAACGCCCAGGCCATGCAGATGGCCCAGAACCCCTACTACGCCCAGCAGGTCAACATCAACGAGATGGTCTTCGCGCCGCTCTTCCACAACATGAGCATCGTCCTCATCTTCGTCATCCCCCTTATGACCATGAGGCTGCTGGCTGAGGAGAAGAAGACCGGCACGGACGAGCTTCTGTATACCTCGCCGCTCACCGTCGGCCAGATCGTCACCGGCAAGTATTTCGCCGCCCTGGTCCTGCTGGCCGTCCTTCTCGGCCTGACGGCCCTTCCCGCCGTCTTCACCTTCGTGCTCGGCAATCCGGAGCTCGCGCCCTGGCTCACCGGCTACCTCGGCCTGTTCCTCATGGGCGCGGCCTTCATCGCCGTCGGCCTTTTCTTCTCGTCGCTCACCGAGAACCAGATCGTGGCCGCGGTCCTGACCCTGATGACGCTGCTGCTCTTCCTCCTGCTCAACTGGGTCTCGTCGCTCGGCAGCGGCGCGGCCTGGACCAAAGTCGTGAGCTACCTCTCGTTCTCCGAACACTTCGAGGACATGACCAAGGGGATCATCGACACGAAGGACATCGTCTATTACGTCAGCGTGTCCTTCTTCGGCGTCTTCCTCGCCCATTCCGTCCTCCAATCCCGGCGGTGGAGGTGATCCATGGACGCGCTCAAGAAGAACCTCAACATGGCGGCCGTGGTCTTTCTCGGGGCCGCCCTCATCGGCCTCATCGTCTGGCCGCAGAAGCGGACCGCTATCCTCATCCTGGCCGTCCTCGGCTTGGCTGCGCTCGCGGCCCATGTCGTCCTCAACTGGAAGGCCCTCAAGCAGGGCTTCACGCGCAAGTCGTTCCTCTACTCGGGGAACCTTCTCCTTGTCATCGTGATCGTCCTGGCCATCCTCGGCCTGGCCAACTATTTCCTGTCCAAGCACGACTATCGGGTCGATTTCACCGCGGCCAAGCTGCATAGCCTGTCCGACCAATCGATCACCGTCCTCAAGGCCCTGAAGGCGGACATCGCCCTCAAGGGCTTCTTCCGCGAAGGCAACTACGGCCGGGCAGCCATGGAGAACCTCCTCAAGCTCTACGCCTACCATTCGGGCCACATCAAGTACGAATTCATCGACCCGGACAAGAACCCAGGGCTGGTCAAGCGCTACGACGTTACCCAGGACGGGACGACCGTCATCGAGGCTGGCGACAAGGAGAGCCGCATCACGACGACTTCGGAGGAGGACCTGACCAACGCCCTGATCAAGGCCACCCGGGCCGCCAAGAAGGTCATCTACTTCCTCGACGGTCACGGCGAAGAGACGATCGACGATACCGGCGACAACGGCTTCTCAAGCGTCAAGGGCGAACTCGAGAAGCTCGGCTACGAGGTCAAGAAACAGACCCTGGCCCTCTCCGACCGGTTCCCCAAGGACTGCGCCCTGCTCATCGTCGCCGGGCCGAAGAAGGACCCCCTGCCGAACGAATACGAGACGATCCGCGGCTATATCAAGGGCGGCGGCCGAGCCCTTTTCCTGGTCGACCCGGAGACCCAGACTCTTCTGCCCCTCCTCCTCGCCGACTACGGCTTCAAGCTCGAGAATGACATCGTCGTCGACACCGTCTCCCGGCTCCTGGGCGGCGACTATTTCATGCCCGTCGTCAGCGAGTACGAGACCCACCCCGTCACCGAGCGGTTCGGCTACGCGACCTTCTTCCCCCTGGCCCGCTCCGTCGAGGTCGCGGAGGCCAAGCCCGAAGGGGCGACGGTCACGGAACTGGCCAAGACCAGCCCCAACTCCTGGTCGGAGCGCGAGCTCGACCAGAAGGAGGTCAAGTTCGACGCGGCCAAGGACAAGCAGGGGCCGATCGGCCTGGCCGCGGTGGCGGAGATCCCGTTCAAAGCCGAGACCCCGGTCCCCGCGGCCGCCAACCCGGGCGAAGCGGCGCCGGCCGAGCCTGCCGCGAAGCCCGAGGCCGAGAAGAAAGCCCGGATCGCCGTCGTCGGGGACTCCGATTTCGTCAAGAACCGGTACTACGGCCTGTCCGGGAACGGCAACTTCTTCCTCAACATCGCCAACTGGCTGACGGAGGAGGCTGATCTCATCGCCATCCAGCCCAAGACCCAGACTCCCCGGACGGTCCAGATGACACCGGCCCAGGGCCGCCTCCTCTTCCTCGTCAGCATCGTCATCCTGCCCTTGGCCGTGCTCCTTCTCGGCTTCAGCGTCTGGGCCCGCCGGAGGACGCTGTGAAATTCCGGAAGACCCTGATCCTCCTCGCCGTCTTCGCCGGCCTGCTCGCCCTCGTCCTCTACTTCGATTCCCGGGGCGAGAAAAAGAAATCGGCCGAAGAGAAGACGAACACGCTGATCGACCTCGCCGTCGCCGACATCCAGAGGATCAGCCTCCTTCGCGGGGCCGAGACCGTGACCTTCGAGCGCGAAGGGGACGGCCCCTGGCGGCTGACCTCCCCGCTCCAGGCCGCGGCCGACGCCTACGAGGCCGGCAGCCTGGTCGACGCGCTGGCCTCGCTCAAGATCGAACGGGTCGTCGAAAAGGAGGGGAAGGACCCGGCGGCCTACGAGATCCCCAAGATGGAAGCGGACCTCTGGGTCAAGGGGCAGGCCGATCCGGTCCGGCTGCTCGTCGGCATGGAGAACCCCCTCGACAAGACCCTGTTCGCCAAGCGCGCCGACGACCCGCGGATCGTGCTTCTGGCCTCGACCCTCAAGACGACCCTGGAGAAGCCCGTTCTCGATTTCCGCGAGAAGAGCATCTTCAAGTTCACCGCCGCCGACGTCCAGAAGGTCCGGGTCCGGGCCAAGGACGTAGGCTGGGAGGCCGACCGCGAGGCCGCCGGCTGGTTCCTGAAGACCCCCGTCGCCGCCCTGGCCGAAAAGACCAAGGTCGACTCCCTTCTCGATGCCCTGTCGGGGCTCCGGGCCAAGGAGTTCGCGGCCGAAGAGAAGACCCCGGCCGCCTTGAAGGAGTTCGGGCTCGAAAAGGCCGACTATGAAGTCACGCTGTCGCTTCCGGCCTCGAACCAGGAGATCGTCTTCACCTTGCACAAGCGGGGCGAGAACCAATACGCCGCGTCCTCCCTCGCGACCAAGATCATCGCCTTCGAGGGGACGCTTCTCGCCGACCTCGACCGCAAGGTCGACGACCTGCGCGAGAAGAAGGTCTCCGGCCTTACGGCCTGGGACGCCAAGCGCGTCGCGGTCAGGCGGGACGGGACCGAGATCGTCGCGTCGAAGGAAAAGGCCGGCGAGCAAGAGAAATGGTTCCTCGACCCGAAGGCCAAGATCGAGGCCGACGGGACCAAGGTCGAGGACTTCGTCCGCAAGATCGAGGGGCTCGAGGCCGCGGCCTTCATCGACAAGCCGGGCCCGCTCTCGGACTACGGATTGGCGCCCGGGATCGAGGTCCGCGTCCTGACCCGCGACTATCAGGCCAAGGAGAAGGAGACGGTCCTCTTCATCGGCCGGGAGGACCCGGAGACAAAGCAGGTCGTGGCCAGGAACGCCGGCCTCGACTACCTGTTCCGCGTCGACGCCGGCTTTCTCCAGGACCTGCCCAAGGAGCCGAAGGACTGGCAGGCCGTGACGCCGAAGCCGGAAGAGAAGACCGATAAGAAATAGGTTCGCCCGCGATCTCCTGCGCTGGTACGGGGCCCGCAAGCGCGACCTGCCCTGGCGGCGGACGCGCGACCCTTACGCGATCTGGGTTTCCGAGATCATGCTCCAACAGACAACGGTCGCGGCCGTCGTCCCCCGCTTCGAGCGCTGGCTCGAGGTCTTTCCGGACGTCCGGAGCCTGGCCCGGGCGCCCCTCGGCCGCGTCCTCCGCGAATGGCAGGGCCTCGGGTATTACCAGAGGGCGCGGAACCTGCACCAGGCTGCCCGCAAGATCGTGACGGCCCACGGCGGCCGCCTGCCCCCGGACGAAACCGCCCTCCGGAGCCTGCCGGGGTTCGGGTCCTATACGGCCGCGGCGGTGGCCAGTCTGGCCTTCGGCCGGCCCGCGCCGGTCATCGACGCCAACGTCCGCCGGGTCCTGATGCGCGTCCTGGGCTTGCGGGGAACCGCAGACCCGAAGCGCGACGCCGTCCTCAGGAGCTTTCTCGACAAGGTCTTCCCGGCCGACCGGCCCGGCGACTTCAATCAGGCCTTGATGGAGCTCGGCGCGCTCGTCTGCCGCGGCCGCAGCCCCCAGTGCCTGGCCTGCCCTGTCCGGCCCGCCTGCGCGGCGGCCCGCGAAGGGACGCAGGAGATCATCCCGGCCCCGAAGACGCTCCGCCTGGAGCGGATCGAGGCCGTCGTCGCCGTTATCGAAAGGGATGGGCGGGTCCTTCTCCAGGAACGGCCCGCCGGAGGGCTTCTCGCGGGCCTGTGGGAGTTCCCCGGCGGGAAGGTCGAGCCGGGCGAGAGCTTGAACTCGGCCCTCCGCCGCGAGGTCCGTGAAGAGCTTGGTGTCGAGATCGAGGCCGTCCGGCGCTTGACGACGGTCCGCCACTCCTATACCCGCTTCGATGTGACGCTCCACGCCTACGCCTGCCGGATCCGGGGGCAGGAGCCGCGGACCGGGCCGCGCCTGCGATGGGTCTCCTGGAAGGCCTTGCGCCGCTACCCTCTGCCTGCGGGCAGCGTCAAGATCGTCGATTCTTTGGCCCGGTCGAGGTCGAAAGCGGCCTAGCCGAGGCTCAAATCCCTGTGCCTGGCCGCGATCGTCTCGGCCAGCGCGTCGAGGGCCGCGAGGTCGGCCGGCTTCGGCAGTCCCTTGGCGATGACGGGCGGGAGCAGTTCGACCTTGAGGTTCGGGATGGCGCCCTTGACGATGTCGACCATCTTGCCGGCCCAGCCGAAGGACCCGATGATCGAGGCGAACCGGACCTTGGGCCGGAGGGCGTTGGCCAGCACCGCCGCATTGAAGGCCGCCGGATGGGGGCCGACGTGGACCGTCGGGGTGGCAAGGACGAGCGTCGCGGCGTCGACCAGGGCCATGGCCAGCTGTCCGATGTCGGCCGTGGCCATATTGAAGGGGAAAACCGTGACGCCGCGCGCGACCAGGCCGGCGGTCAGCCGTTCGACCATGATCTCGGTCGAGCCGTGCATGGTGACCCAAGGGAGGACCACGGTGTTAAGCGGCTTGTCGTCGGTCCAATCGCGGTAGGCCCCGATGATCGAGCCCGGATCGCGGTGGACGGGTCCGTGGCTCGGCGCGATCAAATGGACCTCCAGGTCCTTGATCTTTTCCAGGTTCTTCTGGACGATCTTCCGGAAGGGCATCATGATCTCGGCGTAATAGCGCTTGGCCTCGGCCAGGATGCAGTCCGCGTGGTCGACGAAGATATCGGTCGCGGCGATGTGCGCGCCGAACCAGTCGCAGCTGAAGAGGACCCGGTCCTCCTCGAGATAGGTCGACATCGTCTCCGGCCAGTGGACCCAGGGCGTGTAGATGAACCGGAGCGTCTTGCCGCCCAGGGCCAACCGCTCGCCGTCGGCGACGACACGGATCCTGGCCGGATCGAGGCCGAGGTGGTCCGCGAGAAGCGGCCGGGCCGGCTCCGAGGCGAGGAGCTCGGCCTGGGGGAAGCGCTCGAGGGCCCAGGGGATCGAGCCGGAGTGGTCCTGCTCGGTGTGGTTCGAAATGATGTAATCGACGCGGGGGACGTCCTTGAGATAGGCCTCGAGGACACGGAGCATCTTGGGCTCGACGGTGTCGATGAGGGCGACCTTGTCCCGGCCGCGGACGAGATAGGCGTTGTAGCTCGTGCCGTCGGGCAGCGGGATCAGGGCGTCGAACAGCCGGCGGTCGAAATCGGGCGCTCCGACATAATGGACATTCGGGATGATCTCTCGAGGTTCCATGTCAACCGTCTCCGTTGGAAAGTGACGATGAAATCCTAGTTATTTTATAGTAATTGGCCGGAAAAAGAAAGGGCCGGCTCAGGCGCCCGGGTACTTGCGCTTGGCGAAATAGATGATCTCGGGGTGTTTCTTGTAGCCGAGCTTCTCGAAGAAGGCCATCGAGACGGCGTTTTCGGCCTCGATGAGGCAGGCCAGGATGTCCATGCCCTGCGAGCCGAGCCAGTCCTCGGCCGCGCGGACGAGCCGGACCCCGATCCCCCGGCGGCGCAGGCGCTCGTCGACGGCCAGGCGGTTGATCCAGCCTTTGCGGCCGTCGTGCGTCGCGAACACGGTGCCGACGACCGAGCCGCCCTCCCCTTCTTCGGCCACGAGAAAGCGGACGTTCGGGAGCGTCGTCTGCCGGCCCAGGCTCTCCCGGCTGTCGCGCCCCTGCGGCTTCAGAGGCAGGCCGCCGAGCGTCCAGAGCTCCATGACGCGCTCGTAGTCTTCCATGCGGAAGGGCCGGAAGACGATCTCGCCGTCCCCGTGTGTTTGCGTCATCGGCCCTCCTCCCCGCGCCGTCAGCGGACGAACAGCGCGTAGATCCCGATCGCCACGGCCGCCGCCGCGAGCCCCGTCAGGACGGCCGTTGGCCACGCCTTCTTGTGGACCGACCGGCCGGTCCGGACGAACCCCACGACCGCCCAAGCCGCGGCCGCGGCGTAGAAGCCGAGATAGACGGTCTGCCAGAAGCCCGGTCTCGACAGGATGTCCACCCACTCCGCCTGCCCCATGCCCAGCGCGGCGAACAGCGCTTCGACCGCCGAAGGGACCCAGGCCAGGAGCAGCGGGCCTCCCCAGGCCCGGGAGGCCTTGTCGAGGACGTCGCTCCGGTGGCAGCCCCTCGTCCCCAGGGCCAACAGGACGCCCGAGCTCAGGACCCAGACGGTCAGGACCAGGGGCAGGATGAAGACGATCTGCCAGGCGTAATAGTTGTCGACGTCGAGGCCGCCGATGACCGGCGCGGTCGGCACGTTCCCGGCCAGGGCCAGGACGAGCGACGAGGCGGCATAGGCGAGCGCGCCCAGGCCGAGGAACAGCGCCGCCCGGCGCATCGGGTGCCGCCTGCGGAACGTCCGCAGACGGGCCCTGAGCGTCCCGGCCTTCGCGCTCTTCCCGCGTCCGTCTCTCATGTGATCAACAGGTGCTTGCTGGCGAAATTGGGATCGGTCGTCAGGTTGACCCCGAAGCGCCTCAGGCCCGAATCGTCGCCAGGCGTCGGGATATGCGTGATGTGGACCTCCGAGCCCTGGAGCTCGTGCATGTTCTCCAAGGCCAGGTGGGCCATGGGATTGGTCGACGCGTTGATGCTCAGGCAGATCAGGACCTCCGAGAGGTCCAGGCTGACCGACTTGGCCCCGAACACGGACGTCTTGAGAGAGCCCACCGACTCGATGATCGAGGGCGAGAGCAGCGGGATCTTGTCCGGGATCTCGGCCAGCTTCTTGACGGCGTTGAGGACCAGGGCCGATGCGGCGTGCATGAGCGGGGAGTTCTTGCCCGTGACGATCGTACCGTCCCGGAGCTCGATGGCCGCGCCGACGAAGACGCCTTTGTTCCCTTTGCCCGCCGCTTCCGCCGCGGCCGCCGCCTCGCGGGCGGCCACGACGACCGGCCGGTCCTCCGGTTTGACCTCCAGCTCTTTCATCAGCAGCTCGGCCCGCTCGACCGTCTCCTTCTCGACGAAGCCGAGCGTGTACTCGCAGGAGTAGCGGAAAAAGCGCCGGATGAGCTCCTGCTTGGCCGCGTCCCGGACGACGGCGTCGTCGGTGATGCCGAAGCCCGCGGCGTTGCAGCCCATGTCGGTCGGCGACTTGTAGAACGACGGGCCGCCGGTGATCTTCTCGATGATCCGTTTGAGGACCGGGAAGACCTCGACGTCCCGGTTGTAGTTGACCGCGACCTTGCCGTAGGCCTCGAGGTGGAAGGGGTCGACCAGGTTGAAGTCGCAGATGTCGGCCGTGGCCGCCTCGTAGGCGACGTTGACCGGGTGCTTGAGGGGCAGGTTCCAGATGGGGAA
>CAYOYQ010000094.1:0-10900 GCA_964408215.1 uncultured Eubacteriales bacterium
GGGCAAGGGAGGGCGTCGAGCGAACGGTTGCCAGACCCTCCCCGGAATGCTATATACTCATCCATAGTCATGGAGGACCGGATCCCCCCTTTCGAAAGCGTCGATGACGTCATGGCCGGCGTTTACCGGGACATGACGCCTGAGAAACGGCTGGAAATAGCGCTCGGCATGTGGCTGTCCGCAAGGCAAATGCTCACTGAGGCCATCAGATCCTTCCACTCCGACTGGACCGAGGATCAAGTCGAACGAACGGTCGCTAAGAGGATGCTCCGCGGATCAACGTAGTCTCCTTCATCACGCCGCCCGTTGCTTCAATGACCTTGCGATCCCCTACTCCGTCACCGGATCCATGGCCTCCTTCCTGTATGGGGAGCCGCGGCTCACTCAGGACATCGATATCGTCGCCGACATCCAGGAGGGCCATATCGCCGCCCTGCTCCGGTCTTTCCCCGTGACGGAGTTCTCTATCGACGGGTCCTCGATCCGGCGGGCCATCCTCGCCAAAAGCCAGTTCAACATCATCCACCCGTCCTCCGGCAACAAGATCGATGTCATCATTCCCAAGGAAGACCCGTTCGACCGCGGCCGTTTCGAGAGGCGGCGCTCGGTCCGGACCCCGGACGGTCTGACCATTCCGTATTCGTCCCCTGAGGATATCATCGTCAGCAAACTCGAGTTCTATCGGGCAGGCCGTTCGGAGAAGCATCTGAGGGACATCGCCGGGATCATCAAGATCTCCGGAGAGGAGCTGGACCGCGGGTATATCGCGTCCGTGACTCAGGAGAAGGGGCTCAGGGAGATCTGGGAAGAGCTCCTCGAAGGGATCCACAAGTAGGAGAGCGAGGGCGGTCCTCGTTTTCAAGTCGTCAAGGGTCGTTTCAAGGACGATATCCTTGGCCGCCGGCTCGAGAGCCGCGCCGACGGCGGCCACCTGACCGGCCACGTCGCGGCTGCCTTGACTGTCCCGATCTCTCCGCCTATCCTGGTCGCATGAACAGGGAACACCCGCGAAGGAGCCGGGATGCCATGAAGAAGCGAAGCGCCACGTTGGCTGTTGCCTTGCTGGCGGCGTTGCTCGGGACCGGCGCGGGGAGCATCCGCCGATCTCTCACGAAGCCGATCAGCGTCGTGTTCGCGGACAGGGTCTCCGAGTTCCAATGGACGCTCGGCGAGCTTGCCGGGCCCGGCCCCGGCCTTCCGGCCGATTGGTCGGCGTACGGTTTCCTCGTTCTGGAGATGCGGACATCCTCCGCTCAGCGCTTCTCCCTCTGGATCCATACCGCCGCCGGAAAGCGCCGGATCATGTTCCATCCCTTCGGCCTGAACGCCTGGATGCGGGCGGCCGTCCCGCTCCGGTATTTCCAGGGGCGGGACGCGCGGGGGATGGATCTCGCTTCGACCAACAACCGGCGCACGGACACGTTCTATATCGGCGTGTGGGGCCCGTTCGGGCCCTTGAAGGACGTCCGGGCGATCGGCGTCGAGATGGATTATCCGGTCGGCCGGCCCGGGCTCGAGATCCGATCCGCGGCTTTGGCCCGCGAGGACCCCGGCTCGGCCTTCCTCGAGGAAACGCCCGTCGTGGACGAGTTCGGCCAGTGGGCCCGCGCCGACTGGCCGCGCAAGATCCGCAGCCGGGAGCAATTGGCGCGGGAGCTGGCCGAGGAGGCAAAAGCGCTCGACGCCGCGGCCGCCGAATTCAAGGTCGGCCGGTACGGCGGCGACCTCGGCACGCAGGCGAAAGCGACCGGGTTCTTCCGCGTCGAGATGATCGAGGGGCGGTGGTGGCTCGTCGACCCCGAAGGGCACTTCTTTCTTTCGACCGGCGCGAACGGCGTGAGCGGCGGACGGAGCGGCGAGAACGCGGGCCTGTCCCTGCGGCGGATGGCCGCCTGGGGCATGAACACGATCGGGAATTGGTCCTCGCTCCGGCCGACCGAGGAGAAGGACCGCAGGGCCTATGCGACGATGTTCCGCCCGCCGCGCTCGGAGCCCTCTTTCCTGGGAATGCCGGACGTCTATTCCGAGGAATTCGCGCGGGCGGTCGAGCAGGCGGCGGAGAAGATGTGCGCGCCCCTCAAGGACGATCCGTGGCTCCTGGGGTATTTCCTGGGCAACGAGCCCCCCTGGCCGCGGCGCGAGAGCGAACTCGTCGAGATGTTCCTCGGCGGGCCGGACGGCGCGACCAAGGCCGCGCTCATGGCCTACCTGGCCGAGGGCGATACGCCGGCGCGACGGGCGGATTTCATCGCGGGCATGTTCGATCGATATCTGACGATGGTCGGCGAGGCGATCCGGAAGGCCGACCCGAACCATCTCAACCTCGGGATCCGCTTCGGCGGGATGCCGGAAGAGAGGATCCTGCGGATGGGCCGGAGCTTCGACGTCTTCAGCCTCAACGTCTACGAGTACGAGCCGACGCGCCAGCTCCGCCGCATCTTCGACGTCACCGGGAAGCCGGTCCTTATCGGCGAGTTCCATTTCGGCGTTCCCGCCGGCGGGCTGGGAGCGGGCCTCGTCCAGTGCGCCGACCAGACGGAGAGGGCGAAAGGGTATCGCTATTATGTGGAGCAGGCGGCGGCCCTGCCGTGCTTCGTCGGCGCCCATTGGTTCCAGTGGTCGGACCAGCCGGTGTTGGGGCGGATGGACGGCGAGAACTACAACATCGGGTTCGTGGACGTGACGGGCCGGGCGTATGCCGAGCTCGTCGCGGCGGCTCGCCTGACCCACAAGCGGCTCGGCGCGGTCCATGCGGGCAAGGTGCCGCCCTTCTCCGAGCGGCCCAAGGCGTCCGCTCACGGCACGCCCGCCTCACCCTGGGATTAGGATCGCCGCGAAGGGACCCGCGAGTAGCGGAGCGAAGACGGCCTACTCGTACTCGGCCCAGTGCTTGATCGGGAGGTCGGCCGGCTTCTTCGCGGCCAGGGCCTGGACGAACAGGTCGGCCGCCTGGAGGTTGGTCAGGATGGGGATCGAGAAATCCACCGCCAGCCGCCGCAGCCGGTAAGCCGAGTTGAACTCGACCCTTTTCGCGGGATTGGGCACCGATATCACCAGGTCGATCTTCCGCCCGGCGATCGCGTCGCGGATGTTCGGCCGCCGCCGCTCGTGGACCTTGAACAGGCGCGTGTTGGGGACGCCGTTGGACTTGAAGTAGGCCGAGGTCTTCTCGGTGGCGAAGATCCGGTAGCCCAGGCCGGCCAGGGTCCGGGCGGCGCCGAGGAAGCGGGACTTCGACTCCTCGCCGCCGATCGTCAGCAGGACGTTCTTGCGGGGCAGGGTGAAGCCGGTCGAGAGGATGGCCTTGAGGTAGGCCTCGTGGACGTCCTCGCCCAGGCAGGCCACCTCGCCCGTCGAGGCCATCTCGACGCCGAGGACGGGGTCGGCCCCCTTGAGCCGGGAGAACGAGAACTGCGGCGCCTTGACCCCGACATAATTGAGGTCGAGCGTCGTCTTGGTGTTGCGGACCGGCTCGCCCATGACCGCGGCCACAGCGAGCTCGACGAAGTTCGTCCGGGCCACCTTGCTGACGAAGGGGAAGGAGCGCGAGGCCCGGAGGTTGCACTCGATGACCTTGATGGCGTTGTCCTTGGCGATGAACTGGATATTGAACGGGCCGGTGATCTCCAGGGCCCGGGCGATCTCCCGGCCGATCTCGCGGATGCGCCGGATCGTCTCGATGTAGAGCTTCTGCGGCGGCAGCACCATGGTCGCGTCGCCGGAGTGGACGCCGGCGTTCTCGACGTGCTCGATGATGGCCGAGGCGACGACCTTGCCCCGGTCGGCCACGGCGTCGAGCTCGATCTCCTTGGCGTTCTCGATGAACTTGGAGATGACGACCGGGTACTCCGGCGAGACCCGGGAGGCCTTCTGGAGGTAGCGGTCGAGGTAGCCCTGGTCGAAGACGACGCTCATGGCCGCCCCGCTCAGGACGTAGGACGGCCGGATGAGGACCGGGTAGCCGATCGTTTTGGCGAAGCGCTTGGCCTCGGCGACGCTGCGGAGCTCGCGCCACTCCGGCTGGTCGACGCCGATCTCGTCGAGGAGCTTGGAGAACTTGAAGCGGTCCTCGGCCCGGTCGATGTTGGAGGGGTGCGTCCCCAGGACATTGATGCCGGCCTGGTGGCAGCGCAGGGCGATGTTGTTCGGGATCTGGCCGCCCATGGACATCAGGACCCCGAGCGGCTTCTCCTTCTCGTAGATGTCGAGGACGCGCTCGAAGCTGAGCTCGTCGAAGTAGAGCCGGTCGCAGATGTCGTAGTCGGTCGAGACCGTCTCCGGGTTGTAGTTGACCATGATCGTCGCGTAGCCCATCTTCTTCAGGGCCAGGGCGGCGTTGACGCAGCACCAGTCGAACTCGACCGACGAGCCGATGCTGTAAGAGCCGGAGCCGAGGACCATGACCTTGCCCTTCGCGCCCCGGCCGTTCCGGAACGGGACGTCGTCCTCGCGGCCGTTGTAGCTCACGTAGAGGTAGTTCGTCAGGGCCGGGTACTCGGCGGCCAGGGTGTCGATCTGCTTGACGGCCGGGACGAGCCGGGCCTCCTTCCGCCGGGCCCGGACGCGAAGCTCGGTCGAGCCGGTGAGCAAGGCGATCTGCTTGTCGGAGAAACCCTTCTCCTTGGCCTCTCGTAAGAGCTCGGGCGGAACGGCGCCGCGGGGGTGCGCCCTCAGCCGGGCCTCGCAGTCGACGACGTTCTTGATCTTGTGCAGGAACCAGCGGTCGATCCGGGTCAGCCGGTGGATGCGGTCGACGGAAAGGCCCTTTTTGAGGGCCTCCGCGATGCCGAACAGCCGCTCGTCGGTCGGCTGGCGGAGCTCCTTCTCCAGGCTGCGGAAGGAGTAGTTCTCGTTGGCGACGAGGCCGTAGACGCCGACCTGGAGCATCCGGGCCGCCTTCTGGATGGCCTCTTCGAAGGACCGGCCGACGGCCATGACCTCGCCGACCGACTTCATCTCCGAGCCGATCTTCTTCGACACCCGGCCGAACTTCTTCAGGTCCCAGCGCGGGATCTTGACCACGAGGTAGTCGAGGGCCGGCTCGAAGCAGGCCGAGGTGACCTTGGTGATCGAGTTGGGGAGGTCCGGCAGCGCGTGGCCGAGGGCGAGCTTGGCCGCGATGAAGGCCAGGGGATAGCCGGTGGCCTTGCTGGCCAGGGCCGAGCTCCGCGACAGCCGCGCGTTGACCTCGATGATGCGGTAGTCGCCGTTGTGAGGATTGAGGGCGTATTGGATGTTGCACTCGCCGACAACACCGAGGTGGCGGATGGCCCGGATGGCGATGGCCCGGAGGCGATGGTATTCCTCGTTCGTCAGCGTCTGCGACGGGGCGATGACAATGCTCTCCCCGGTGTGGATGCCCATCGGATCGAAATTTTCCATGTTGCAGACGGTGACGCAGTTGTCGGCCCGGTCGCGGACGACCTCGTACTCAATCTCCTTCCAGCCGTCGAGGTACTCCTCGACCAGGATCTGCGGCGCGGCGGTGAAGGCCTTGCGCAGCGCGTCCCGCAGCTCGCGCGGCGAGTAGGCGATGCCGCTGCCTTTGCCGCCGAGGGCGTAGGCGACCCGGGCCATGACCGGGTAGCCGATGGCCGCGGCCGCCCGCAGCCCCGCTTCGACCGTCCGGACGGCGATGCCCCTCGGCGTCTTGAGCCCGATCTCGGCCAGGGCCTGGTTGAAGAGCTTGCGGTCCTCGGTCTTCTCGACAGCCTCGACCGGCGTCCCGAGGACCGGGAGGCCGTATCTCGCGAGAACGCCGCTCTTCCATAAGGCCACGCCGCAGTTGAGAGCGGTCTGGCCGCCGAAGGAGAGCAGGAGCGCCTGCGGCCTCTCCCGGGCGATGACCTTCTCCACGAAATCGGGCGTCACGGGCAGGAAGTAGACCCGGTCGGCCATGCCCTCGGAGGTCTGGATCGTGGCGATGTTAGGGTTGATCAGGACGACCTCGAGCCCCTCCTCCTTGAGGGCCTTGATGGCCTGGCTCCCGGAATAGTCGAACTCGCCGGCCTCGCCGATCTTCAGGGCGCCGCTGCCGAGGAGGAGGACCTTGCGGGGCTTGGTCATCGGGCGGCCTCGAGGAAGCGGTCGAAGAGGAACTCGGTGTCCGTCGGGCCGGGGCAGGCCTCGGGGTGGAACTGGACACCGAAGACGGGCCGCCGCTTGTGGCGGATGCCCTCGTTCGTGCCGTCGTTGGCGTTGCGGAACCAGCCGGCCCAGCCCGGCGGGAGGCTCGCGGTGTCGACGGCGAAGCCGTGGTTCTGGCTGGTGATGTAGCAACGCTTGGTGCCCTCCTCGAGGCAGGGCTGGTTCTGGCTGCGGTGGCCGAACTTGAGCTTGTAGGTCCGGCCGCCCGCGGCCAGGGCCAGGACCTGGTTGCCGAGGCAGATGCCGAAAAGGGGCAGGCCCTCGCCGAGGAGGCGGCGCACGGCGGCGATCGCGGCCGAGGCCCGCTCGGGGTCGCCCGGCCCGTTGGAGATGACGACGCCGCGCGGCGAGAAGGACAGGATGCGGTCGGCGTCGGTGTCGGCCGGGACGCGGACGACGGCGACGCCCCGGCGTACGAGCGAGCGGATGATGTTCATCTTGACGCCGCAGTCGATGAGGACGATCGTCTTGCGGGCCTTCGGGTTGTAGATGCGGATCTCGGGCGTCGTGACCTCGGCGACGAGGTCGCGGGCGTTGGGGTCGGCGACGGCCCGGGCCTCGCGGCGGAGCCTCGCGGCGCCGAGCGGGCCGTCGGCCACGGCGATGAGGCCCGGCATGACCCCGTGGACCCGGAGCTTCTTCGTCAGGGCCCGGGTGTCGATCCCGGCGATGCCGGGGACGCCGTTCTCCATGAGCCAGTCGCCAAGGGACTTGCGGGTTGAGGCGTGGGAAGGCCGGGCGCAGAGCTCCGAGACGATGTAGCCGGCGATCCTCGGCCGTTCCGACTCGAAGGAGCCGGGGTCGACGCCGTAATTGCCGATGAGAGGATAGGTCTGGCAGAGGATCTGGCCGTGATAGGACGGGTCGGTGATGCTCTCGGGATAGCCCACGATCCCGGTATTGAAAACGACTTCCCCCCCGACCTTGGCGCAGGCGCCGAAACCTAGGCCTTCGAGGACGGTCCCGTCCGCGAGGGCCAGTATCGCTCTTTTAATAAGCCCATCCTCCGTCCGATTTCCGGGGCAGTATAGCATAAGCCCCGCCGGCGCTCAATCGGGTTTTCGATACCTTTTTACTGCGTATAATTCAAGATCTGGAGGAGATCAATAAAGCTCTTCCAGAAGGCTACAAACGGATGCGGATGCCAAGTTGAAGGCTGAACCCGCTGAAATCGATCTCCGCCTGACGTGGCTCCCCGTCCGGCCCGTCGGGCGGCGAACTCTGGACCATGAGCAATCTCGGGGCTCTGGTCAAGATCGGGACGACCTCGTAATAAAGCTTCCCTTCTTCGGTTAAAGGGCTTTCTGAGCCAAGTTCGAGGACGCTAGTGCCCTGCCAGCCGCGAAATCGGGCGTATCTTGCTCGAGCTTCGAGATAGGGAAAAAGATTCCGACTCACTTTGTATTCGACGCCGAACTCTCCCTGGAAGCCGATAGGAGTTTTTTTATATCTGGCCCGCGTGGTAATTAGGTCGGAATTGGAGCTTGGAAAGGACTCGTAGTAGAACTCATCGCTGTAGCGTGGACTGAAATAATAGGACAATCCGAGATTGGCTATGAGATTTAGCCTGCTCTTCCATGGCAGCGTCAGATATAAACCCGTTCGGATGGGGAAGGCGCTCAATCTGGGCCAGGCCGTATAAAATGTGGAATTAATTGAGGGCAATTCGGGCTCAAGGCTCATACTTGAATAACCAGAGAACCCGATGTATCCGGCCCCGATGCCAACGCCGAACCGAGGATTGAGCTCAAAGATGATGTCGGCACCGACCTCACAGCCGCTGCGCAAGGCCTGATAACTGCCGTACTGGACCCATCCCTCAATCGGTGGAGGGAACCAGGTCCGGTTCCCTGGATTTATGTCGCCGCCTGAAATATAGGCCCCTCCGCCCTGGAGCCTGATGCTCAGTTTGCCTTGGGCATATATCGGTCCCGGCTGCAGAATGACAGCAACTGATATTGCGATGATCACGCATTTGAGCCTGTTCATCAGCCGTCCTCCTCATCATGGATAGCCATTATAGCTACCATTCGATAACCTCGATCGAAAGCGTATTGGAATAACTGGAGAAGCCCAGGGGATTCTCCGCTCGGACCCGATACTGATAGGTGTATCCGGCCAGTGCGTAATTATCCGAATAGGCATTATCGTCATAGCTGAGCGTCCCAATTACCTCCCAGTCAGTCTCTCCAGGGATCCTGCGTCCGACAAACGTATATTGGGAATTAACAGCATGATTCGTCCAAGAGATGTTTACGTTTTGTTCGAGCGTCGGGGATTGCCCGCTTAGATCTGTTGGCGCATCGGGTGAAGTATAAGGAATTAAAGCGCTGTAGCCATTAGAGAATGAAGATATCCCGGCCTTATTTGAGGCTCTAACCCGATAGGTATAAGTTCTCCGTTGTGTCGTATCAACGGCATCTTGGAAGTAGGCAAATGAAGTTGAGTTATTATCCTTACAATTCCAATGCAAGTAGGCGGATTTGTATTGGTCCTTTCTTTGAATCTCGAATCCTATCTCGTCGCTAGAATTGTCATTCCATCGAACTTCGATGAGGTTCCATGCTTTTGGATAGGCGATCAGGCTAGTCGGTGCGCTCGGCGAGGTATCCCCTTCGAGACCATCGAGGACTCTATAGGCGTTTAGCCTGCCATTAGAGACGCACTTTCCGGCAAGATGCGGGACATAATCGGCCTCATCGATTATCAATCCTTTTAGGCGACTACATGTAAGACCGGGGGATACGCCAAGCGCCAAAGCTGACGTCCCTGCTACAAACGGAGCTGCCATTGAAGTGCCGCTATGATATTGATAAATATTTCCGAGTTTTGTGCTGTATATATCTTCACCAGGGGCCCCAATATCAACAGAGTCGCTTCCGTAGTTGGAAGACGTCCTCTTTTGATCCGTATCTTTCGTAGCCAGAACGGAGATGATATTCAGAAGATCATACGACGCCGGATAGCGGGGATGCTCGTCAATATCAAGTCCATCATTACCAGCTGATGCGATAAATAGTCTGTTTTTCGCTAAGGCCCTGCTAATTGCTGCCTTCAATGAAAGATAATTGTTGGGCCAGTGATAGCTATTGCTTGACAGATAGGCTCCGTTAAATGTTGCATAATCGATGGCATTTATCAGGGAATCAACGGCGGCTCCTCCACAGGCATCGTGGGTTTTGAGTGGCATTATTTTGATATTCCAGCATACTCCGCTAATGCCGAGCTGATTGTTACCCAATGCCCCGATAATACCTGCGCAATGTGTCCCGTGATAGGGGTACGTCAATACGCATTCTCCCTCGTCGCGTTCATAGATATTATCATCCAACGGATCTGAATTTGATGAAACAAAATTCCACCCCTTTACGTCATCGACAAAGCCATTTTCGTCGTTATCGATGTCATCGTCAGGAACCTCATTTGGGTTTGTCCATAAATTCCCTTGAAGGTCGTCATGATTATAATCAACGCCCGTATCTATGACCGCAACTACGACATCAGATGATCCCGTGGCTATGGTCCAGGCATCTTCGGCGTGGATGTCGCGGCCTTCATATGAAGAGTTATGCAACCCCCATTGCAGGCCATAATAGGTGTCATCAGTCGAAATACGGATGATACCGTTCTTTTCAACGTACTCGATAGAGGGATTGAGGCTCAAACGGGCAAGGGCGTATTCAAGATCGATTTGTTCTGGAATCCTGATATGAAATAGATATGGGTCAGCATGGAATGATCTGTGCTCGACAACAGAAGGATCCCAATCTAACGTCTCTTTTTCCTCGCGTAGATAGGTCATAATCCTCCCTTGAACCTGGTTGATGATATTCAGGATCAGGCCCCTGTTCTCTGTGATGTCGCCCACCGAATCTTCCTTGAACTTGACGAGAAGTTCATGGGGCACGAAATCTTGGGGATCAGGGTTGGATTGTATCCTACCCGTCTCGTTGTATCCTGAACCAAGGATAAACAAGACCGGAAAAAAAAGAAAGCAAGCCGAAAAGGGCAGGAAAAACGGTCTTTTCATGATTCCCCCGGTAGGATTAAAAAACCTAAATATAAAATGGGGTTTAGAAGGGCTGTTGTCAAGCAGATCTCCTTTATTCTCCCCACGGAATCTCCCCTCCCGAGGGGACGGCGTCACTGCCCCCGGGTCCCCCGAATCACCCCTGGAATCACCCGCCTTGAGGATGACATTTCCCCCGGGAGAGAGGATAATGAGGGCCGTCTTCGAGAGGTATCGGTGAACCATGTCCGCGGACCGCATTGACGCCCCGCCCGGAAGGCCGGAGAGCCCTGCCCCGCGCCCGGCCGGGCCTGAGGACAAGGACGAGCTCATCCGGTCCATGTGCCGGGCCCTCCGGGTCGCCTTCAAGATGGCCTCGATGTATAACTCCGAGCACCCGGCCTTCAAGAGCAGCGTCAACGACCTCATCGCCAAGCTCGAAAGTCTGTTCCTCTACATCAACCCCCTGACGATCGGCTTCTCGCCCCACGCCCTGCTCATCGACAACCGCTTCTTCGAGGGCGAGCGGACCTACATGGACCTGGCCCAGCTCTTCCACTTCCGCAAGATCAAGCGCCTGGAGATCCGGCCGGGCATCCCCCACGCCGAGTTCATGCGCTTCGCCGCGAAGATCATGCTGCCGGTCAAGCAGTTCATCAAGGCGGGCGGGGCCCAGGCCATCGTCAAGGAAGAGAACTGCCTCCACATCTCCGTCGACACCCTGGCCTACGCGATCCTGCTCCA
>CAYOYQ010000095.1:0-10859 GCA_964408215.1 uncultured Eubacteriales bacterium
CGTCGGATAGATTCTCACGGAGGAAGTTCATGGGCGCCGCGGCCATGGCCGCGGCCGGGGCTGCATTGGCCCCCCGCCTGATAGGCCAGGAGAAGACCCAGGAGAAACCGGCCCCTCCCCCGCCCCAGATCAAGACCAACATCGACGAGGTCCGGGGGATCCCCCGGGTCGCGGGCTCGATGCCCGGGAAGTACCCGGGCAGGGTCGTCCGGGTCGCGACCGGGAAGAACCCGGTCGGGCAGAAGATCGACGGGGCCCGGGTCAGGCGGGAGGTCGAGCGGGGTATGGCCGCGCTCACCGGGGAGAAGAGAATGGGCAAGGCCTGGCGGCAGTTCGTCGGGCCCAAGGACATCGTCGGCATCAAGGTCAACCCGATCGGCGGGGCCATCCTCTCGACCAAGCCCGAGGTCGTGGACGCCATCGTCGAGGGGCTCCTCGCAGCGGGCGTCCGCAAGGCGAACATCGTCATTTGGGACAGGCGCCTCTTCCAGCTCGCCGACGCCGGCTTCACCGAGGCCCGCTTCCCGGGGATCCGCATCCTGGGGACGGAGATGAAGGGCCCGAACGGCGAGTTCTACGACGACAAAGGGGAGCTCTGGGCCAGGGACAACGTCGATCGCGAGGCCCTGCCCTACGTCGTCGACCTGGAGATGAAGTACAACAAGGAGCTCCTCGGCTACATGATCAACGAGGGCAAAGAGTCCTATTTCACGAAGATCGTCACGGAGAAGGTGACCAAGATCGTCAACGTGCCCATCTTCAAGAACTCGGGGGCGACGGTGACGTGCTGCCTCAAGAACCTGGCCTACGGCTCGGTCAGCAACACCTCGCGCCTGCACAAGATCTGGATGAACTCGGTCGTCGAGCCCTGCGCCTTCCCGGTCCTCAGGGACAAGGTCGTCCTCAACATCGTCGACGGGCTCCAGGCCTGCTACGACGGCGGGCCCGGGGCCAACCCCAAGTTCGTCTACGACGCGAACCTGCTGCTCTTCGGGACCGACCCCGTGGCCGCGGACGCCGTGGCCCACGACATCCTCGTCAAGGAGCGGATCGCCCGCGGCGTGCAGACGGCCGACGCCCCGGCCCGGAGCGCCTTCCTCGCGATCGCCGAGGAGTTGGGGCTGGGGATCGCGGCCAGGGACAAGATCGAGACGAGGGACGTGGCGCTGGGATAGTTAGGGGGAAAGGGCCCCCGTCAGAAGCTCAGCCGCATCTGCAGCCCGAAGGCCTTGGTCTTGGGCGAGACGACCGCGGCGAGGGCCAGCTCGAGGCCCTGGACCTTGTCGTTGTGCCTCCGGACGGCTTTCTTCACCCCGGCCAGGTCGATCACGAACGAGGCGAGGCTCACGCAGGCCCCCACGGCGAAGAGCGCGGTCATCAGGGTCTCGTTGGAATCGACTTCATCGAGGCCGTAGGAGCCGGCGATCATCCCGGCGAGCCCGGCCAGCCGGATCCCGATCCCGAGAAAGGCCCGCCCGGTCGCGCCGGTGTAGAAATAGCCGAGCGAAGGCCCGAGCGGGGCGAGCAGCGCGCCGACGGACGCGATATTGGCGTAGGAGTCGGAGGGGTAGGAGGCCAGGAAATAGCTCCCGTAGACGGCCAACGGGACGAGCGTCCCCACCACCGACAAGGTCAACGCCTTCTTTTCTGACTTCAACTTGACGGCCGGAGGCGCTTGGGCCCGGCTCTCTTGGCTCTCTTGGGCGCGGAGCGGCGGGGCCAGCATGACCGCGATCAGCCCTGCCGCCAGGAGGGTCCCCATCCTTCTCATCATCTCCCTCGTCCTTATCACGGCCTGATTATCGCTCATTCCAGGCCGGGAGTTGTCAAGAAACTGTCAAAAAGCCGCGGCGGCTTGACGCGCCACCCTTCGGAACCTATTATGAGGTCAAAGGGATCGTTCACCGGCGCAGAGAAGGAGGTTCCATGAAGAGGTCTTCCTTGACGGCCCTGCTCCTGGGCGCGTGCCTTCTCGTCTCGGTCGCGGGGCGAGCCGCGGCCCAGGGGAAGTCCGTGACCATCCCGAAGGGCACAAAGGTCGAGAAGCTCGGCCCCGGCAGCTTCAAGCTCACGACGCCCGAGGGATTCGTCTTCGCGATCACGTCCTACAAGAGGCCGGGCCGGGTCAAGAGCGCCCCGGCCGGAGCGGCGGCCGTCATCGGCGATTGCGGCATCCTCGGCGACTGCGGCATCCGCGACGCCCAGGGCAAGATCATCGCCACGGGCGCGAACGGCGTCCTCAGGGGCAAGCCGGCGACGGCCCAGGAGGTGAAGGGCGCCCCGCCGACGGATTACATCAAGATCGACGACGACGTCACCTGGCTCCCGGCCACGATCCAGTTCCCGTCGCTGCGCGTCTTCAACCGGACGGCCCTGGCCAAGCTCTCGCCCCAGCCCGACCCGCCCGGCATCAGGCGCTGAAGGACGGCGCGGCTCAGCGGGCGAAGTAGGCTCTCGCCGAGATCGACGCCCTGACATCGGAGCGCGGATCGTCGGCCGCGGCGGCCTTGAGCGAGAACCTCTCGACGACCCAGAGCCGGGCGAGGGCGGCCAGGCCGCGGAGGAAGCGGCCGAGTTCGGCGCCGGAACCGGCGACCTCGATCGTCGCGGCGAGCTCGCCCGTGAACTCGCCGGCGACTTCGACGCCGGGTACGAACTTCGTCATCTGGAGCCCCGAATCGAGCGCGAGCCGCTGGATCTCTCTGAGCATTTCGGAAGGTTCCTGACGGGGAGGCAGGGCTCTTTCGAGCTCCTTCAAGCGGACGGCCAAGGGGACATCGGCCGGAGCGGACACGGAGCCCAGATCGCGGACCGCCGCCTGCAGCAGGAACTCCACGCGTTCTCGCCCCCCGACCGTCCTCAGGCTCGAGCCCCGGAGCATGACGTCAGCCAGGGACGCGCTCTCCGCGAGCCGGGACATGTAATCGGCCAGGACCGTGTTGGAGGGGGCGTTCCCTTTGGCCTGGATGCCCTTGGGATCGTAGACGATCTCGGTCAGCCAGACGCGGTCCGGGAGGGCGGCCGTCAGCGCGTCGAAGGCCTCGGCGGCCAGGGGACGCCGGGCGACGAGACCCCCTAAATACTCGGCCTTGCGCTCGAGCGCCGCGGCCTCTTTCTCGGCCGGGGAAGGACCCGACGAGGGCGGGCCCGACTTGCAGGCCGCGAGCGCCAAGCCCATCCCCAGTCCCGCGATCAGGACGATCTTCTTTGTCATAGCGTCCTCACCTTCTCCACCCAACATATTAGTCGTCCCCGCCGTCGAGACAAGTCGATCTCGGCGAAATGAGAAAAAGACGCCTTCGAAGCGTCTTCTTAAGCGAACGCGGATGATGGGGAGGCGCACATGAGGACAGCTGGAACGCTCGGAGATGCGGCCTTGACCAAGCGTACGCATTTTGGTACGCTTTGGGAAGAGGTCACGGACATGACGACATTGACGGCAAGCCAGGCCCGGGCCCGGCTCTATAAGCTCCTCGACCAGGCGGCGTCCTCGCACGAGCCCATCCAGATCACGGGAAGGAGGGCCAACGCCGTTCTCGTTTCCGAAGAGGACTGGCGCTCCATCCAGGAGACCCTCTACCTGCTCTCCGTCCCGGGGATGCGCGCTTCGATCCGCAGGGGCCTGAAGGAGCCGGTCGAGAAATGCCTGCCCGGCCTCAAGTGGTGAGCTGGCGCCTCGTCTACACGCGCCAGGCCCAGCGGGACGCCAAGAAGCTGGCCGCGGCCGGCCTGCGGCAGAAGGCCGAGGCCTTATTGGAGATCCTGGCCCGCGATCCCTTCGAAGCCCCTCCCCCGTTCGAAAAGCTCCTGGGGGACCTCGCCGGCGCCTATTCGCGGCGCATCAACATCCATCACCGGTTCGTCTATCAGGTCCTGCCGGACATCCGGACGGTCAAGGTCATCCGGATGGGAACGCATTACGAGTAGCCGAGTGTGACAGGGAATGAGCCGATGAGCCAATTTGAGCGACCGGCCCCGCCGGCCGTCCGCGAGATCGAGGCCAAGTCCATCCTCAACGCCTCGAAGATCCACGACTGGTGCGTCAATCCCTACACGGGCTGCGAGGTCGGCTGCGTCTACTGTTACGCGGCCCTGTTCATGCGGCGCTACAGCGGCCACAGCGAGCCGTGGGGGGAGTTCGTCGACGTCAAGGTCAACGCGCCGGCCCTGCTGGCCCGGCAGATCGTCCGGGCCCGCCGCGGGACGATCTGGTTCGCCTCGGTCTGCGATCCCTACCAGCCGCTCGAGGAGCGATACGTCCTGACCCGCCGCCTGCTCGAGACCCTCGTCGGGCGGGACTTCCCGGTCGAGATCCAGACCAAGTCGGCCCGGGTGCGGCGCGACCTCGATGTTATCCGCCGCCTTGGCGAGGTCCGCGTCGGCTTCACCATCGCCACCGACGACGAGACGATCGCCGCCCTGTTCGAGCGGCGCGCCTCGCCGGTCGCCGAGCGCGTCGAGGTCCTGCGGGAGTTCAAGGCCGCCGGCGTCCGGACCTTCGCTTTCGCCGGGCCGCTCCTGCCCGGGAACCCCGAGCGGCTGGCCGCGCTGCTGGCCGGGGCCGCCGATCACGTCCTCATCGACCGCATGAACTACGTCCCGGCGGTCCGGGCCTTCTACGCCCGCCAGGGCCTCCTCGAGGCCCTCCGCGACTCGTTCTACGAGACCCAGGCGGCCCGCCTGGCCAAGGCCCTTCGCGCCCGCGGCGTCTCCGTCGAGCGCGTGTTCTGAGCTCATCATCTGAGAGCCTACTTTCCGATTGACTATTCCCCCCGCCGGCATTAGGCCGATCCCTCCTTCGATCTCACGAGGCCCCATCAACGGCTCGAACCCGCCGGGTGAGACGGTTCCGTCTATCGAAGCGTCTTTACTTAGCGGCAAGAGAGTAAAGGATTGATCATGACCACGGCGACAGTGTCTTCGAAAAGCCAGATCACCCTGCCGGCCGCCGCCTGCCGCGCGGCCGGCATCAAGCCTCACGACCGGGTGATCGTCGAGGTCCGGGAGGGTGCGATCGTCGTCCGCCCCGCCCCCGACTTGATGGACCTCAAGGGCCTTTTGGGCCGAGCCCTGCCCCGGGATGCCGAGATCAAGGCGGCTGTCCGTGCCCTGGCGGATCACCTGAAGAAGGCGTCGTGACGTCCTGGTTCGTCGATTCCAACGTCTTCCTCCGCTTCTTGACCGTGGACGACCGGGGCCGACACGAGAAAGCCGTCCGCCTGTTCGAGGCCGCGCGCCGGGGGGAATGCCGGCTGGTCACGGGCCCGCCCGTCCTTTTCGAGCTGGCCTGGACCTTGAGGGCCGCGTACAAGACGCCCAGGGACCGGGTGCTCGAGATCCTGAGCGCCGTCTTCGCGGAGCCGGGGTTGGGACTGACGGACGCGCCGCTCGTCGCCGACGCGCTGACCCTCGCTTCGGCGACGGCCTCCGAATTCGCCGACGCCTATATCGCCGCGAGCAGCCGGGCGGCCGGGTGCTCGGGGGTAGCGACTTTCAACCGGAAAGACTCCGCCCGGCTCGGCGTCAAGATGCCGGCGTGAGCGCCGCGGGCGGTCACTTCTCCGGGTACAGGATGACCTGAACGTAGCGGCCGGTGTTGAAATAGAGCTTGGCCGCCGCCTTGACCGAGGCCGGCGTCAGGACCGCGTACGAGTCGGCGACGCGGGCCAGCGCGGCCGGGTCCTCGGCGAGCCGGTAGCGCTCGACGAGCTGGCCGAGCCACCAGCCGTTCTGCTGGGAATTCGTCTCGTAGTCGCGCGCCTCGGCCAGCCGGACCTCGGCCACCTCCGCCGCGGCCGGCCCCTTCTTCTGCAGCTTCCTGATCTCCTTGAAAATGAGCCCGACGAGTCCGTCGATGCGGGCCGGGTCGGCCCCGAGGTCGATGCCCATCCGGAACTCCTCGCGCGGGATCCGGCCGTAGGTCGGGGTGACGGCGACGTCGTAGGTCCCGCTGACCTTCTCCCGCAAGAGCTTCCGCAGCCGGTTCTCGAGGATGTCGGCCGAGGCCCGGATGGCGACTCGGTTGGGCGCGGTGTATTCGAACGGGCCGGAGAAGACGATGGCCGCCAGGCTTTTCGGCTCGACGCCCTTGACGACCTCCCGCTTGACGACGCCCTCCGGCGGCTCGACCCGCCAATCGCGCCAGGTCTCCTGGCGCCGGAGCGACGGCAGGCTGGCCAGGTAGCGCTCGACGAGCGGCCGCAGCGCGGCCGGATCGAAGGTGCCGACGAAGATAAAGGTGAAGTCGCTCGCGTCGGCGAAGCGGTCGCGGTAGAAGGCCAGCGACTTCTCGAGCGACATCTTGGGGATCTCGTCGACGGTCATCGGCCGGAACCGGGGCTGGTCCCGCTGCAGGGTCGTCCGCAGGGTGTCGGTGAAGACCGTCTCGGGGCTCTTCGTCCGGTTCTCGAGATAGGTCTTCCACTGGGACTTGAGCGAATCGAACACGGCCGGGTCGGCCCGCGGCGCGGTGAAGGTCATGTAGATGAGCTCGAAGAGCGTCTCGGCGTCGCGCGGCGAGGCGGTGCCCGAGAGGCCTTCCTCGAGCTCGTTGATCGAGGGACGGACGGTGACGGCCTTGCCGGCCAGCTTCTTCTGGAGGTCGACGGCGCTGAACGCGCCGAGACCGCCCGAGGGGACGACCTGGTCGGCGGTGTTGGCCGGGATGAGGTTCTCGTCGTCGGCGAGGGAGATGCCGCCCGCGCTGATGGCCCGGAAGAGGATCTCGTCCTCCTTGAACGTCGTCGGCTTGAGGATGACCCGGGCGCCGTTGGAGAGCGTCCACTCGGTCACGCCGACGGCGTCGATCGCGCGCTCGCCGACGATCGTGCCCGGCGCCGGCGGCTCGGCCAGGAGCGGGGCCTCGGTCGTGCGGTCCTCGTAGGCGGCGAGCTCGGCCGTCTTCACCTCCTCGAGAGCCGCCCGGAGCTCGGCCTCGGTCGGCACGGCGACGCCCGGCTTTTCGGGGACGCTGACCGTGATGACCCGGTCGCGCGGCGTCATCCACTCGCGGGCCAGGGCGTTCGTCTCCTCGAGCGTGATCCCGGGCATGAACTGCTTGTGAAGGTCGTATTCGACCTGGATGCCGGGCGTCGGTTCGCCCTCGAGGAAGGCCCGGGTGAACTCCTCGGCCAGGGCGGACGTGTCCTCAGTCTCCCGCTGGACCACGGCCCGCTCGAAATAGCGCATCATCTCGCTCTTCTGGCGCTCGAGCTCGGTCGCGGTGAAGCCGAAGCGCGCCACCTTCTCCCCTTCCGAGTAGAGGGCCCGCAGGCCTCGGGCGACGCCTCCGTCGCCGACGAGGGCCGACAGGACGTAAACGTCCTTGGAGCCGACGAAGCGGCCGCGGCTCGAGACGGCGCCGAGGAAGGGCGGGTCGGGCTTCTGGGTGATCTCGACGAGGCGGCTGTTGAGCATGGCGTTGAAGAGCCGCTCGACGAGCATCCGCCGGTAATCGCCGGCCTTATCCTGCGCGGCCAGGGGGAGCTTGTGGTAGACGGCGACGATGTTGTTCTCCGCCTCCTTGTCGGCGGCGATGGCGAACAGGGTGTCCTCGTGGTCGGGCACGGGATAGGCCGGTCGCGGCGGCGCGCCCGGCGGCACGGCGAGCGGGGCGAAGTGTTTCTTGATGAGCTCCTCGATCCGGGCCTTGTCGAAGTCGCCGACGGCGATGACGGCCATCAGGTCGGGCCGGTACCAGGTCCGGTAGAAGCGCTTGAGCGTCTCGACCGGGAAGGTCTCGATGACCTCCTTCTTGCCGATGGGATCGCGGTCGGCGTAGCGCGAGCCGCGCAGCAAGATGGGGAACTGTTTCTCGCGGAGGCGCTCGTCGGCGCCTTGGCCGAGCCGCCACTCCTCGACGATGATGCCCCGCTCCTTGTCCACGGCCTTGGGATCGAAGGTGACGCCGTGGGCCCAGTCCTCGAGGATGAGGAACGAGGTCCCCATGATCTCGGGGGAATCGGTCGGGACCTTGAGGAGATAGATCGTCTCGTCCAGGCCGGTGAAGGCGTTGAGGTCGGGGCCGAAGCGCATGCCGATCGACTGCATGAAGTCGACGAGCTTCTGCTGCGGGAAATGGGTCGAGCCGTTGAAGGCCAGGTGCTCGACGACGTGGGCCAGGCCGCGCTGGTCCTCGTCCTCGAGGACCGAGCCGGCGTTGACGACGAGGCGGAGCTCGGCCCGGTTCTTCGGCTCCTTGTTGACCCGGATCCAGTAGCGGAGGCCGTTCGGCAGCTGGCCGACGGTGATCCGCGGGTCGACCGGGAGCGTCTGGTCGAGGGCGTAGGTGACGGGAACGGCGGTCTGAGGCGCCGCCGCGTCCTGGGCCGCCGCCGGCAAGGGGACATGTACCCCGGGTACGTGTCCCCGGTCTTGGGCCGGGGCCGGCGGGACGAGGAGAAGGCCGGCCGCGAGGGCCGGGACCAGGGTGAGCGCGGCGAGAACGGGAAGGCGAACCTGTTTTTTCACCTCTCTATAATAATCGATTCGGGGATTTATGCCACCTGGGCCGTGTGGAGAGCCGGGCGGTCGTTTGATAAAGCCCGGGGGTCGGCCTATACTGGTCGGAGAAGTCAAGGAGGCCCGCCCATGAAGCCCTCGCGGATCACGATCGGGATCGTTGCCGTCGCTCTGGCCCTGGCGGCCGGCGCCTGCGGCTCGTCCGAGAACGCGTCCGGGTCCCGGATCGTCGTCAATTCGCTCGACGACACGGCCTCCCCGCCGGCCGGGACGGTCACGCTGAGGTCGGCCGTCGCCGCGGTGGGTTCGGGCGGCACCATCACGTTCGATCCCGGCCTCGACGGCGGGACGATCGTGCTCACGGCGATCGACGACGACCATTCGGTCCTCCTGGGCGAGATCTACTCGGGGATGACCTTCGCCGGCTACGGCGAGCGGGACTACGGGAAGTCGGCGATCTACGCCCGCAAGGACCTGACCGTCGACGCCTCGGCGCTGCCGAACGGCATCACGGTCGCGTGGGGCGGCGGCGACGCGAGCCACGCCCGGGTCATGGCCGTGTACGGCGATCTGGCCCTGAAGAACGTGACCATCTCCTCGGGTTATTCCCTGGCCGAGGCGATCACCGGCGGGACCCAGCCCTACACGCTGGCCCGAGGGGGCGGCCTCGCGGTCTGGGGCGTCCTGACGCTCGAGAACTGCGCCGTCATCGGCAACACCTGCTTCGGCGACTATACGGCCAGCCGCGACCGCGGCACCTACGGGGGCGGCATCTACGCGGACGGCCTCGACCTGCGCGACTCGGTCATCAGCGGCAACGCGGCCATCGGCTACGGGGCGGGGGGCGGCGGCATCTATTCGGTCGGCGGGGCCGAGCGGACGAGCGGCCGGGGGGCCGACACGTCCCTGAACCGGTGCACGATCAGCGGCAACAAGGTCACCGCCCAGCACGCCTACGGCGGCGGCATCTTCACCCTGTCCGGCGGGCCGGCGAACCTGGCCACGATGTACCTGACGAACTGCACGATCGCCCGGAACCTCGTCGAGGACAATCCGGATCTGCCGGAGGCCGGGCAGTACTACTACCGAGGCGGCGGCGTCTACATGGGCGGCGGCTCGGTCGACATCCTGGCCTGCACGATCGCCGAGAACGCCGTCAACGGCACCCCGGCCATTTTCAGCGGCAAGCCGAATATGGGCGGAGGCGGCGGCTGCGCCACGATCGGCAACGCCCACACGGTCGAGTACTTCTCGCTGCAGAACTCGATCGTCGTCGGCAACACGCTCAACGGCGCGGCGGAGGACTGGTTCGCCGGCTCCATCCTGCATTTCTACAGCAACGGCTACAACCTGGTCGGGGTCTTCAACTCGAGCCAGATCCTCGTGCCCATCCCGCCCTGGCTGATGACGAGCCGCAAGCACTGGCCTAAAGTGGGCGACGCCGACGGCGTCACGCTCGCGGAGGCGCTCGACGTCGCCGGGGCCGTCCGCCACGCCGCGGCCGTCTCGGTCGGCGTCGACGCGGGCCAACCGGCCGTCCTCTGGTATCCGCCGGCCGGGCTGGCCGTCGACAAGATCCCCAACGCGACGTACCCCATCACCTACGTCAGCGCCGGCTATTACGGGTACGGCGAGCCCACGGATGACTTCCTCAACCAGGTCGTTCTCAAGATCCGGTCCGAGTACGGGTCGATCCTCGGGAGCGACTTCGGCGCCGAGTTCGGCGACCTCACCGGCACGACCTGGTACGGGCCGGCCACGACCTGGCCGTCGAACACGCAGAACGCGGCCTGGATCGCCTTCTGGCGGAACCTCGACACCGCCATCGGCGACCGGCTGGGCATGATCGTCCTCGGCGACGATTTCTGGGGGACCTTCCACAGCGGGCCTCTCGGGAACGTCACCATGGCGGTCGAGGAGACCACGACCCAGCGCCACATGGAGAAGGCCGACCAGCTCGGGACGGCCCGGCCGAAGGGCGCGACGGGCGACATCGGCGCCATCGAGCGCTAGAGCCCGGCCGAGTTCGTCCGTTCTCGTTCGTGTCCCGGCGAAATAGCCGGCCTTCCCCTGCCTGGTAAGCCCTTATTCCGCCCCAGTGAGACGCCCACTCGACCCGAGCGTCTCCATGATCAGACGGGATCTTTAGTGAATCTATTAGAGAGCAACTAATATTTAGTTGCATTGGCCCCTAAGAAATGATAGGCTATTCATGAGCCGTCGGGAAAAGCTCCTGAAGCGCTTTCTCGGGAGACCGGCGGATTTCAGCTATGACGAAATGAGCCGGCTTTTAAGGGGACTGGGCTATGAGGAGATCAAGGGGGGGAAGACCGCGGGATCCCGGGTCGCCTTCGTGAACAGGACGAGCGGCCACATCATAAGGCTGCACAAACCGCATC
>CAYOYQ010000096.1:0-10858 GCA_964408215.1 uncultured Eubacteriales bacterium
TGAGCAAGTCGGAAGGCAACATCATCGACCCGCTGGAGATGATCGACAAGTACGGTACCGACGCCCTGCGCTTCACCCTGGCCGCCCTGGCCATTCCCGGAATGGACCTGGCCCTGTCCGAGGAGCGCATGGCCGGCTACCAGGCCTTCGCCAACAAGATCTGGAACGCCTCTCGCTTCGTGCTCATGAACCTCAAGGGGGACGGGCCCGTGGTCCGCGAGGATGAGCTGACGGTATACGACCGCTGGATCCGTAGCCGGCTCGCCGCGATCACGGCGGACCTCACCGCGAGCCTTGAGGAATACAAGTTCTACGAAGCAGCAGACCTACTCTATCACTTCATCTGGCATGAGTTCTGCGACTGGTACGTCGAGTTCGCCAAGTTCAGCTTGCGTTCTGGCAACCGCACGACCGAGGCCGTCCTGGCCGATTCGCTCGACCGCATCCTCCGCCTCCTTCACCCGTTCATGCCTTTCATCACCGAGGAGATCTGGCAACATCTTCCCGGAACCGGGAAGTCTATTACGTCGGCGGAATTCCCCAAGCCCGAGCTCGGTTGGCGGAATGAGACCCTGGAAAGGGAAATCGGTTGGCTCCAAGAAGTCGTAGAGAAAACGAGAAAGATCCGTACCGAGAACAAGATCGCGCCTAGAGAGAAATTACCCAAGCTCATATTAGTAGAAGGGCGAGCAGAGGAAAAAGCAGACGCATCTGGAAGGGCGACAATAATTAGGAATGAAGCTGAGCTCCTTAGGGGATTGACTGGCGCGGCTGAGCTCGAGTTCAGAGATGTGATGCCTATGGAAGATGATCTATTAAGGGGAGTCACAGGGCCCTGCGAGATTGGGATCGTTCCACCTCGGCCTACAGATGTCGGCCAGGAACGGGAGCGGATCCAGAAGGAGATGACCAAGGTCGAGGCCGAGGCGGCGAGGATCGCCGGGAAGCTCGGGAACGCCGACTTCGTGGCCAAGGCCCCGGCGGCCGTTGTCGCCGATAACCGGACCCGGCTCGAAGAGCTCCGCGGCCGCCTGGCCAAGCTCGGGCAGAACCTGGCCAAGCTCGGCCCGCGGGCCTGAGCCCGGGAGCGGCGCCCATGCCGTTCGGAACGACCGTCCACCGCTTCGAAAGCATCGCTTCGACGAACGATACGGCCCGGGCCCTCGCGCTCGACGGCGCGGCCCACGGCACGGCCGTTCTGGCCCGGGAGCAGACCCGGGGCCGCGGCACCAAGGGCCGGGCCTGGCATTCTCCCGCCGGCCCGGGGCTTTATGTCTCGTACATCGTTCGCGGACCCGAAGGCGGCGGCGTCCCGTCGCCCCACCTCCTGCCCCTCGTCGCGGGCCTGGCCGCGTCCGATGCGCTCGCGGCCGAGGCCGGCGTCGAGGCCCGTCTCAAGTGGCCGAACGATCTCGTCCATGACGGCCGGAAGATCGGCGGCATCCTCTCCGAGGCCGTCTCCGGCGGCCCGGGCGGCGGCTTCGCGGTCGTCGGCGTCGGCCTCAACGTCGGCCACGGGCCGGAGGATTTCCCGGCCGAGCTTCGGGCCCTCGCCTCCTCCGTCCGCATGGCCGGCGGCGCGGCGACGGTCGAAGGCCTCTTCGGCGGCCTTTGCCGGGCCCTCGACAGTTGGTATAATGCCCTCGCCCGGGGCGAGAAGGGGAGGATCGTCGCGGCCGCCGGATCGAGGCTCGCTTTCCCCCCCGGCTCGACCGTCAGGATCGCCACGGCGGCCGGGACGTTCACCGCGGTCTGCCGGGGCCTCGACCCGGAGGGGCGGCTCGTCGCCGACCGGGGCGGCGCCGCCGGGACGGTCGTCCTCGACTCCGTCCTCGGCCTGGACGGCGCGTAACGGTCCGGCAAGGAGGGGCGCGATGCTCTTGGCTTTCGACGTCGGCAACACCACGATCGCGATCGGGATCTACGACGGGCGGGCCCTCGTCAAGAGCTGGAAGATCCGGACCGACAGCGACAAGACCGGCGACGAGTACGGCGCGATCCTCCTCAACCTCATGCAGGTCGCCGGGCTCGCGGCCGACCGGATCTCCGCGGCCATCATCTCCAGCGTCGTCCCGCCGCTGACCCCGACGATCGAGGAGGTCTGCCGGAACTACTTCCGCCGGACCGCCCTCGTCGTCGGCCCGGGGCTCAAAACGGGCATGCCCATCCTCTACGAGAACCCGCTCGAGGTCGGCGCGGACCGGATCACCGCCTCGGTCGCCGCCTTCGAGAAGTTCGGCGGCCCGGCGATCGTCGTCGATTTCGGGACGGCCACGACCTTCGACGCCGTTTCCGCGAAGGGCGAGTATCTCGGCGGGGCCATCGCCCCGGGCATCCAGATCGCCGCCGAGGCCCTGACGCTCAAGACGGCCCGCCTGCCCCGGATCGAGATCCGCAAGCCCAAGCGGGCCATCGGCCGGACGACCGTGGCCAGCATGCAGTCGGGGCTTTACTTCGGCTACATCGGCCTGGTCACCAACACGATCGCCGAGATCCGCAAGGAGCTCGGCGGGACGGCACGGGTCGTGGCCACCGGCGGCTTCGGGGCCCAGATCGCCTCGGAGCTCCCTGTTCTCGAGGCGTACGAGCCCGACCTCGTCCTCGACGGGCTGCGCATCATCCACGAGCGGAACCGGGACGCCGAGCCCTGAGGCGCCCCCGGCCGGACGACCATGACCGACGACGACAAGGACCGCAGCGGCTACTATCAGTCGATCGCCCGCGCTTTCGTGGAGCGCCGCGGCGCTCCTTTCCTCTTGTCCCCGCGGGACCAGGCCCTGATCGCGGCCTGGGAGGCGCGGCGCATCCCGCTCCGGGTCGTCCTCGAAGCGATCGAGCGGACCTTCGACGACCTGCGGCGCCGGGGCCGGCCGGCGCGCGGTGTTCCGCTCAGCCGTTGCGAACGGCACGTCGACGAGGCCTTCACCCAGCACCGCGACAGGAGAGCCGGCGGCCGCGCGCCTGAGGCCGCGGCGCTCAAACCCGCGAAGCCCGGCCGGGCCCGCAGAGAGATCGCGAAGGCCCTCGACGGTCCGGCGGCCGGGGACGGCGAGATCGCCGCGCTGCTCCGCGCGGCCCTGTCCGCCCTCGATGCCCCCGGCGGACCCGACGAGGCGGCGCTCGAGCGGATCGAGGCCGGGATCGAAGAGCTTCTCTGGGCCCAGGCGACGGACGAGGAGAAAGCGGCCGCCGCGGCCGAGGCCCGGCGCGAGCTCCGCGGCCGCGCCGTTGCCCAGATCGAGGCCGCGTCCCGGCGGCTCGTCGTCAAAGCCGCCCGGGCCGGGCGCCGCGTCCCCCACGTCTCTCCCTTCTACCATTGAGCCTGAAAATGAAGTCCCTGAAAAAAACCGTCCGCGGCCGCTTCGTCACGGCCCGTCCGGGCTTCGGCTTCGTGACGCCGGACGGCGCCGGCGAGGACATCTTCATCCCGGGCCGCTTCGCCCAGGGCGCGATGCCCGGCGACGAGGTCGCGGTCTCCGTCACCGAGCAAGGGAAGTTCGGCAAGCCCGAAGGCCGGGTCGAGCGGATCATCAAGAGAGGCCGGACCGTCCTCCTCGGGATCTACAAGGAGCGGAGCGGGGCGCCCTTCCTCCAGCCGTTCGACTCTCTCGAACAGGACGACCTCGCGCTCCGGTCCCGCGGCCGCCTCCACCCCAAGCCGGGGATGATCGTCGAGGTCGACCGGACGACGCTCGCCGTGACCTCGGTCCTCGGCCGGCCGGAAGACCCGGGCGTCGACGCCCAGGTCGTCATCCGCCGCTACGGGCTCCGGACCGCTTTCCCCGAGGCGGCCCTGGCCGAGGCTTCGGCCTGCCCGGCCGACATCCCGCCCGGCGCCCTCGAGGGACGGCGGGACTTCCGCGACTGGACGACCGTGACGATCGACGGCGAGAAGGCCCAGGACTTCGACGATGCCGTCAGCATCCGGCGGCTCCCGGCCGGCGGCTGGCTCCTCGGCGTCCACATCGCCGACGTCTCGCATTACGTGACGCCCGGAAGCGCGCTTGACCAGGAGGCCATAGAGCGCGGCACGAGCGTCTATTTCCCCGATCTGACCCTGCCGATGCTCCCCGAGCGGCTCTCGAACGGCCTCTGCAGCCTGCGGCCGCGGGTCGCGCGGCTCACGTTCTCCGTCCTGATGGAGATCGGCGAGGACGGCCGGGTCCGCAAGTCCGAGTTCACGCCGTCGGTCATCCGGACGGCGCATCGCATGACCTACACGTCGGTCTTCAAGATCTTCGAAGGGGGCGCGGACGAGTCGGCCCGGTTCGCCGACGTCGCGGCCGACCTCCTGGTCATGCGGGAGCTGGCCGAGGCCCTGCGGCGGCGGCGCCTGGCCGAGGGCAGCCTCGACTTCGACCTCGTCGAGCCGGAGCTCATCTACGAAGAGGGCCGGCTCCTGGCCGTCGCCGCGAGCGAGCGGAACGAGGCCCACCGCCTCATCGAGGAGTTCATGGTCGCGGCCAACGTCGCCGTGGCCAAGCGCTTTTCGGAGAAGAAGGCGCCCTCGATCTACCGCGTTCACCCGGCCCCGGCCGTCGCCGACCTGGAGAAGCTCCGCGACCTCATCCTGAACTTCGGTCTGACCCTGCCCGAGCCGGCGAAGACGAAGTCGCGCGACCTCCAGCGCGTCCTCGAGAAGGCCAAAGGCCTGCCCGGGGAGAAGTTCGTCGGCATCCAGGTCCTGCGGGCCATGAAGCTCGCGGTCTACTCGTCGAAGAACGTCGGCCATTACGGGCTGGCCAAGACCGATTACACGCATTTCACCTCGCCCATCCGCCGCTATCCCGACCTCGTCGTCCACCGGCTCCTCAAGGCCCTGCTGAAGCGAGAGGGCCCGACGCGGCTGCCGCTCGAGGCGATCGCCGCCCGGTCCTCCGACCGGGAGCGCAACGCGGCCGAGGCCGAACAGGCCCTCCTCGAGTGGCGGATCTTCCGCTTCCTCAAGGACCGCCTGGGCGAGGAGTTCGGCGGCCTCGTCGTCGACGTCGTCAAAGCCGGGCTCCTCGTCGAGATCGACGACTATTTCGTCACCGGGCTCCTGCCGTTCCCCTCGCTCAGGGGGGAGTACGAGCCCAAGCCGGCCGCCCGCCGCCTGCGGCCGAAGCGGAAGCGTCGGACGTTCGACCTGGGCGACGCCGTTCGTGTGATCCTGGTCGCCTGCGATCCGGCCCTGCGCCGCATGACCTTCATGCCCGCCGCCGACCCCGAGGAGCGCCGCCGATGAGAATGTCCGCGTTCGACGCCGTGCTCGATTCGCCCCTGCCCCGGGGGCTCCGCGAGGTCCGGGCCGAGGCCGTCTTCCTCGGCTCTAGCGCCGCGGCCCGGGTCGTCGACCACGCCTTCGCCGGACGGCGCGAGAAGCCGTTCGTCCGGATCGAGCTCGGGACGGCGGCGGACGTCCGCTGGGGCGATCCCTTCGAGCTCCGGACCGGGGACGCGGCTCTCAGCCGGGGCCAATGCCTCTATCCCGAGCCGCCCGGCCCCGGCGAGCTCAAGCCGGCCCGGCGCAAGGCCCTCCTCGCCCGCCTCGCGCTCGGCGAAAAGGACATGGTCCTGGCCCTGGCCGACGCGGCCGGGCTCGAAGGGCTCGCGGGCGAGAGGGTGGCCGCCTTCTCGCGGCTCTCGGCCTCCCGGATCGAGACTTTGGCCCGGACGCTGGAGGCCGAGGCCAAGGTCCGCATCCTGGCCTTCGAGCCGCTGCGCCTCGTCTCGGAGGACGGCCTCGATTTCCTGCGCGGCCGGATCGTCGCCTTCCTCGCCCGCTTCCACAGGACGCATACGTCGGAGCGCGGGGCGCCGCTCGAGAAGCTGGAGAAGCGCTTCGAGACCCCCCGGGCCGTCCTCGTCCTGGCGCTGCGGCTCCTGGCCAAGGAAGGCCGCGTCGTCGAAGAGAGCGGGATCGTCCGCCTGCCGGATTTCCGCATCCCGCTCACGGCGGGCGACGAGGCGGTCCTGGCCGAACTCGAGAAGAAGGTGCTCAGCGGCGAGCGAGGCGGCGTCTCTCTCGACGATATCCGGGCCGAGCTCAAGCTGACCCCGGCCAAGCTTCAGATGCTGCTCGCGGCGCTGGCCGAGCGGAAGAAGATCGTCGAAGGCCTCGAGGGCTTCATCCTCCACCAGAGCTGGCTCGACGAGATCATCCGCAAGCTCCGCGCCTCGGGCAAGAAAGAATTGACGGTGGCCGAGTTCAAGGCCCTGACCGGCCTCTCGCGCAAGTACAGCATCCCGCTCTTGGAGCTGCTCGACAGCATGGGCGTGACCCGCCGCAAAGGCTCAGTTCGAGACATCCTGTAAGTTTGTTAATTTCCTGCTAAGTCGTCGTGAGGCGGCGAGGCGTGTCGTCTCAAGGCCCCCATGAGGGAAGGGGGGCCCGCCGGAGGCGGGGGAAACCAGCTACGAAGGTTTCCGGGGTGTGGGGGCAAGAGACGACATGCCGAGCGTAGCCGAAGAGACGACTTAGCGATGGACTACTTGGTTTCGTCCTCGGGCTTGTCCGGCTCCGGCTCTGCTGCCGGCTCCGGCTGAGGCTCCTCGGCCGCTTCGCCGCCCTCCTGAGCATCGGGCTTCTTCTTGAGGGCCGTCTTGAGCAGGTCGCCGAAAAGTCCGAACTTGGGCTCTTCCTTCTTGGCCGCGGGCTTGAACTCTTCCTTCTTCTCCCGGGCCCGCTGCTGCTCGAGGGTCTCTTCCTCTTTTTCCTTGACGGCGGCCAGGGCGGCCCGCTCGGACTCTTCCTCGGCGATCTTCTCCTCGATGACCCGCCGCTCGCTCTTCTTGGGCCGCGGGCCCTTCTCGCCCTCGGCTTTCGGCTTCCTCCGCTTGAAGGGCTTTTCCTTCTTGGCCGCCGCCCCGGGCGCTTCGGCCCCGGCCGGCGTTTGGGCCGTCGGCTCAAGGGCGGTCTCGGCGCCGGTGTCGGGCTCGGCCTCGAGGACCGCCTCGGAGACGGCCTCGAGGGCCGCCTCCTCGGGCGTATAGGCCTCGGGCGCGGTCTCCTCGTAGCCCTCGGGGTAGATGAACCCTTCTTCGTACGCCGCGCCCTCCTCGAGGAGGACGGGCTCGCGGTAGGCGAAGACCCCCTTCTTCTTATCGGACTTGGTGAACTCGGGCGAATTCAGCAGGACGTATTCGACGTCCTCCTGCGTCGTCTGGCGGACGATGTCGATGAGATGGTAGGCCCGCAGGAAATGGAGCGCGTGCGAGGACGTGGCCAAGGCCGGTTCCTTGAAGACGATGATGACCAGGTCCCGGAGGCTGAGGCCTTCGCGGCCCTCGACGATCGGCCCGAGCTTGGTCAGGGTCTCGCGCTCGATATAGATGATCTTGTTGGGCTCGGCGTTGGTGTAGGCCTCGCCGCCGGGGTCGGTGAAGGTGTCGGTCTCGGCGTCGTAGCCGAGCTTGAGGACCGACATCTTCTTCTTCGATTTCTTGATCCAGAACTTGAACGTCGTCGGCCCGGTCCGCTCCAGGGTCAGGCTGGCGCCCTGGGGGATATTGTGCTGGGCGTAGAACTCGGCGAGGCCCAGGAAGAAGTTCTGGTTCGGGTAGTAGTAAAGCGTGTACGCCTTGTTCTCGTCGGGATCGGTGAACGTGTATTCGCGGGCGTGGGACAGGGCCTTGGCCAAGCACCGCGGCACCTTGATGCCGCCCGAGACGATCTCCCGCCAGGTCAGGTAGATCTTGATCGGGAAGTCCTGGACGATGCTCATCTCCGGCTTCTCGACCTCTTCGAGCTCGGGCATCTCGGCCATCGGGGCCGACAGGGCCAGCCCGTCGGGCAGGGCATTGAGGATCGACTTGAGATGCCACTTGCCCCAGCCGGCGTCGGCGAGGAGGATGAAGTCCTTCTTGTACTTCTTCTCGAGCAGGGCGCTGAGGGAGAGGCAGGTCAAGTCGAAGAGGTCCGACGAGGCCTCGAGGCCGAAGAACTTGCGGACGAGGTCCTCGGTCGACGCCGATTGCCCGCCGGCGACGAAATCGGCTTCGATCTCCTGGACCTTCTCCGGCAGGATCTCGACGCGCTTCGCCGTGAGCTGCCAGAAGTCGTTCCAGGTGAAGAGGTTCGGGTCCTTGGCCAGGCGGGCCCTGAGGTTCCGCTCGAGCGCCTTGAGGTCCCGCTCGGTCATGGGCAGCTCGGTCAGCCGGGGATCGTCGCCCTTGGCCATGATCGCGGCCGCGGCGCCCTTGCCGTCGCAGTTCGCTGGCAGCAGGACCTGGGTATGGGTCTTCTTCATATAGTCGATGTACTTCCGGAAGACGCCGCCGCCGGGGTAATCGACCTCGAGCATGTCGCAGCCGAAGTGCTTGTTGAAGGCCTTGGCCACGACCTTCAGGATGACCCGGCCCTCGAAGTGCTCGACCGACTTGCTGCCGACGGTCAGGGGCTCGTTGTACGCCTTCTCGACGAGGTCGCCGACCTCGTAGCGGGCGTACGGGTCGTACTTCTTGACGTCCTGGGTCCGCTCCACGGCCGTCTTCTCGAAGGCCAGCTTCCCGGCCAGGTCAGGGGTCGACCGCGGGTGGGGCGCCCGCTCGAGCTCATGCTCGATGAACGCCAGGTCCGCGTCGGACACCATCGTGAGAGGGGTCGTTTCGTCAGTCATGGGCGGCGGCCTTTCCCATCAGCGCGAGCAGGATGGCCTTTTGGGCGTGAAGCCGGTTCTCGGCCTCGTCGTAGACGACCGAGGTCGGGGCGTCGATGACCTCGTCGGTCACCTCGTCACCCCGGTGGGCCGGCAGGCAGTGCATGAAGAGGGCGTCTGTCTTGGCGTGGGACATGAGCTTCGCGTTGACCTGGTAGGGCGCGAAGATGCGGGCCCGGGCCTCCTTCTCCGATTCCTGGCCCATGGAGGCCCAAACATCGGTGTAGACGGCGTCGGCCCCGCTTACGGCCTCTTCGGGGGAGGAAGTCAGGGTCAGGGCGAAGCCCGTGTCCTTGCCGTCCTCGCGGGCCCAGGCGACGTACTCCGGCCGCGGCTCGTAGCCGGGCGGCGTCGCCACCGCCATTTTCGTCCCGCCGCGGGCCGCCGCCAGCATGAGGCTGTGGCAGACGTTGTTGCCGTCGCCGACGTAGGTCAGCTTGAGGTTCGCGAGAGCGCCCTTGTGCTCCCGCAGGGTCAGGAAGTCGGCCATGGCCTGGCAGGGGTGCGACATGTCGGTCAGCGCGTTGATGACCGGGATCCTGGCCGCGGCCGCCATGTCGACGGCGATCTGGTGCCCGAAGGTCCGGATCATGATCCCGTCGACCCAGCGCTCGAGGTTCTTGGCGACGTCGTAGGCGCCCTCGCGGCTGCCCAGGGAGATGTCGGACGGCGCCAGGTAGATGGCTTCGCCGCCGAGCCGGAGCATGCCCGCCTCGAAGGTCATCCGCGTGCGCAGCGATTGCTTCTGGAAGATCATGGCCAGGATCTTGCCCTTGAGCGCCTTGCGGTACTTGGCGGGGTCTTTCTTGACCTCAGCGGCCTGGTCGAGCAACTTCCCGAACTCGTACACGCTCAGGTCGCGGATCGAAAGGAAATCTTCCGTCATGGCGGTTCCTCCTACGCGGCCGACGCGACGATCCGCGTCCCCGAACGGTTGATCAGGGCGGCCTTGAGATGGGTGTCCTTGGTGATGAGGACCTCGCGGCCCCCGGCTTCGATGTATTCGACGGCGGCCCGGATCTTGGGCCCCATCGAGCCCGGCGGGAACTGCCCGTCGGCCAGGTGCTGACGGGCCTCGGCCACGGTCAGGACCGGGACCTCGCGCTGGCCGGGCTTGCCGAAGTCGACGTAGACGCGCTCGATGGCGGTCAGGATGATGAACAGGTCGACCTTGACCTCGCGGGCCAGCAGGCTGGCCGCGTAGTCCTTGTCGATGACGGCCTCGATGCCTTCGTACAGGCCGTTCCCGTTGAGGATGACCGGGATGCCTCCGCCGCCCGCGGCGATGACGATGCGGCCGGCCTCGACGAGCTCGCGGATAACCCGGTTGTTGACGACGTCGATGGGCCGGGGCGAGGGGACGACCCTGCGGTAGCCCCGGCCGGCGTCCTCGACCATGGTCCAGCTCTTCTCCCGGGTCAGCTGCTGGCCGCGGAACTTCGAGTAGAACGGGCCGACCGGCTTCGTCGGCTTGCCGAAGGCCGGATCGTCCTTGTCCACGAGGACCTGGGTGACGAGCGAGGCGACCTCCTTGTCGATGGAGCGCCGCCTCAGCTCGTTGACCAGGGCCCGCTCGAGCATGAAGCCCATCGAGCCCTCGGTCATGGCGTCGCAGACGTCGAGCGAATAGGGCGGGATCTTGTTCGAGGCGTCCTCCATCTGGATGAGGAGGTTCCCGACCTGCGGGCCGTTGCCGTGGACGATGATGAGGTCATAGCCCTTGCGGACGATGTGGACCATGAGCTCCGCCGCCCGCTCGGCGTTGCGCATCTGCTCCGCCTGGAGGCCCCGCTGGTCCTCAGGGAGCATGGCGTTGCCGCCGAAGGCGACGAGCGCGATCTTCGGTCTCATCGAGTCCCCTTAGCCTGGAATACTCACAGCTCAGAACTTCTTCAGAACGTCCTTGAGCGTGGGCGTGCCGGTTTCCTCGAGCTCGTAGCCGACGCGGAGGATGGGCTTCCCGACCTTGATGACCCGGGTGATGTCGATGGGCGTCGCACTGACGACGAGGTCGCAATCGATGGCCTCGATCGTCTTGGCCAGCTCGCGCATCTGCCTGTCGCCGTAGCCCATGGCCGGCAGGACGTCAAAGAGGTGGTTGTACTTCTCGAAGGTCTTCTTGATCGAGCCGACCGCGAAGGGCCGGGGGTCGAGGATCTCGGCCGCGCCGTACTTCTTGGCCGCGACGATGCCGGCGCCGTACTTCATGCCGCCGTGGG
>CAYOYQ010000097.1:0-10666 GCA_964408215.1 uncultured Eubacteriales bacterium
CTGACCAGTACTAATAGACCGTGAGGCTTGACCATAAAGTTTATCAAGACAAAAAAGTGGGGACATGTACCCGATCCGGGGACATGTTCCAATTTCTCGTGAAATTGGTACGTGTCCCGGGGATCGAGAAGTACGTGTCCCCGATTTATCAACCGCTATGTTATCGTTCTGATTCAAATCCCGGTGACTTTAACGGCGGGGCCACACCCGTTCCCATTCCGAACACGGAAGTTAAGCCCGCTCGTGCCGATGGTACTGCCTGGGCAGCTGGGTGGGAGAGTAGGTCGTTGCCGGGTTTTTTTATTTTTCGGCGAATAAAGGACAGAGGGGCACGGGCCCCCAGCAAAACGGTCGGTCATACTCCTCTCCTTTTATTCGGCAGGTCGGGCGCGGGCTCCGTTCATGGGCCAAGGGGTAACCACGGAATCCGAATAAGAGGGTCCGCGTCCAGGGCAAGGGCAATTTTTAAGGAGAGATGTATGAACATCTACGTGGGAAACATTTCCCGCACGGCGACCGAGCAGGATCTCAAGGACGCTTTCGCGGCGTTCGGCGAGGTTTCGAGCTCGGCCATCATCAAGGACAAGTTCAGCGGCGAGAGCCGCGGCTTCGGCTTCGTCGAGATGCCGAACAAGGAAGAGGCCGACAAGGCCATCGCTGGCCTGAACGGCAAGGACCTCAAGGGCCGTCCGTTGACGGTCAACGAGGCCCGGCCCCGGACCGATCGTCCCCGCACGGGCGGCGGCGGCGGCAGGGGCGGCTTCGGCGGCGGCCGCGGCCGGTATTGATCGCGAGTAGGGGGCATGTACGCTTCGTACGTGTCCCCGATTAGCTGATCTTATTCGAACGCCAAAGGGCGGATGTCCCGCGAGGGGCCTCCGCCCTTTTTTATTAACCCGGCCCGGCCGGAAGTTCAACTGAAACGAGAGAGAAGGTTAGAAAGAGGAACGGATACGCCGGGGCTTATTTTTTACGGGCGAGCTCGACGACGTCCGTGCTCCCATCCGGATCGGACCAGAAGCCCTTCAGCGATTCGCCGTCGAGCTCGCCCTCGCCGATCACCTCGCCCTGCGTGACCCCGTCTTCGAAGCCGTCCTGGCCCGGCCCGCCGCCCCGCTTACGAAGCTCCCCTGTCGTTGACTCTCCGCGAACCAAAGGGCCATAGTGCTTTCACCGTCCTGAAGATCACGGGCCCCGGCCGGCCCCCGCGGCGGCCGATCAGCGGGGGACGACGAGGATGACGACCCGGCGGTTCTTGGCCCGGTTCTCGTCGGTGTCGTTGGGGGCCACCGGCCGGCTCTCCCCGTAGCCGCGGACATCGAACCGAGCCTTCTCCAGTCCTGACGAGGCCAGGCAGGCGCGCACGGCCTCGGCCCGGTTGACGGATAACGTTTGGTTCTTCTCCGTCGTCCCGATGGCATCCGTGTGCCCTTCGATTACGATCGTCGCCTCGGGGAACTTGGCGATCTCCCCGGCGATCCGGGCGAGCTCCTCCCGGGCCTCCGGCTTGAGATCGGACTTATTGAAATCGAAGAGCACGGAGCTGCTCAGGGAGAATTGGAGCACCGACCCGATCGCGCCCACGGCGTCGATGTCGGCCCCGGGCCAGCTGCCGCCGCAGCCGGACTTCAGGTCGGTCAGGCGGACGTAATGGAAGAGCTGCCCCGGCTTGACGAAATCGCGGATATCGACCGAGGCCTTGCCGCCGGAGACGGCCCCGATCTCGATCCATCGGACCCCGTCCTCGGAAATCGCTAAGTTGGTGGGCTCGACCTGGGGGCCGATCTCGAAGATGTACAGGTCGGGCCCATCGATGTCCACGAGGGCGTTGTCGACGAAGCGCAAGGTCAGCACGCCGCCGCAGCCCAGCGTCGCGTAGTTGATCTCCTTGACGGGATCGTAGTCGGGCGGGCCCAGGGTGGTTCGCGGGTCCCTGTCGGCCTCGTGAGCGGCGGCCGGCGTGCCAGACTGGAAAGCGAGCACCTCGTCGGCGAAGGAAAGGTCGCCGAGCGGGAAGAAGACGGTCCCGCCGTGCCCGTCGGGATAGCTCTTGCCCGACGCCGCGGCCTGGACGTCCGGAGCGCGGCCGGGCCGTCCGGACGCCGAGCCGTCGCCGCCCAGCCCCGTTGAAAGGAGGAAGAAAAGGCCAAGGCCTAGAACGGAAAGGAAAGATCTCATCGAACCCTCACCGCGATATGATATCGAGCGCGGAAAATATCTTAACAATTCGCTCTTCGGCCGTCAAGGGGCCGTTCGCTCAGCGGGCCTTCTCCGAGACGACGATGGCCGTGACGTCGCGGACCTCTTCTCCCACATAGGGCCGTTGGACCTTGACCCAGAGGCGGGAATCCTTGATGTCTGCGGCGCCGTCGAAGATGAAGAAGGCCTCCCAGAGGTCGAAGGCCGCCTCGTCGCCCTCGAATTTCGCCGGCGTCCCAGCCGATCCCGATGTCCCGGCCATGGCGTATTCGTTGGCCAGCCCCTTGTAGAAGGCGGCGACCTTGGCGAATGGGTCCTCGGTGGTGTAGATCGTGACCTTCTGGGACGTCAGCTTAGCCTCGGCTAGCGCTTGCATGGCCTCTTCGGTCGCCGGCTCGTCGATCTTGGCCCCCGGATACGGCTTGAAATCCGCCGCTCCCGCCAGGCCCCCTAAGGCCAGGCACGCGATCACCGCGATAAGACGGGTCCTTGTCATGACCGACCTCCTGCCCCGGTAAAATAGCGCCCGGCCTGGTCCTTGTCAAGCCGCAGCTCCTTGACAAGAATGGGGATAAGTCCTTATCATTAAGACACGACTTAGTCAGGCTGGACTTGGCAGGCGGGCCGGCCCGCCGCGGGGGGGGTGACGGCTCGCCGGCCCGTCCGAACGACAGGAGGAGGCGGATGATCCAGTCACAGCATCCCCATGAGCCATCGAGGCGGGTCACCTTGTCGGTCGCCCGCTTCTCCCGCACGGCGAGGGCGGCCGCGGCCGCCGCCTGTTGCCTCTTCTTCGGCCAGTTCCTCTGGGCCCCTCTCGAGGCGGGTCCTCCGGCCCGCCAGCTCAGGCACGCCCAGGCTGTGTCGGCTATCCAAACCAAGGGCGAGGCGGTCAGCCGCGAGTTCTCCTTCTCGGGGGCCGATAAGCTCGCCGTGGAGCTCAAGATCGCCGGTCCGGGCAAGGTCCGGGCCAAGGCCGTCTGGAGCGGGACGGCCTCCAGCCTGGCCCTCATCCTCAACGGGCCCGGTATGACCCAGGCCTACGTCCGGCGCGACGGGCCGAGCCCCTTGAGCCTCGAGTTCGATCTTACAAGCGAGCTCGCATCGAAAGGAACCGGCTGGAGGATCTCGGTGGCCAACTATCAATCCGGCGCGACGGCCCGCGGCACGCTGACGGTTGATCTTCCTGCGGCCCCCGCGGCGGCTGCGCAAACGCAAGTGCGGCCGGCCGGAGCCCAGGCCCAGGCGACGGGGGAAAGGGCGCAGATCCAGACCGGGTCGGCGTCGGAAAAGAGCGGCGTCCGTCCCGAGGCGAACGTTGCGGCCCGGGGAAAAAGGCCTATCCGGACCGGCCTGAAAGGGTCAAGGGATCTTCGCCCGGCCGAACCGCCCGAGGACGAGACGGACGTCACCCCGCTTCGCGAATTCATCGAGAAGCGCATCGGCGAGATCTGCCGGTCGAACGAGCTCGGCGGCCTGCTCGTGCCGATCTTCTTCAAGTACCTCGAGGAAGTCGCGGCCGATCCCGGGCTCCTCAAGCAGTACTATCGCGCGAGCGAGCACAAGAAAGGCCAGACCCAGGACGAGTTCGACCTTCGCATCCGCCATGCGGTCAAGGCCTACCGGGAGATCTCGCCGGATTTCAAAACGCGCTACTTCGTTTCGGGCTATACACAGATGGGAAGGGGCGCACGCCTCGACCTCAAGCGCCTCGGCGCGGATGTCGTCCAGAAGGTCCGGCCGGGTCTGGGTCCCGAGGTCAAGCGGATCGTCCAAGGCGCCTTCTCCGGCCGCTTCTTCGTCCAGCCCGAAAAGGTCGCCCTGGCCCAGGTCCCCGTCGTCCGCCGGGGCGCCCGGCCGTCGGCCCAAGCCCAGGCCCGGGCGTCCGTCCCCGCGGAGCGGCTCTCATCGGTGGACGGCCTCATCGGCCGCGGCGGCGCTCTCCGCTCCGAAAACCGCCTGGCCGAGCTCCGCGACACGCTCCGCCGGTCCGGCGTCGCACTTCCCGAAACAACCGAGCGAAGCGCGTTCGCCCGGACTTTCTTCCCCAACCCCTCGACCCTCGGCGCCCTTCCTTCGCTCGACGGGAAGACGACGTCCGTCGATTACTGGCGCTACAAGATCACGCTCGACTGGTTCCATTGCCTCAACAAGAACGAGACGAGCAACGACGAGCCCTATTTCGGCCTCATCACGACGCTGCCCCAGTTCGACACCTCCGATACGGCCTTCTTCAGGTACCTCAAGGACGGCTGCCTCAACTGGACCTCGAGCTACACGACCCGGACCTACGGCGGGGTCGGCCGGGGCGAAGAGCACGGCCTCAAGGGCGATGACCGGATCGTCTTCGACTACCTGACCTTCAACAGTCCGGCCTCGTTCACGGTCCAGCTTTGGGAGGAGGATTACAGCAAGGGCTCCGTCGCCGACGGCATCCGGCTGGCCGCCATGGACATCATGCGGCGCATGCAAAGCGACATCAAGTCGGCCATCATCAGCCAGATCCAGGCCTCTATCGCCGACGCCATCCTCAGCCTGGGAGGGGGCGTCGACTCATCGGGGGTGCTGCGGCTCCTAGACCGAGTCTTCTCCGGCGGCCTGAGCCTGGCCGACTTCCAGTCGATGCTATTCAACCTCTATTCCGGGCGGGCCTTCGACGCCTCCTGGTACCTCATCTATTTCCTCTTCTCGGGCGGCGACTTCCTCCAGACCCTGGCCCTGATCGGAGGCGGCTCGACCGTCATGGGGGCCATCTTTCTGGGCCTGGCCGTCTTCGGCCCGGCCATTGCCGACATGTTCGAGGGCTTCTTCTCAGGCGACTTCGCCAAGGGGCTGTGGAACCTGTTCAAGATCGTCACCGTCATCCCCCTCATCGTCGAGCTGTTCAAGAGCCTGTTCACGAGCCTCAGCGGGTTCTTCCGGGCCGTCATGGCCTGGCTCGACCCGGACGATTACATCGGAGAGAGAACGGTCATCATCGAGAGAGCGACCGGTGACTGGCAGAACGACGCCCGCGATGGGGCCTGGAACCGGAGGTACATGGGCGGGGTCCCGGCCGACAAGGCCGAGGCCTTCTCCCGGAGCCGCGGCTTCGGCCCGACCAGAGACAATTCGTCCTTTTTTTGGGAGAACATCTTCTGGGTGCCGATGCTGAACATCAAGAGCGAGGCCACCAGGCCCTGGTACGACTGGGCCCAGCGGAAGTGGACGACCAAGACCTATGTGACCTCCGAATACAACGTCATGTACGAGGTCAAGCGGGAGGTGGCCGGCGGCCGTACGACTATCGGCTACTGGTTCCCTCCGACACCCGCCCTGAATTCGAAGATCATCTCCTATAAGGGCAAGTCCTCGCCCGACGCCTGGTGGACCAATCTCATCCGGGTGACGGTCATGAGCGCGACGACGGACAAGGCCCCCTGGGCCGTCCTGGTCAACGAAAGGACGGGCCAATCCTTCTACAGTCTGTCCGGGCCGGCCTTCGAGCTCGAAGCCTCGCCCGGCGCCGACTACACCCTTTATCTCATGAAGCTCACCGAGGGCGAGATGGCCGGCTACGTCTCGATCTACGAAGGGCCCGTGGTCAACGTCCAGTGCCCGCCTCCGGGACCGAGCGTCAAGAGCCCGCCCGGCGGAGGGGGAGGGGGGAACCCGCCCGGCTCAGGCCGTGCCGGGCAGCTCAAGTAGGGGGCCGCTCCTCCCGGCGCGGGCGGCCCCGGTTCCTTGACACTCCCGGAAGCGGAACGCAAGATGGCGTCCGCCGGGATGCTCTGGGAAAAGAGCCCCCTCATCGACGCCCGGGAAAAGCGGAAGCGGGGCATGGCCCTCTCGATCAAGCTGGGCCATTGCGTCTGTAACCCCCGGACCGATCGTCCCCGCACGGGCGGCGGCGGCAGGGGCGGCTTCGGCGGCGGCCGCGGCCGGTACTGATCGCGAGGGGATATGTACGCTTCGTACATGTCCCCGCTTAGCTGATCTTATTCGAACGCAAAGGGCGGATGCCTGAAAAGGCACTCCGCCCTTTTTTATTTGAGAGGGGATTTCTTCGTAGGCCTTCGCCCGGATCAGCGGCCCTGAACTGCCGTGAAACTAACGACGAAAAACAGAGTATGTATAATGAAGATGAAAAGCAGAAAAGGAAATTCCTCCCAACTTCATGATGAAGTCCGCCTCGTCGAGGATGAGCCTCTTCTCTGCCATCCCTCTCTCCTCTCCGTCCCGAAGATGAAAGAGAAGGATGCCATTAGCGCCGATAGCGTTCGTTGAGAGCGGACGCCGCGCCTCGCCAAACCCGGCGGGCCGAACGGGGACAGTCGGGGCGGACGGCCTCCGGTAGTCCCCCGTAACAGCAGGATGCGCCCATGCTGGGTCGGCCGGTCGATAATGGCCGCGGTTATCTGGTCGCAGGTGAGGATCGCGCCCCATTTCGATAACTCTGTGTTTGTTGTGATGACGAGGCTCCTCCTTTCGTAGCTGTCCGAGATGATCCGGAACAGGAGCTGCGCGCCGTGCTTGTCGATTGGCATGTAGCCCCATTCGTCTAGGATCAGAAGCTCGGCCTTCAGGATCGAGGCCAGCGTCTTCTCTAGGCTGCCGCCAGCGTAGGCTTCCCTCAGGCGAACGACCAAGTGCGACGGTGAATAAGCGTGTCCGGATGCCCCGCTCGCAGGCCACGACGCCGAGCACCGTCGCCAGTTGAAACAAGGCTCTTTCATTCATGCCCCATATTCTGGCTTACCCGCTTAAATCGTCGAAGAGCCGAGCGATGATAATCTTGGCATACTCGCAAGAAATCGGGATAGCCTGAATAATGCTTGACAAATGAAATCACACCCCCTATTCCTTATAGCAAGGTGAAGGGGTGGTTTTGTGAAGAAAGTTACATTTCTGTATTTCATCATCGTCATTTGGGTTATTGCCGTGGGCTCGCTGGTTGCGATCAGATATCTTTTGCATAGGCCTACCACGGCATCCGGATTATCCCGTGAGACACGGAGCTTTTTTAATAGTCTCGATTCGGATGTAAGGGAGAGTATCTCCCTGTTTGAGACTGGGCTAATTAAACTAAGTGATGGCACCATTAGGGCAATCGGTACTAGGTTTGAACCTGAGCTGGAGAACTTGATATCAGATCATAGAATTTCGTCAAGGAAGATCGATTTCTATGTCAAAGATCGCCTAGCCTTGGAAAGAAGGATGATGGCGGGGGAGGCATTTAGGACATTGAACAACGCCGAGAAGAAGTGTTTTGTTGATGGCTTTGGGGCGATTATCTTCCACAACGGTGATTTTCGGTTCTTTTATGATAAAGCCGTTTACCGAGATTATGTGAAGAAGTATGGCACTGAATGCTAGCCATGCGAAGAACTCAAGAAAAGCATGGACGTTCAATAAGCATATCTAGGAGGTCAAAATGACCAATAAAGCTTCAGTCGCCTTGCTTGTCTCACTGATTCTTCTGGGGATCTTCTTTGTTGTCTTGGAACTTCAAGCATCTCCGACTCCGTGCTACTCCGCCTATCTTTTTTGCGAGCATCAATGCTGGGGCGATTTCTCCTATGATTATTGCTGGGAGGGGGGTGGGGGTCTGATCTATTGCTATTTCTGGTGTGTTGATTTTGGCAGATCTTGCGGCTGGGCCGACCCCACCTACGGGATCTGTGCTGATCCCTTTTAGGGGTTTCTTCGGCTTGGATTTCACGGTCCCGATATTGACGACGATCCGCTCGCCGACCTCGAATCTTACAACATCCTCGACTAGCCCTCCCGCGTCGTGGTCAGCGTGGTTACAAACAGGACGGCCCGGGACACCGACGAAGTCATCACCGGGCAGGTTCCGCTCTGCCTGGGAAAGAGCGGTCGCGGCATCCGGCCGCGCAGGAACGAGCTTGAGTCGGTCAATCGGCTGGGCGTATGCCGAGGGATCCTTGTAGTGCCGGGAGACGTCGTCTTCCTGGGCTAGAGCCGAGACCGTGTCAGCCGGCGCCCACAAGATCATGGACGGGGACAAGGCCGGACGGAGGGAGTTCCACAAGAAGGTCGGCCTCAAGGCCGATCCGTCAATCAAGAAGTAACGTGCGAGGGCAGTGATGGCGCGGAAGCCGGATGGCCTCCGCTTAGAGCCGGAGCTATGGGACCCGGTCAGCGTTGCGGGATGACGAGCGTCGCGGAGGTGTGGCCGATCGATCTCGAGGCCCTGTCCTCGCCGTGGAAATGGAGATAGTACGCGCCCGGCGCCAGTTCGGCAATCGGGATCTCAAACAATAGCAGGCCCTGCGGCCCGCCGCGGATCCGGTCGACCCGGGAGAAAGTGACGGACGTTCGGGTCGCCGTCTTCGCGTCGACGACATAAGCCTGAAAAGCTAGGTCCGGCTCGGCCGTTCCCGGCGCCCAATAGGGGACCATGGCCTGAACCGAGGCCTTTTCGGGCGGCAGTTCCCCCAATATGGGAGATACCCGCGACCGGTCATAAGCGTATGTCTCCGCCAGGGGCAACGCGTCCTTCCTCCCAAGCGGGCCGACGTCGACATAAGCCGTCGCCGCGCCCTCCGTAAAGATCAGGGGCGTCGAAAGTTGGAGCCCCGTCACTCGCGCTGTCCCGATCGTCGCCAGGGCCGATCCCACAGCGCTCGATCCGGTGTCCATGTCCCTGGCTACGAGCCGGCACGAATATGAGCCGGATTTGAGTTCCGCGCCGGCCGTGATGATCACGGCCTGTCCCCGCGTGGGCGTCGGATCGGCCTCCGTCCGGACGACCGTGGCGACCTCCCCTTTTTCATCAAAGAAGATGATTATGTATTCGACCCGGCTCCCCAAGAGCTTCGCCGTCACTTCACCCGGGATCCCGGCGATGAGGCCGAGCCGCTGCCCCGCGTCGCCGACGTAGGCCAGGGGAATAAGCGGAATGTTGACGGGCATCCGGGAGAAGGCCCGCTCGTTTAAGGCCAGATCGTAAAGATGGAGCTCCTTTTCGAGCTTGGTGTACTCGCTGAAAGGCTTCGGGTTGAAGTAGCCGGATTGGGCTCGAACTTCGCAACCTTTGCGCTTGACCTTGATCTTGATGTCGTGGAAGCGGCCGTCCCATCGCTCGTTGATGCTGTAGCCGAGGATGTAGACGGCCCCGGTCAGGGTCTGGATCTCGTCGAGGGTCTTTTCGAAGACGTTCGGGTTCGAGAAATACCGGCCCCCCGTCACATCCGAGAAGCGCCGGAGGTAATCGCGTCCCTCGACTTTGCTGTCCGTGAAAACGCCGGTCCAACTCCCGTACGGAGATCCAAGGCTTGGGGCCTGCCCGCCTCGATTCTCGATTCCATAGAGATCGGCGTTCTTGGCCGATACATGCGTATCGAAAGCGTAGATCGCGCATCCGGCCGCGGCAAACTCCTTGAACATGGTCTCGTTCAAGCCCTTGAGCCTCGGGTCGCCCATGTCGAATTGGGTGCGAGCCTCCCTGCCTCCGGTCTGCTCCATCCTCCAATCCGGTGCCCCAACCTGGTTTCCATAGATCAGGGAATTCGGGACACCTCGCGAGAACAGAATGACGTGCTTCTGGCCGGGAATCGATCTTAGGGCCTTGGCCAGGGCCGTCAGCGAGCGAACGAAGTTCTGGGTCATTTCCTTCAGCTGTCCGCGTTCGGCCCGGGCCTCTTGAATATAGAGGGGGACCTTTTCATTCCCGCTATCCGACGGCTGCGAACCGAAAGCCGAAACAAGTCGCCAATACTGGGCTTCTATCTCATCGGCCCTTCCCGTTATGCCGCCCTGGTCGATCCTGGCCAGGACCTCCCGGACCTTGGTATGGTCTTTGGTCAAAAACTCGTGGACCTTGAGCCCGCCGAACGGCGAGTAGCTGACGGCGCCGATCTCGTCGTCCGGTTGAGCCCAGGTCTCGACGAATTTAGCCGCCACATCTTTGGCCTTGGCGATCCCCCAGGTATCGTTATAGGTCAGGTCAATGAAGAGAATGAATTTCCGTGCGGCCTCCTTCACGGCGGGAGTCTCGGCGGCCGGCCCTGGGGCCTCCCCAGGGATAGGCTCGTCAGGTTTCTGGCTGAGCCCATGTTTTTCGAATTCCGTGATCGTGACCGGCGTGCCGTTGTCGAAGAGCTCGAATTCGTCCCTGGTCAGATCCGGGATGGGCTTGCCCTTCTTGTCCGTGACATAGACATGGATGAGCTTGAGGGCGACGTTGATCTCGTGCTCGAGGGGCTTCGTGATCGCCTGCCGACTTCGGGCCCCTGACGGTGGAGCGCTGACGGCGGCACCTAAAAAGGCCAGTCCCAAAAGAACAATGACGACCTCAGGTCTTTTAACTCTCATCGGCCACCCCCGACGCGAAGGAACGGCACATACCGTGATCCTTTCTCCTTACATTATAATCGGGGGGGGGCGTTGTCAAGTTCAGTCGGATCCAGAGCTCACATCGACGACACTGTTTGGCACCTCGATGTCGGCTCATCTCATCCTG
>CAYOYQ010000098.1:0-10625 GCA_964408215.1 uncultured Eubacteriales bacterium
TCTTCCACGTCTACGCGCCCTGCCCGACGGGCTGGAAGAGCCGGCCGGAGGACACCGTCAAGCTGGCCCGCCTGGCCGTCCAGAACGGCTACTTCCCCCTCTTCGAGATCGAGGACGGCGAGAGGACGACGATCAACCTGAAGCTCAAGGAGCGCAAGCCCGTCGACGACTACCTGCGCCTCCAAGGGCGGTTCCGGCACCTCAGCGCGGAACAGATCGCGGCCGTCCAGGCCGAGGTCGACGCCCGCTGGGAGCGCCTCATGAAGGGCTGCGCCGCATAATCTACGACGCATCTACCGGGTTTTGCTGCCGAGGAGCTCCCATGAAGACCTTCAACGCCGCCGTTCCGGCGATCGCCGTGGCATTCGCCCTGACCGCCTTCGCCTGCACCTCCGCCCCGACCGGGAAGGACACGACCCCGGCTCCGGATTTCACGCTCACCGACCTCCAGGGAAAAACGCTTTCGCTCGCCGCTTCCAAGGGCAAGGTCCTCGTCCTCAATTTTTGGGCGACCTGGTGCCCGCCCTGCCGCCGGGAGATCCCCGATTTCGTCGAGGCCTACCGGGAGCTCCGGGACCTGGGCCTCGAGATCATCGGCGTCTCCGTCGACGAGACGACCGCCGAGTCCCTGCTCGAATGGACGAAGAAGACGGGCATCAACTACCCGATCGCCCTGGCGACGCCGGAGATCGAGCGCGCCTACGGGCCGATCACGTCCATTCCGACCACGTTCGTCATCGACCGCGCCGGACGCATCCGCCACAGCCAGTCGGGCCTCATGGACAAGGCGACGCTCCTCCGCCTCTTCCGCGAGTCCCGCTAGCAGTTCCGGTTTTCCTCCCTCTCGCCTATAATAGGAGCGTGAACCCGACCCTCCCGGCCCAGGCGCCCGCGGGCGCCGCGGAAGGCCTCCCCTACTGGCTGCTCTGGGTCCTTCTCTGCGTCATCCTGCTCCTCGTCGCCTTCATCTTCCTCCGCGACAAGGACCTCCGGCGTCGCGTCAGCTCCTTCCTGTCCGGCGCCCGCCGCCACATGCTCCGCCTCCGCCTCCAGGTCAAGCTGAAAAAGGAGAAAGGGAGAAAGGCCGCGCTCTGGCGGGAGCTCGGCAAGCTGGCCTGGAGCGAGGACGTCCGCGCGACCTGCATCGAGGGCGAGTGCGCCAAGCTCGCCGGCCTCGAAGAGGAGATCGGCCGCCACCAGAAGACCTGGCACGAGGTCTACGCGCGGGTCGAGGTCCTCGGACGCGAGCACGACGCGGCGCTCAAGCGCTACCGGGCCCTCGTCGCCGAGCAGGAGGAGGCCCGCCGGCCGCACCAGGAGGAGGTGCTGGCGCTGGCCAACCGCAAGAAGGAGATCCTCGAAGCCCTCGAATCGTCCCTGCGCGAGGCCGAGACGGTCGGGGCCCAGCTCAAATCCGTCGAGGCGGACGCCCGCGAGATCGCGGCCAACCCCCGGCTGGCCGAATCCGACCGGCCCGCGCGGCTGGACCGGACCCGCGAGAAGGCCGCCGGGCTGGCCCGGCGCCTCGAGAGCCTGAACGCCGAGACGCCCCTCCTCCAGGACGAGCGCTACCGGCTCGACCGCCGCCTCGAGGAGGTCGAGGGCCGGGTGCGGGTCTTCAACGAGGCCATCGCCCGGATCGAGCAGGAATTCCGCGACCGGCTCCAGGCCCGGGAGAAGGAGATCCGGGAATGGCAGAAGGCCAAACAGCGCACCCAGGACAAGATCGTCGACGTCAAGCGGCTCATGGAGCCCCTCTTCGAGAACGTCGGCCGCATCCTCGACGAGGCCCGGGTCGGTCCTGAGGACCTGGCCGTTCTCTACTTCCAGATCGACGGCGTCAACCGGACGATCGCCGACCTCGAGACCCGCCTCGAGCACCTGAAATAGCGTGTCCAAGCCCCGCCTCCTCGTCCACGTCTGCTGCGCTCCGGACGCCCTCTACGTCTTCGGCGTCCTCCGGGAGGCCTACGACGTCGCCGGCTTCTTCTCCAACTCCAACATCCAGCCCCGCGAGGAATACGCGCTCCGCCTCGACGAGGCCCGCAAGGCCGCCGCGGCCGCCGGCGTCCCGCTCCTCGAGGACGATTACGATCCCGAGGCTTGGACGCGCCTGACCCTCAAGTTCAAGGACGAGCCCGAGAAGGGACGCCGCTGCGACGTCTGCTACGCCCTGCGGCTCAAGCGCACGGCCGAACGGGCGGCCCGCGAGGGCTTCGACGCGTTCACCACGGTCATGAGCCTCAGCCCCTGGAAGAAGGCCGCCGTCCTGAACCGCATCGGCCGGCAGTTCGCCGCCCGCTCCGGCCTCGCCTTCCTCGAGGCCGATTTCAAGAAGAAGGACGGCTTCAACAAGAGCGTCGCCCTCAGCCGGGCCCACGGCCTCTACCGCCAGGACTACTGCGGCTGCGTCTATAGCCGCGAGGCCGCCCGGGCCCGGGCGAAAGCGAAGGCCGCGCGATGAGGCCGCCCCGCCGGGCCGCGGCGCGCCTCGCCGCCTTCGGGGTCGTCCAGGGCGTCGGCTTCCGCCCCTGCGTCTACCGCTTGGCCCGCCGCCTCGGGCTCGACGGCTGGGTCGCCAACGCCGGCTCGGGCGTCGAGATCCACGTCGAAGGGCCGGCCCGCGTCGTCCGCGATTTCCCGGCCGCGCTGCGGGCCGCCCTGCCGCCGCTCGCCGTCGTCGAGAAGCTCGACGTCCGGCCCGCGCCGGTCACGGGCCGCGCCGGCTTCGCCATCCGCAAGACCCGCGACACCGCGGGGTTCGTTTTCATCTCCCCCGATATCGCCACCTGCGACGACTGCGTCCGTGAGATCGAGACCCCGGGCGAGCGCCGCTACCGCTACGCCTTCACCAACTGCACCAACTGCGGCCCGCGCTACACGATCGTCCGCGGCCTGCCCTACGACCGGCCGCGCACGACCATGGCCGGCTTCAGTCTGTGCCCCGCGTGCCGCCGCGAGTACGAGGACCCGCTCGACCGCCGCCACCACGCCCAGCCCATCGCCTGCCCGGTCTGCGGGCCGCGCCTCACCCTCCGCGACGCCCGGACCGGCCGCCGCCTCCGCGGCGGCGTCGACGAGGCGGCCGCGCTCATCCGGGCCGGGAAGATCCTGGCCGTCAAGGGGCTCGGCGGCTTCCACCTCGTCTGCGATCCCTCGAACCTCCGGGCGGTTCGCCGCCTGCGCCGCCTCAAAGACCGCCGGACCAAGCCGCTGGCGCTCATGGCCCGCGACCTCGAGTGTGTCCGGCCGTTCGCCGCGCCGTCGCCGGCCGAGCGCCGGCTCCTGCTCTCGCCGCGCCGGCCCATCGTGCTCCTCCGCAAGACCGCGGACATCCCTCTCATCGCGCCGAACCTCGACGAGATCGGCGTCATGCTGCCCTACACCCCCCTCCATCGCCTGCTCCTCGAAGGGCTCGGGCTCGTCGTCGCCACGAGCTCCAACGCCAAGGACGCCCCGATCGCCAAGGACGAGCGGGAGGGCGACGGCGTGCGCGGGCTCTGCGACGCGATCCTCACCCACGACCGGCCCATCGCGACACGGGCCGACGATTCGGTGGTCAAGGTCGCCTCGGGCCGGCCTCTCTTCGTCCGCCGGGCCCGTGGCTACGTGCCCTATCCGCAGGCCGTTCCCGAGGCGCTCCGGGCCGGCCGGGACCTCGTCGCCCTCGGCGGCGAGCTCAAGGACACGATCTCCCTCTACAAGAACGGCTACGTCGTCACCAGCCAGTTCCTCGGCGACCTCGACGATTACCGCAACTTCGGCTATTTCAAGGAGACGTTGGCCCACCTCCTCCGTCTCTTCGACGCCAGGCCGGCCGCCGTCGTCACCGATCTCCACCCGGACTTCCGGACGACGCGCTTCGCGGCCGGGATGGGCCTGCCCCATCACCGCGTCCAGCACCACTTCGCCCACGTCCTCGCCCCGCTCCTCGAGCACGGGCTCGGACCGGAGCGGCGCGTCCTCGGCGTCGCCCTCGACGGCTACGGCTACGGCGACGACGGGACGGCCTGGGGCGGCGAGTTCCTGCTGGCGGATTACGGCGGCTACGAGCGGTTCGCCCGGTTCGAGCCCGTCCCGCTCCCGGGAGGCGACCTCGCCGCGCGCGAGCCGTGGCGGATGGCCGTGGCCTTTCTCGACCGGGCCTTCGGCGAGGCGCGGGCGCCGGCGCCGCCGGCCCTGGCCGCGGTCGGCCCGCGCCGCTTGGCCGCCGTCCGGGCCATGGTCCGCGGCGGCCTCCGCTCGCCGCTCACCTCGAGCTGCGGCCGTCTCTTCGACGCCGTTTCGTTCCTCGCGGGGGCCGCGCCGGAACGCCTCGAGTTCGAGGCCGAGGCGGCCATGCGCTTCGAGGCTCTCGCGGACCGGCGCTTCCGCGGCCTCTATCCGGTCGTCCTGGCGGACCCGGCGCCGGGCCGGCCCGCGGAGATCTCGTTCGCGCCTCTCATCCGCGCCGTGGTCAAAGACCTCGCGACAGGGACCCCCGTCGGGGTCGTCTCGGCCAGGTTCCACGATTCCCTGGCCCGGACGATCGTCCGCGTCGCCGAGAGGGCCCGGCGCGAGCGAGGCGCGACGGAGGTCTCCCTCGCGGGCGGCGTGTTCCTCAACCGCCGCCTGCTCGAACGGACGGAGAGGCTTCTCGAAGCGAAGGGTTTCCGGGTCTGGCGGCCTTTGGCCTATTCCCCCAACGACGAATCGCTGTCGCTCGGGCAGATCGCCTGGGGCCTGGCCAAGCTCAAGTCCGCCGGAACCTGAGCCCGCCGACAAGCGACAGGATCCCGTTCGAGACCGCGGCCAGGAGGGCCCCGGCCGCGCCGCCGGCGGCGAAGCCGAAGACCCCGCCGAAGAAGGACAGCGAGATCGCGCCGAAGAGATCACCGTTGTGCTCGACGAAGAAGCCCGGCAGCCGGGCGACGAACCCGGCGAAGAGGCCCGTCCCCCCGGCGAGGAGACCGAGCAGCAGGCCGGTGAAAAGCCCCAGGACCCCGAAGAACCAGAAGAACGATTTGATGCCGACCGAGCGGACGACGATCTCGGCCGCGGCCGAGGCGGGCCCGGCCGCCGCGGGATCCGCAAGCCCATCGGCGCCGGTCGGCGCGGCCGTCGCCTCGGGCGTTCCGGCGTCGGGACGGCTGCCGCAGCGGGCGCAGAACTCGGCCTCGAGGTCGTTCTCGAAGCCGCAGGAGATGCAGATGGCCTTGCGCTCCATCTGGGAGGGCGGCTTGGCCTCGAGCCACTGGCCGTGCTCATGGACGTACCACCGGCCGCTCTGCGATCCGATGGCCCAGAAGCGGCCGTCATCATCCTTGATGCGAAGCTGCTTGAGGGAGTCGGAGAATTCCTGTTGGGAGATCTTCTTGTCCAGGAATTTCTCGCGAAGGCGGCCGAACGTGGCCTCGGCTTCGCGGAACGGGTCGGTCATGCGGCTCTCCTTCGGACCTCCCTTATCTTAACGCTACAACGTCTGCCTTTTCAACGAGTTATTAACTCGCTGAAAACGCTCGACATGCGGGGCTGACGAAAATTTGTGCAATCCGACGTATGTTCAAGCAGGGACGGAAATTGGAGACGCGAGCTTGGACGATTTCCACAGCATTTCCACAAAAAATGTGCAAAAATGCCGGGGCTTTCGGGGAGGTCGGAGCCGCTCACAGCCGGCCCCACCGGCCGCCCAAGAAATCGATCAGGCTGGCGCCCTTGACCGGGTCGGGGACGAAGGACAGGACAAAGATGAGGACGATGGCGGCGCTGAGAAGCCACCTTTTCCGGCCGAGGGGAGCGCCTTCGTCGAGGACCCGGGGGTGGTTCAGGCGCAGCTTCGACTTGAATTCGAAAAAGAGAATGAGGCCGGCGAAGATGAGCCAGGTCACGTGGAAGAAAACGCCCATGACGGCGAAGAAGCCGACCATGGCGTACGACACGAGTCGGGCCTTGCGCCCGAGCAGGGCGTAGGCGATATGGCCGCCGTCGAGCTGGCTGAAGGGGACGAGGTTGAGGGCCGTGACGAGGAGCCCGACCCAGCCGGCGAAGGCGACCGGATGCAGGAGGAGGGCCGAGCCCTCGGGGACGCGGCCGAAGAAGACGGGCGTCAGGAGTTTGAGGAGAAGCGGGTCTCCGAACGCATATCCGGCTCCATCCACAAGGGGGACCGCTTGGGAATGGGCCAGGCCGACGGCCAGAGCGGGCACGCTGAGCAGGAAGCCGGCGAGGGGGCCGTTGGCGCCGACGTCGAAGACCTGCCGCCGGAGGGGGATGAACGATTTGATGCGGATGAACGCTCCGAACGTCCCGAGGAACGGCGGCCCCGGCAGGAAGAACGGCAGCGTGGCCCGGAGGCCGTAGCGGCGGCAGGTGAGATAATGCCCCGTCTCGTGACCGACCAGGATGATCATGACGGAGGCCGCGTAGAGGGCCGCCAGGCCGAAATGCTTCGGGTCGAAGATCGCCCGGAACGACCCTGCCGGCGCGAGATCGTAAAGATAGGCGAAGGCGGCCGTCAGAACGGTCAGGCCGAAAAGGAGCCCGTGGACCCAGGTCCTCTCAGCCGGCCGCGCGTCGTTCATGGCTTCCAGAAAAAAAAGAGGAGTGAACCGCGTTCACTCCTCCTCGGGTTCGGTCGATCGGACGGGCTTACTTGCCGCTCAGCTTGTGGAACCTGGCCATCAGCTGGTCCCGGGTCTCCTTGCGGTCGGGGTCCTGGACACAGGCGTCGACCGGGCAGACCGAAGCGCACTGGGACGAGTCGAAGTGGCCGACGCACTCCGTGCACTTGTCCGGGTCGATGACGTAGCGCTCTTCGCCGGCCGAAATGGCCTGGTTGGGGCACTCGGGCTCGCAGGCGCCGCAGTTGATGCATTCTTCGGTGATGATGAAAGCCATGGGGTTCCTCCTGGCGAATTTTAAGGGATATTATAGCACATTATTTCTGTTGGCCCAGCCGGGCGGCCTTGAGGGAGGCCTCGTAGCCGTAATAGGACTGCTGGTGCTCCTCCTGGAGCTTCTTGTAGAGATCGAGGGCCGTCTGGGTCTCGCCCTTGAGCTCGTGGCTCTCGGCGAGGTGGTACATGAGGGCATCGACGGGGTAGGCCTCGGGCTTCTCGTCGATGGCCTTCTTGTAGATGGCGATGGCCGTGTCGTAGTCCTTCTGGCCGAGGGCGATCTGCGCTTTGAGGTCCTCGGCCTGGAAATGGAGGAGGTCCTTGCGTCCATCGGGGATCTTCACGGCGAAGGACGAGGCCTTGGCCCAATCGCCGCGCTCGGCCCAGTAGCCGGCCAGCTCGAGGTTGGCCAGGCGGGCGGTCCGGGCCTGGCCGGCCAGCTTCTCGAGGTCGGCCAGCTTCTCGGGCTTGTCGACGGCCGCGGCGGCCAGGTCGCTGACCTCGCCGATGGCCCGGCTCTGGACGCTCCGGGCATGGGCCCGGACGAGGAGCAGGGCGCCGAAGACGAGGACCGCGAAGACCAGGGCCCCGGCGACGATTAGGGCTTCGCGCCGGTATCTCTTCAGGAAATCGGCCAGCGTGGTCAGGCCGTGGGCCATCTCGTCTTCTTTGAGGTGATGCCTCTCCGTTCTCTTCATAGGTCACTCCGCAGGGTTGGGTCGAAGCTATTTCTTACCATATAAGAAAGACGGGGTCAAACCTACCTTTTACGCTTCTCTCGAACAGGCGTAAAAGAACCCCGCTCAATGCGAGAAGTGTAAAAAGTATGTTTGACCCCCTCTTCTATAGCGGCAGCTCGGAGGCGGCCTCCAGGAGCTCGCCTACCGTCGTGACGGCCAGCCCGACCACGGTGTCGGCCGCCCCGTAATAGATCTTGACCGGGCTCGACTCGAGGGCGAAGCCTTCGGCGTCCGTCTCCTCGACGATCATCCCGGAAGGAAAGACGACGTTCGGCACCTGGCCGGCGAGCTCGTAGATCTCCCGGGGCTCGAGGATGTTGCCGCGCGACCGGCCCAGGAGCCTGGCCGGGTCATCGAGATCGAGGAGCGACGCCCCGGCCTGGTAGATGTTGGCGCTGCCGAAGTGGGTCGCGACGCCGTGATAGACGTGGAGCCAGCCGCGCCGGGTCTTGACCGGCGGAGGCCCCGAGCCGATGAACTCGTCCCAATAGTGGAACCGGCCGGCCATGACCGGCGCGCGCGGCCGCCAACGGACGAGGTCGTCCGACTCGGCCAGCCAGATCTCCGTCCCCGTCGCCGGCCCGCCGGCGTGGCGGGCCTTGTTCGGCCGCTCGAGCCGCAAGTAGACGCCGTTGACCTTCTCCGGGAACAGGACCCCGTTGCGGACGTCGTCGGTCGAGACGAGGCCGAGGAAGTCGAACGACCGGAGGTCCTCCGTCCGGGCCAGCCCCAGGCCGCAGCCGGCGTCCATGTCCATCGCGAACATGACGTAAAAGGCCCCTTCGAGCCGGGTGACGCGGGGGTCGTAGACGTGGTAGACCCGCTCCTTCATCCTCTCGATCCCCCGGAAGGCCACGATCTCCGGCCGGACGTCGAAGCGGACGCCGTCGGCGCTCTCGGCCACCATCGTGAACGTCTCCCGCGACCGGGCCTGGACGCGGAGCATCAGGCAATATCGGCCGCCCGCCTTGACCGCGCCGGGATTGAAGACGGACGTCGCGTCCGTGAGCCGCGGCGGGAGGTCGGGGATGTCGGCCCGGGTCAGGATCGGACTCGCGGCGTGGCGTCGCATGGCGGAACCCCCTCTCAGGCTCATCGTCCCTCGCCCATCGTCACCTCGACCCGGCAGACCGAGCCGGCCGGCCGCGGCGCGATGAGATCGCCCTCGACGGGCCGGCCGTCGACCCGGATCGACCGGACCCCCGTTTCGACCCCGTCCGGATTGGCGACCTCGACGAGATAGCGGGCGCCCCGGAACACGCGTTCGGCCTTGAATCCGCTCCAACTCGCGGGGACGACCGGATCGACGAGGAGCCCGCCGTAGTCCGGGCGTAGGCCGAGGATGTGATCGTAGGCGACGCGGTACATCCAGGCGGCCGTGCCCGTCTGCCAGGAATGGCTGGCCCGGCCGGCCGTCTCGTGCTCGTCGCTCGTGATGTACTGGGAATAGACGTAAGGCTCGGCCGCGAACGTCACCTGGTCGATGCGGCCGGGCAGCAGCTTCCTGAACTCCTCGAACGCCGTGTTCCCCATCCCGAGCAGGCACCAGGCCTGGATCGCCCACGCCGCCGGATGGCAGAAGACGGCGCCGTTCTCTTTCTTGCCCCAGACGCACCGGGTGATGAGGCCGATCGTCGGATCGATCTCGCGGAAGGCCGGAGCGCAGATCTTCGTCCCGTAAGGCGTGCCCAGCCGATCGCCCAGGCTGGCCATCGCCCGGACAAGCCTGGCCCGGTCCGGCAGGCCGGCGATGACCGCCCAGCTCTGGGTGTTGATGAAGATCCGGCCGTAGCGGTTCGCCTTCGTGCCGATCTTCCGGTCCCTTTCTCCGAACGCGCGGATGTACCACTCGCCGTCCCAGGCGTGGGTCTCGATCGCCTCGACCAGCCGGTCTCTCAGCGCGCGGATCCCGGGAACGCGCCCGGCCGCGTTCACATGCTCGAGCAGCTCGAGGAGCCGGTGGAGCATGGCCGCATAGAACATGGCGCCCCAGACGCTCTCGCCGCCGTCCTTCCCGCCGATGTAGTCCAGCGTGTCGTTCCAGTCGCCGCGGCCGAACTTCGGCAGGCCGTGCGGGCCCGCGTCCGCCCCGGCGAAGCGGGCCACGGCCAGCAGGTGCTCGAGGACGGTCCCGTCTCCCCCGTCGAGGAACGGCTCGGTCGCTTCGAGCACGGCCAGGTCCCCGGTCTCCTTGATGTATTCGGTGACGGCCAGGATGAACCAGAGCGGGTCGTCGCAGTGCCCGGTGAACTCCCCCTGCCCGTCGCCGTAGAAATGGTGATAGACCTTGCCGTCGCGGCGCATCTGCCGGGCCAGGAGCCCTACGCGCGCCCGGGCCTTCTCCGGGTCCGCGATGACGATGGCGATCGTGTCCTGGGCCGTGTCGCGGAAGCCGAAGCCCCGGCCGATGCCCCAGTAATAGAAGCTGGCCACGCGGCCGACGTCGAAGGCGACCTTGGCTTGATACGGGATCCAAAAGTTCAGGAAGACGTCGGCCTCGGGGTCGGGCGTCGCGGCCCGGGTGTGGCCGAGGAAGCGGTCCCACTCGGCCCGGACCCGGCCGAGGGCCGCGTCGATCTCTTCGACCGTTCGGAACTTCCCGACGACCGCCCGCTTCGTCCGCTCGAACGCCGTCTTGGCGATGACCCCGAGCGAAAAAACGACGTCCGTCGACTCCCCCGCTTCGAGCTCGACCGCGACCTCGAGGGCGGCGACCGCGTTGCCGCAGTCCATGTCCTTCGAGCCGAGGCCCGCCACGAGGGCGAGAGGCGCCGACTCGTTCCGGAACGGCCCGATGAACCTCTCGCGCACGGTCTCGTAGGCCGCGACGGGCCGGTTCACGGTGAAGAAGGCCCAGCGGTCCCACTCCTTGTTCTCCTGGTGCTGAGTGCCGGGCGTCTCGGTCACCCAGTAGGTCTTGGTGGCGAAGAGGGCGTCGAGGTCCCGGTCGAAGCGGACGCGGTTGAAGGCTGGTCGTCGCACTGATTGATGAGGTCGACCAGGGCGTGGC
>CAYOYQ010000099.1:0-10581 GCA_964408215.1 uncultured Eubacteriales bacterium
ATGGAGGAGCCCGAGGCTGTCGTAGGCGTCGGCGACCCGCGGGTGGTCGGGGCCGTAGACCTTTTCCTTGATGTCCCGTGCCCTTTGATAGTAGCCGCCGGACTCTTCGTAGCGCCGCAGCCACAAGCAGAGGGCGCCGAGGCTGCTGAGGTTGTCCGCGACGTCCGGATGGTCGGGGCCCAGGGACCTTTCGAGGATCGCGAGCGACCGCTTGTAGATCGCTTCGGCCTTTTCGAACTGGCTGTCGTTGTAGTAGAGCCAGCCGAGATCGAGGAGGCTCCGGGCGACGTCGGGATGGTCCGGGCCGAGCGCCTTTTCGCGGATCTCGAGCGAGCTCTTGTAGAGCGCCTCGGCGTCGGCGAGCTCGGTCAGCTCGAAATGGATCTCGCCGAGGCCGAGCATGGCCTCGGCGAGGAGCGGATCGCCGGGAGGGAGGGCTTCGCGGCGGATGGCCAGGCCGCGTTCGAAGAGCGCCTTGGACTCCTGGAACTTGCCCTGCTTCTGGCGGAGGGCGGCCAGGCTGAGGACGCTTTCCGCGACCTGGAGGTCGGCTGGCTTAAGCGCCTTCTCCCGGATCTCGAGGGCCCCCGCGATCAAGGGCTCGGCCTGGGGGTAGAGCCCCAGCTTGGCGAAGACGGTCCCGATCGTGTCCATCATCCTGGCCTTCGTCAGCGGCTGCTTCTCGAGGCCCCGGTCGATCTCCTTGGCGCCCTTGTCCAGGACCTCGCGGGCCGTGATCGTGTTGCCGCGGGCTTCGCCGGGGTCGGAGACCGAAAACAGGTTGACCAGGAACGTGACGACGTTGGTGGCCTCGTCGCGGGCCTGGAGGGCCTGGCGGCGCTGGCGTCCGAGATCGACGGTGTACTTGACGCCGGCCAATAGGAACGCGAGGGCGACGCCGCCGACAATGGCCCGGCGCAGGCGCCTCTTCGGCTTCTCGCGGATGCGGACGAGGCGCTCGACGGCCTCGACGGCCGTCGGACGGGCGGCCGGGCTCACGGACTTGAGGCGGTTGATCAGGGCCGTCAGGTCGGAGGCGAGGCCGGTCACCGGCACGGTCTGCCCTTTCCGGGCCCATTCGAAGAGCTTGGCCCGGTCGGCGGTCTCCTGGTGGGCGGAGCGCCCGGTGAAGATCTCCTGGAGGATGAGCCCGAAGGAGTACATGTCGCTCGCGGCGGTGGCCCGGTCGCCGCGGGCCTGTTCGGGGCTCATGTATTGGGGCGTGCCTATGATCGCCCCCTGCTCGGTCGGCAGCGAGTCGGAGAGGAAATCGGAGAGGCCAGAGGAGGAGCGTGTCGGGGTGTCGATGGTGATCGTCTGGCCGGCGGCCATCTCGGACGGCAGGGGGGCCCAGCCCTCGTCCTCGGCGCGGCTTTCGCTGAGGGCCTCCAAGTCGTCGTCGGCGCGGGCTTCGGCGCCGGGCCCGCCGAGGATGCGGGCCAATCCGAAATCGAGGACCTTGACCGTCCCCTCGGGCGTCAGCTTGATGTTTGACGGCTTGAGGTCGCGGTGGACGATGCCCTTGCCGTGGGCGACCTGGAGGACGCCGGCGATATCGAGGGCGATCCGCAGCTTGGCCGCCTTGTCCAGGCCCTCGGGGAGGGCCTGGGCGAGCGTCCGGCCCTCGATGAACTCCAGGACGAGGAAGGCCGCGCCTTCGCTCTCGATGAAATCGTGGATCCGGCAGATGTGCGGGTGCTCGAGCCGGGACAGGGCCCGGGCCTCGCGGAGGAAGCGGGACTTCATCTCGGGCGTCAGCTGGACGGACGGGGCGATGGACTTGACGGCGACCTTGCGCTGGAGGGTGTCGTCGAAGCCGCGGTAGACCTCGCCCATCCCGCCCCGGCCGATGAGCCCCTCGATGCGGATGTGACCGATCGTCTTCCCGATCAGGGACACGGAACAACCCCCTGGCCTCCTCATACCACAGGAGGAGGGCGGGGGTCAATTCCCCTATTTTTCCGGGGCGATCTCAGCGAGCCCGGCGGCCTTGAGGGCGGCGTTGAGGGCGACGAGGTCGCGGGCGCGGAGCGCCGCCCCCTTCCCGAGGAGCGTTTCCAAAGCCTTTTGCCGTTCGGCCACCGCGGCGGCGAGCTGCGTCGTCGGGGCGGCTTCGGCGGCTTGGAGAGTGCTCATGAGCGTGTTGAGGGAGCTCCCGATCGACGAGAGGGTGTCCCGCGCCGCCGCGCCTGCCGCGCCGCTCTGGCCCATCGGTCCGCCGAACCCGCCGCCTCCCGGTCCGCCGGGCCCTCCCGCAGTACCTGCTCCGCCCTCGAGGTCGGCCGCCTTCCTGTCGAAAGCCGCAAGGGCCTCGATGGCCGCGGCCGGGGCCTGGGCCTTGGTCGCGGCGTCCTGAGCTCGCTTGACCTGGCCTCGAAGGGCCCGGAGCTTCTGGAGCTCGGCCTGGGCGGTGAGGATGCCGTCGTATAGGGCCACCGACATCTCGGCCTGGCGGCGCAGCCCTTCCGCCGGCGCCTTGACCCGCGGGTCGAGCCGCACGGTTATCGGCTGCTTGAGGGTCTGGCCGGCGACCGTCAGCTTGACGGTATAGAGGCCCGGCGGGGCCCAGATCGAGTTCGGCACGGGAACGGTGTTGTAGGGCGTCGCCGAGATGGGCAGGCCGCCCCGCCCGCCGCGGCCGCCGCCGCCTTCGACCGGCTGGAAGCGCAGGTCCCAGAGAAAGCGGTGCATGCCGGCGGTCGTCTGGAGCTTCAGGGGCTTGCGGTACCAGTAGAGCGGCACGGGCGCCGTCTCGGGCGTCGGCAATTCGCCCTTGTCGTCGCTCGAATAGCGCCGGACCGTCCGGCCCCGGCCGTCCACGATCTCCAGCGTGACCGGCGTGGCGGAGTCGGCCCTGAGTGCGTAGTCGATGACCGCGCCGTCGGGCGGGTTTTCGCCGCCGGGCTCGTCGGGCGGGAGGGGCGTGTCGGTGTTCATGTTGAAGCGGACGCGGGTCGCGGTCCGGGGCTTGAACAGGGTCGCCTCGGCCGAGGCGGCGGCCGTGTCGAGCTGGCGCAGGGGCGAGATGTCGTCGAGGACCCAGAAGCCCCGGCCGTGGGTCGCCGCGACGAGGTCGTCGTCCTTGACGATGATGTCTCGGACGGACGACGGGGCCATGTTCAAGCGGAGCGACTGCCAGTGGTCGCCGTCGTCGAAGGAGACGAAGACCTCGCGCTCGGTGGCCGCGAAGAGGAGGCCCCGGCGCACGGGGTCCTCGCGGACGGCGTTCGTCGGCGCGCCGCCGGCGAGGCCGCTGGTCATCTCCGTCCAGGTCTTGCCGAGGTCGTGGGTGCGATAGATGTGGGGGCGCATGTCGTCGAGGCGGAGGGTGTTGACCGCGGCGTAGGCGGTCTTGGCGTCGAAGCGGCCGGCGTCCATGACCGAGACCTTGGCCCAGGGCGTGAGGGCGGGCGGCGTGACGTCGGCCCAGGTCCGGCCGCCGTCGGTCGTGACGTGGATGAGGCCGTCGTCCGTGCCGGCCCAGATGACGTTGACGTCGATGTAGGAGGGGGCGACGGCGTAGATGACGCCGCGCGGGGCGGGCTGGGCCGACGGTTCGGACCTGTACTTGCCGACGCTCGCCGGCACCTCCCAGGTCTTGCGGGCGAGGTCGGGCGAGATCTGCGTCCAGGAAGCGCCGCCGTCGCGCGTCTTCCAGAGCGTGTTGGCGGCGAAGAAGAGGGTGCGGGGGTCGACCGGCGAGAAAAGGACGGGCTGGGTGCGGACCGTGCGCCAGTCGGCCGAGCGGGCGACGCGGGGGCCGACCGTCTGGACCTGGCCGGTGCGCCGGTCCCACCGCGTGACGCCGCGGCCGCCGTAGACGATGTCGGGATCGAGTGGGTCGGGGGCGGCGTAGCCGTACTCGTCGACGCCGACGGGCTGCCAGTCGCGGAAGGTGATCCGGCCGTTATTGCCGCGGCTGGCGACGCCGGCCGAGCCGCTCTCCTGCTGGCCGCTGTAAACGCGGTAGGGGAAGGCGTTGTCGGCCGCGACGTGGTAGAGCTGGGCGGTCGGCTGGTTGTACCACGAGCTCCAGCTTTCGCCGCCGTTGACGGTGACGACGGCGCCCTGGTCGCTGGCGTAGAGGATGATATCGGGGTTCGCCGGGTTGATCCACAGGTTCTGGTAGTCGTCACCGCCCGGAGCGCCCTTGAAGGCCCGGAAGGTGCGGCCGCCGTCGGTCGATTTCCAGGAGACGGTCGAGGTGACGAAGACCGTGTCCGGGTCGGCGGGGTGGACGGCCAGGCGGGGCAGGTCGCCGCCGCCGATGCGCGAGGCGGGCCGGGTGTCGGCGAGGCGCGTCCACGTGGCCCCGGCGTCGTCGGAGCGGTAGAGGGCCGTGCCGCGGGCGAGCGCGACCGCGGCGTAGATGCGTCGGGGATTCGAGGGGGCGAGGCCCAGGTTGACCTGGACGATGGGCTCGGGCTTGTCGGGCGAATTCGGGGAGCCGGGGGCGAAGAGATGGAGCTCGGACCAGGTCCCGCCGCCGTCGGTCGATTTGTAGAGGCCGCCGTTCGCGCCGTTCCAGGCGGCGTTCTCCCAGGGGCCCTGGCGCGATTCCCAGAGGCCGGCGTAGACGACGGCCGGGTCCTTGGGATCGAGGACGACCTCGGAGCCGCCGGTGTTCTCGTCGACGAAGAGGACGCGCTCGAAGGTCCGGCCGCCGTCGAGAGAGCGGTAGATGCCGCGCTCGTCGTTAGGGCCGTAGGGATGGCCGAGGACGGCGGCGAAGACGCGGTCGGGATCTCGGGGATCGACGGCGATCTGGGGGATCTGCTGGCCGTCGCGGAGGCCGAGGTGGGTCCAGGTGCGCCCGGCGTCGGTCGACTTGTAGACGCCGTCGCCCACGGAGAGGTCGGGCCGCTGCAGGCCCTCGCCCGTGGCGACGTAGACGATGTCGGGGTTCGAGGGCGCGACGGCGATGGCCCCGATCGAGCCGGTCGGCTGGCCGTCGAAGACGGGACGCCAGGTGCGGCCGAAGTCGGTCGTCTTCCAGACCCCGCCGTTGCAGACGCCCATGTAGAAAACGTTGGCCTGCGAGGGGACGCCGGCCACGGCCCGCGTGCGCCCGGCCCGGTAGGGGCCGATCGAGCGCCAGCGCATCTCGGAAAAGAGCTTCTGGTCGAACGGCTGGGCCGCGAGCGGGGGAGGGGCGAGAAGCGCGACTAGGGCGAGAGCGGCGATAAGAGTGGCCGTAAGGCGGCGAGGGGAGTTCATCGGGCCTCCTTCCATGATCTGAGAGGCTTGCTCGGCCGGACTATAACCCCGCGGGGAGGGGCTGTCAATCCGCCGGCTCCCGGCCCTCCGTTCTTAAGAAGAGGGGGGACACGTACCCCGTACGTGTCCCCGATTTCTTTTGAGCGACCCGTCCGGGTCAGCCCTTCGGCTTCGGCTCCGGCGGTCGGGCGAAGGCCTCGATCGCCGCGGCTTCCGTCGGGAGGATCGTGAGGACCTTGTTGATCTGGGTGATCTTGAACAGAATGTCGAGCTTGTCGGGAATGGCGCAGAGCTTGAGTGCGCCACCCCTATTCCGGATCGAGATATAGGTGGCCAGGAGCTCCCCGACCCCCCAGCTGTCGACAAAGCCGGTCTGTTCGAGATTGATGAGGATCCGGTTCTTCCCGATCACCAATTGGCCTTTGACCAGCTCGGAGAGGGACGGGACGGTCGCCGCCAACCGCGACATGTCCCCTTTGATGTCGAATACGATGACGTCGCCCGAGGGCCTGGACGTAATGGCCGGCGAAGTTGACTTGTCCATATTGCACCCCTTGCCCAGAATCTAGCATAGAAAGGCGGGAGACACAATCCTTAATATCCAACAAGTGGTACAGAAAAGATCTTTACATGAGGAGCCCGGAAGCGCCGCGCAAGGACTGTCTATCTAATTGAAAATAATTGGGCAATAGGCGATGTTGACAAATGTCAAAAAAATTCAATTTATCAGTTGACATTCGACTACTATTATGCTTTAATGACAACCGCGAGGGGCAAGCGAAATGACCGCAGAATCCAACCGTAAAATTCCCGGGACCCCGTTCGGCATCCGACTGCGGGCCGCCCGCAAGATGGCCGGCTTGAGCATGGAAGAGCTGGCCGCGAAGCTCGGCGGGCGGGTCACCAAGCAGGCGATCAGCAAATACGAGACAGGCCGGATGATGCCGTCGCCCGAGGTCCTGGCCGAGCTCGTCGAGGTCCTCAAGACCGCCACGTGGGGCGCCTCGCCGCTCCGGGTCGAGGACGCGGTCCTCGAAAAGGCGCTGCCCTTCGTCGAGCCTCAGATGCTCGAAGAGAGAGCGGCCGGGCTGCCGGAGCCGGCCCTTCGGCGGAGGGGGCTCCTGAGCCTGCTCAAAAGGGACAAGCCCGAGGCGCCGGACCGAGCGGCCCGGCTCGCCGATGAAGAGGCCGTGTCCTTCGAGCGCCGGATCGCCCTCGGGTCGCCTGCCCGGGCCTGTCTTGAAAACGCCGCCGCCTCGGTCCAGCACGAAGGCGTGTTGCACGCGTTCATTGCCTCGGCTGACGCCGGTTTCAGCCTGGCCGACCGCCGGACCCGTTTCCTCGCGGCCTGGCACGAAGACGCCGCCGTGAACGAGATCAAGTTCCGGGCGGGCGAGAGGCTCTCGGCCAAGACCGGCTCGGCCCTCAAGTTCCGCATCGCCGACCACCTTCAGAGGTCCCTCGAGCTCGAGTCGGCCCTCGGCGCGCCCGCCCCGTTCGAGGATCCTTTGGCCGACCGCCTCGTGAGGACGAAAGACGATGTCGAAGCGGCGGCGGCCGAGGTCCGGCGGCGCTGGGAGCTCGGCCCGGGCCCCATCGTCAACCTGCTCGGCGTGCTCGAGGAGAAAGGCATCAAGGTCTACGAGGCCAGGGGCATCGAGGGCTTCGAAGGGCTGTCGGGACGGTTCGGGCGCTACCCGTTCATCGCCGTGAGCGTGGACTTCCCGGCCGACCGGATCCGCTTCACCGCGGCCCACGAGCTCGGCCACGTGCTCTGCGGCTTCCCGGACCAGGACAGCCCCGAGGGCGAATGCCACGCGTTCGGGGCGGCCTTCCTGCTGCCGCGGGCGGCGCTCGAGAAGGTCTTCACGCCGCCGCGGCGCAAGGTGACCTTGGGCGAGCTCGGCGAGGTCAAGCGGACCTACGGCATCTCGCTCCAGGCCATCATGTACCGGGCCCACGCGCTGGAGCTCGTGAGCGACCGGCAGTTCCGGGCCTTCCGCGAGACGATCAAGGCCAGGGGTTGGGCCGTCGAGGAGCCCGTGGCCTACACCGGGCCCGAGCGGGCGACGCGCTTCAAGCGCATGATCCACTACGCCGTCGCCGCCGGGATCATGGACACGGCCCGGGCCGCCGAGATCGCGGGCGTCACGGCCGAGGAGCTCGAAAAAGAGATCGGAGAGATCTTTTGATAGGGATAAAGCCAAGGAAGAGGGGAGGTCGGTGATGGGACGCTTCGATACCGGCTACACCTAGCGCCATGACGCGCGGCTAAGGCTTTTTTTAAGAATCCAATAACGAAAGGAAACATGAATGGACAAGTCTGTCGAAACCTATCTTCTGGGGTTGGAGCTCGGCGCCGGCCAGAGCTTCGAGAACATGAGCGTCTTCGAGCTGCTGAGGAGCGGGAACGGGGGCCCCGAGTACATCACCCTGCGGGAGGCGCTCGAGAAGGGCGTCTTCGCCGTCACCGAGGTCAGCGAGGGCGGGTCCGTGCCCGAGCTCGCGGTCGCGAACACGGGCGACGCGGCCGTGCTGCTCATCGACGGCGAGGAGCTCCGGGGGGCCAAGCAGAACCGGATCCTCAACACGACCATCCTGGTCGCGCCGAAGTCGACGGTCAAGGTCCCGGTGAGCTGCGTCGAGCACGGCCGGTGGAGCTACCAGTCGCGGGAGTTCCTCGAGTCCGGCAACGTCATGCACCGGGAGATGCGCATGCTCAACGTTCAAAAGGTCAGCGCGAGCCTCAGGGCCGAGCGGCGCTTCCGCTCCGATCAGGGCGAGGTCTGGGACAAGGTCCACGAGCTGGCCTGTTCCCTGGACGTGCCCACGAGGACCGGGGCCATGAGCGACGTCTATGAGGCCAAGGGGGCCGATCTCGACGGTTACCTGAAGGGGTTCACTCTGGCCGCGGGCCAGAAGGGGATCCTGGTCTTCATCGACGGCCGTCCGGCCGGCCTGGACTTCGTCTCTCGGGAGGCGGCCTTCGGGACGCTCTTCCCCAAGCTCATCAAGAGCTACGCCATGGAGGCGATGCTCGTCACGGAGCGGCGCAGGAGGGGCCGGGGCAAGGGCGGCGCCGAAAAGGCGCTGGCCAAGCCGACGGCCGAAGAGGCCCGGATGTTCCTGAAGCTGGCGGCCGCCTGCGAGGAGAAGAAATACGAGTCGGTCGGCCTCGGGTGGTCCTTCCGGTACGCCGGGCCCGGCGTTGTCGGATCGGCGCTGGCTTTCAACGACAAGGTCGTCCATATGGCCTTCTTCAGTGTCGACGAGGCCGAGCGCACGGAGGACCCGGGCAGCATGGCCGGAAGCCGCGTCCGCCGCAACTTCCGCCTCTAAAGCGGGGGATCCGGGGGGGGATCCGGGGACACGTACCCGAGGCACATGTCCCCGGCTATTCGCCGGCGACGGTCATTTCGGCGACCTTGACCGTCGGGCCGGTGACCGGGCTGAGGAATTCGAGGTCGGTCCCCACGGCCTCGATCCCCTCGAGGACGCGGCCGAGATTGCCCGAGATCGTGACCTCCGAGACGGGGTAGGCCACGGCGCCGTCCTCGATCCAGAGCCCGAAGGCGCCCCGCGAGATGTCGCCGGTCACGGAGTTCAGGCCGTGGCCGAGCGTCCGGATGAGCAGGAAGCCTTTCTTCGTCCCGGCGATGATGGCCTCGGCCGCGAGATCGCCCTTCTCCAAATAGAAATTCGAGGGCCCGACGCCGCCCCCGTCGGCGTTGCCCGTCGGCCGGAGCCCCAGCTTGCGGGCCGCGTAGTAGTTGCAGAGGTAGCTCTTCAAGACGCCCCTCTCGACGACGACCGTCCGCTGCCCCGGCAGTCCGTCCGCGTCGAAGGGGTGCGAGCCGAGCTCGCCCGGGATGAGGGAGTCGTCGACGACCGTGATCCGCTCGTTCCCGATCCTCTGGCCCAGCTTGCCGGCGAGGAAGGTCGCCTTCTGGTAGACCGCCGTCCCGGTAACGCAGCCGAAGAGGAAGCCCATCAGCCAGGCCGTCTGGGTCGGCTCGAAGATGACCGGGACGTTCTGCGTCCGGATCTTCCGCGGCCCGAGCTGCCGGACGGTCCGCTCGACGGCCTTGCGGGCGATCTCCTCCGGCCGCTCGAGGTCCTTGAAATGCCGCTTCGACGAGGACCAGGAGTCCTCGACCCGGTGGTCCGTGTCGCCGGCCTGGAGGCCGACCCCGAGGCCGCAGTAGGTCTGCTCGTATTCGCCGACGAAGCCGTTCGAGAGGACGAGGACCGAGCGGATCTCGTTCGTGGCGAAGGTCGCGCCATAAGAGTTCGTAATGCGCCTGTCGCGGAGCGCGGCCATCTCGGTCTCGAGGGCCAATCCGATCTTCCTTTTCGAGTCGAGGCGGGCGATCTCGGGGTCAAAGAGCCGCAGGGCCGCCGCCTCGACGCGCTCCTTGGCCGCGGGCGCCAGGCCGGCGAACTCGTCGGGATTGCCGAGCTCGGCCCGGCGCACGGCGTTGCGGGCGAGCCGCCGGAGCGTCCCGAGGTCGAGGTCGGACGAGCTGGCGTAGGCCGTGCGCTTGTCCTTGATGACCCGCAGCCCCGCGGAGCGCGAGCCGGCCTCGATGAGCGTCTCGATCCGGCCTTTGCGGACGTCGACGTTGAACTCGTAGCCGTCGACGACGGAGACCTCGGCCTCGTCGGCGCCGCACTTGCGGGCGTAGGCGACGAGCGCCTCGCCGAGATCGCGGAGTGACGGCTCTTTCCCGGCCGCTTTTTTCACGACGTCCCCCCGACGGTCATCGCCGAGATCCTGAGCGTCGGACAGCCGTCCGTCACCGGGACGTCCTGGCCGTCCTTGCTGCAGGTCCCGGTCTGGAGGCCGAACTCGAGGTCGCCGCCGACGCGGTCGATCCGCTTCAGGATGTCGATATTGGTGCCGATGAGCGTCGCCTGCTTGACCGGCCGGCCGAGCTTGCCGTCCTCGATGAGGAAGCCGAGGCTGACCGAGAAGGTGAACTTGCCCGAATCCTCGACCTGGCCGCCCGAGAGGCTCGCGACATAGAAACCCTTATTGACCGACCTGACGATGTCCTCGGGCGCGTCCCGGCCCGCGGCGATAAAGGTGTTGGCCATGCGCGGGATGGGCCAGTGGCTGTAGTCCTGGCGCCTCCCGTGTCCGTTGAGCTCGGCGCCCCGCATGAGCCGGGCCGAGAGCTTGTCCTGGAGCAGGCCCCGGACGACACCCTTCTCGATGAGCAGGGTCTTGCGCGGCGGCGTCCCCTCGTCGTCGATGGCGTAGGAGCCGCGGAAGGCGGGGATCGTCGGGTCGTCGTAGATCGTGACCAGCGGCGAGCCGACGCGCTTCCCCATCTTGTTCCAGAAGATCGAAGTCCTCTTGCG
>CAYOYQ010000100.1:0-10571 GCA_964408215.1 uncultured Eubacteriales bacterium
GGGTCAAACCTACCTTTTACACCTGCCTTGCCCCAGAAGGTGTAAAAGGTAGGTTTGACCCCTTCCGGAGCGCCGGCTCAGAGTTTGACCCTATCTAAAAGGGGAATACGAGAAAGTGATCGAGCGCCTGAGGCGGGCCCGGGGCAGGGCCTCGTCGAGGGCGCGGTCGATCGCGGACCGGTCGGCCGATTTGAGGATGAACTGCACCCGCGAGAGCTCCTTGACCCGGGCCACCGGGGCGAAGGCGGGGCCGAGGACCTCGAGGCCGGGGGGCTGTTTCCTGAAGGCCGCCCGGAGCTCACGCGAGCGGGCCGCCAGCGCGCGGACGTCGCGGCCCTGGAGGAGGACCTCCGCCAGCGAGGCGAAGGGCGGATAGCCCATGACCCGGCGGAAGGCGATCTCCTGGGCGTAGAAGGCCCGGTAATCGCCCGCGGCGGCCGCGGCGATGGAGAAATGGACCGGGGCCGCTGTCTGGATGACCGCCTCGGCGCCGGCCCCCTCGCGCCGGAGATCGAGCATGGCCGAGACGGCCTCGAACGTCTTCTGGCCGGCCCGGAAGTCGGAGAAGCCGAGGATCGCCTCGGGGCGCAGGACGGCCACGAAGCCGGCCTTCGGCGCGCCCGGCTGATGGACGAGGAGCCTCGTCGCGACGACGAGCGGGGCCCGGCCGCGGCGGAGCTCGGCCAGCAGCGTCACCCTCGCCGCGGGATCGCCGGCCGTGTCGGCGTCGAAGCGCACCGTCCGGACCCCGGGGAAGAGCCGGCCGAGCTCCTCCTCGACGGCCTGGGTCCCGGCCCCGCGCCGCACGGCGATCGCGCCGCCGCAGGCGCCGCAGCCTTTCCGGACGTCCACGGAATAATTGCAATAATGGCAGACGAGCCGGCCATCGGCCTTGTGGAAGACGAGGGCGATATCGCAGCGAGGGCAGCGGGGCACCCGGCCGCACGCTTCGCAGACGACCTGGGCCGCGTAGCCCCGGCGGTTGAGGAAGAGGACGGCCTTTTCGCCCCGGTCCAGGCTCGTCCGCAGCCGGCGTTCGAGCTCGGCCGAGATGAGGGGGACGTCCCGGGCGTGTTCCACGATCGTGACGTCGCGCCGGGCCGGCCCGTCGCCGAGGTCGATCAAGGTCCCGGCGCGTCCGGCCTCGGCGAACGCTTCGACCGTCGGGCGGGACGAGGCGAGGACGGCGACGGCCCCGTCGGCGCGGGCCCGGAGCACGGCGCCGCGCCGGGCGTCGAAGCTCGGGCTCTCGGCCTGGACGTAGGACTCGTCCTGCTCCCCGTCGACGACGACGAGGCGCAGCGGACCGGTCTCGGCGAAAAGCGCCGACCGCGTCCCGGCCGCGAGCGTCGCCCGCCCGCTCCGCAGGACGCGCCAGGCCTCCTCCCGCTGCTTCTCGGTCATCCGGCCGTGGAAGACGACGGCCGCCCGCCCGCAGGACGCCCGGAAATCCGCGGCCAGGTCCGCCGACCGCGCCACCTCCGGGAATAGATAGAGGACGCGTCCGCCCGCTCCGACGGCCTGCCGGACGAGGGACCGCAGGGCGGCCCGTCTCTTATCCTCCGGAGCGAAAAGATAGAACGCCCCGCCCCGGCCTGCGGCGACGGCCGACTCGACCGGCCGGAGCGGGCCCGGTTCGGCGCCGCTCTCGGGAAAGACCAGCCCGAGCTGGACGGCGGAGCCGGTCCCGGCCCCGGCGGCCGGGCGCGCGACGGAAACCGGCGCTTCGCCCGCCTCGACGAGCCCCTTCTTCGCCATCCGGCCGAGGAGGCCCGAGATGTCCTTCCCGCCCGTCCTCCTTTGGAGGAAGATCGGGCTTCGGCCCTTGCCCTTGGGCGCCTCGGCCAGAAGAGCGGCCACGGCCTTCTCCCGCGGACCCAGGCCTTTCGCCTCCTCGAGCTTCCCCCGCCCGAGCGCGGTCAGCCGCACGGTCGTCTTCGTCCTCAGCGTGAGCGACGGCGGCAGCGACGCCTGCAGCACCTCGCCCCACGACGAATGGAACTCGGCCGCGAGGCCGCGGGTGAACTCGAGAAAACGCTCCTCCCGGAAGGGCCGGTCGTCGAGGACCTCGGTGAGCGGCTTGATCTTGATCCCCGGGGCCGGCGGCTCCGACGCGAGCCCGACGATGAAGCCCTTCTCGCGCCGCGCGCCGAGGGGCGCCAGGACCCGCACCCCCGGCCGGGCCTTGTCCCGGAAGGCCTCGGGGACGGCGTAGGTGAAGACCTGGTCGAGAGGCAGGGGGAAGACGACCCGGGCGAAGAGGGTCATTTTCGGCCGAGCCGGGCCATGACCTTCTGCATGTCCTCCCAGACCATGCGTTTGAGCTCGCGGTTGCCCTCGTTCCTGACAAGGTAGGACGGGTGGAACGTCGGCATGACCGGGATGCCGCGGTAGTCGCCGAAACGGCCCCGCCGGGCGGTCATGCCCTCGCGCCCGGGCGCGAAAGAGTCGGTCGGCGTCCTACCCAAGGTGACGATGACTTTGGGCCGGATGAGCTCGATCTGGCGGATGAGGTAGGGCGAGCAGGCCTCCATCTCCTCGCGATGGGGCACCCGGTTCTCGGGCGGGCGGCACTTGACCATGTTGGTGATGTAGACCTCGTCCTCACGGAAGGTCATGGCGGCGATGATCTTGCGCAGGAGCTGACCGGCCCGGCCGACGAAGGGACGCCCCTGGACGTCTTCGTCGCGGCCCGGCCCTTCGCCGATGAACATCAGCTCGGCCGAGCGGTTGCCCTCGCCGGGCACGGCGTGGGTCCGGAACTTGTGGAGGACGCAGAGCTTGCAGGCGAGGACCCGCCGGTCGATCTGCTCGAGCTCCCGCCGTTCGGCGTCGGTCTGGGGCGGCAGTCCGATGAGCGAGGTCCCGCCCGGGGACGGGGCCGCGGCGGCCGCGGCCGGCCCGCCCGGCGCCGCCGCGTCCTCGGGCCGTCGAAGCACGAACCCGCCGCCGGCCTCGGCCAGGAAATCGACCTGGTTCTTGAGGTCCTCCCAGACGTCAGCGGCGCTTTTTTTCAAGCTCGGCCTCGATGCGGTCGAAGATGATCCGGCTCAGCTCCCGCTTGCTCATCGTCCCGGAGTCCTTGACGGGGCCGGTCCGGCCGATGATGCGAACGGCGTTATCGTCCGTGGCGAAGCCCTTCCCCTCGCCGACGGCGTTGGCCACGATGAGGTCGAGGTTCTTCTTCCGGAGCTTGCGGCGGGCGTGCTCGACGACGTCGTGGGTTTCGGCGGCGAAGCCGACGAGGAGCTGACCCGGCTTCTTCCGGCGCCCCAGCGCGGCCAGGATGTCCGGCGTCCGCTCGACGGCGAGCGCCGCGTCGAGCTCCTCTTTCGGGGCCTTGAGCTTCTTCGTCTCCTTGAACCGGAGGTCGGAGACGGCGGCGGCCATGACCACGATGTCGGCCTTGGAGAAGGCCTTGAGGCACGCCTTCTCCATCTCCGCGGCCGTCCGGACGTTCTCGACCCTGGCCCCGGCCGGCGCGACGAGCGCGGTCGGGCCGCTGACGAGAACGGTCGCGGCGCCGCGGGCGACCGCCTCGCGGGCGAGCTCGTAGCCCATCTTGCCCGACGACGGGTTGGAGAGGTACCGGGCGGGATCGAGCGGCTCGCGGGTCGGGCCGGCCGTGACCAGCACGGTCCTGCCTCCGAGGCTCTTCGTCCGCCCGATGATCCTCAACCCTTCCCGGACGATCGCCTCGGGCTCGGCCAGGCGCCCCCAGCCTTCGTCGCCGCAGGCGAGGTAGCCTCTCTCCGGCTCGACGAGCTCGACCCCGAGCGCCCGGAGACGGTCGATATTGGCCTGGGTCCGCGGGTGGAGGTACATGGCCTCGTTCATGGCCGGGGCGACGAGGACGGGCGCCCGCGTCGCCAGGAAGAGCGTCGTCAGGAAGTCGTCGGCGACGCCGCCGGCGAGCTTGCCGATGACGTTGGCCGTGGCCGGGGCGACGCAGAGGAGCGCGATCTCCTTGGCCAGCGAAACGTGCTCGATCCGCCGCGTCTCGGGCTCTTCGAAGAGATCGACGATCGTCTTCGTCCCGGCCAGGCTGCTGAACAGCAGGGGCGAAATGAGCTTCGCGGCGTTCGGGGTCATGACCACCCGGACCTCGAGGCCGCCCTTCTGGAAACCTCGGACGACCTCGCAGGCCTTGTAGAGGCCGATCGAGGACGAGACCCCGAGTGCGACGGTCGTCTTCACGGCCGGCCTTTCTCGAAGCTCCGGAGGATGGGCTTGATCGCGGCGGCCATCTCGGCCGGGCGGCGGCGCGAAGCGACGATGACCGCCCTGAGGTCGGCGGCGGCCCGGTCGAGGTCGTCGTTGACCACGACGAAATCGAACTCCTTCCAGGCCCGAACCTCGCCCCTGGCGTTCCGGAGGCGCCGCTCGACCGCCTCGGGGCTGTCCTCGCGGCGCTTGGCCAGCCGGCGGCGGAGCTCGGCCGCGACCGGCGGCATGATGAAGATGTGCACGGCCCCGGGCGCCCGGCGGCGGACCTGGCGGGCCCCCTGGACGTCGATATCGAGGATGAGGTCGCCGCGGCGGCCCTTCTTCACGATCTCGGCCCGCGACGTGCCGTAGAGGAAGCCGTGGACCGAGGCGTGCTCGAGGAAGCGCTCCTCGCGGACCATGCGCTTGAAGACCGGCTCGGAGACGAAGTGATAGTCGACGCCGTCCTTTTCCGACGGCCGCGGCGGACGCGTCGTGTGCGATACCGAGAAGCCGAGGCCGCCGAGCGACCGCCGGATCTTCTTGATGAGCGTCGATTTGCCGGAGCCGGACGGCCCGGTGATGACGAAGAGCATCTTCCCCTCCCTACTCCACGTTCTGGACGTGCTGGCGCATGCTCTCGAGCGCGTTCTTGATCGCCAGGCTCTCCCGGGTGATGTGGACGTCCTGGGACTTCGAGGCCAGGGTGTTGGCCTCGCGGTTGAGCTCCTGGGCCAGGAAGTCGAGCTGCCGGCCGACCGGTTCGCCGAGCTTGGGCGAGAGGAAGCCCTCGAACGAGTCGAGGTGGGTCTTGAGCCGGCCGATCTCCTCGGCCAGGTCGTAGCGCTGGGTCAGGAAGGCGGCTTCCTCGGCCAGCCGCGCTTCGGGGACCGGCGCGCCGCCGTTGAGATCCGTGAGCCGCTTCTTCAGCTTCGCCTTGACCAGGGCCGGCTGGCGCTTGAACCGGGCCTCGGCCCGGCGGACCGCCCCGCGCACGGCGGCCAAGTGGACGCGGAGCTGGCGGGCCGTCTCGCGGCCTTCGTGGCGTCTCAGGGCCACGACGTCGTCGAGGGCGCGGTCGAAGCTCCGCTCGAGGAACGCGGTCTCGTCCGGCCCAAGGGCCCGGCGGCCGACCTCGATGAGCTGGGGCACGCGGAGCAGGCTGTCGAGCGAGACCTCGAGCTTGCGGCCGGTCCGGCGGGAGACGCGGTCGAGCGTCGCCAGGATCTTTTCGAGCAGGCCCTCGTTAACGGTGAAGTCCCAGCTTTCGGGGCTGAGCGAGACGAGATCGAGGAAGACCTCGACCCGGCCGCGGCGGACCCGTTTCTGGCAGATCGTCCGCAGGCGGCTCTCGGCCTCGCCGATGGGCGCGCCCTTGTAGGACCAGTCGAAGAAGCGGTGGTTGAGGGTCTTGATGCTGAGCTTCAGCCGCAGGGTCGGCGAAGAGAAGCTCCGCTCGGCGAATCCGGTCATGCCCAGGATCATGTCAGAGCTCCTCTCAGGCCACACCGACCAGGGCCCGGGCGATGCCGTAGGCGTTGAGGGCCGAGCCGACGGTCAGGTTGTCGGCGATCGCCCAGATCCAGAAGCCGCGCTCGAGCGCCGGGTCCTTCTTGATCTCGCCGAGATGGATCTGGTCCTTCCCGGCGACGGCGGTCGGCGAGACGCAGGCCTCGTCGCCGGGGGCGGGCAGCTTGAAGATATCGCTCGCCTTGAAGCAGGCTTTGAGATCGGCGGCCGTGGCCGAGCGGCCGAGCGCGACGTGGGTCATGATCGAATAGGTGTGGAAGACCGGGGCGAGAACGACGGAAACGGAGAGAGGCAGGCCCTCCGGGCCGAGGACGCGGCCGACCTCTGCGGCGAGGCGCGTCTCGAGAGGGACGGCGCCTTTCCTCTCCGACCGGCCGGAACGGGCGAGCAGGTTGAAAGCCAGGGAGGCGGGAAAGAGGTGATGACCGGCCGAGCCGCCGCCGAGAAGGGCCGTGCTCTGCTCGGCCAGCTCCTGGATCCCCTCCTCGGCGTAGGCCGAGGCGGGCTCGAGGACGACCGCGACGGCGCGATGAACGCCGAAGCCGGCCCGGAGCGTCGCCAGGATGTGGACCAGCATGATCGCCGCCGGGTGGGGGTTGGCGACGAGGGCCGGCCGCGCCTTGGCCAATCCGGCGTCGTTGACGCCGGCGACGACGAGCGGGACCTTGTCGTCGGCGTTGAAGGTCCCGGCCAGGTCGACGGCCTGATAGCCCTTCGCCGCGGCCAGGCCGCCGTAGCGGAGATCGGTCGCGGCGTCGGCGGCCAGGAAGACGAGGTCGAGGCCCTCGAGCACGGCCGGCGACAAGCCGTGAACGACCTTGGCCTCGTCCCCGAACTGGCTAAGCTTGCTGTACTCCTCCTCGACGTCCGGATCGAAGAGCTCGAACGAGGCGGCCGGGAACCTCTTGGCCGCGAGGACGCTCGCGATCTCCCTGCCTCGGAGGGTGTCCGAGCCGATGAGCGCGATTCGGGGTTTGCGGGACTTGGTCGAGGCCATCGGATCCCTTAACGCGTCCGGGCGTGGTCCGACATCAGCCGGTACATCCGGTCCTTGAGGGCCAGCTTCTTCTTTTTGAGCTCTCGTTCCTCATCCGCGTCGGTGGCGGTGAGGTGGGACTTGCCGCGGAACGCCTCGAGGGCCTTCTCGCAGGCCTGATGATCCTCATGGGCCCGGCGGAATTCTGCGTTCTCCCTGAGGAGCAGCTCCTTGAGTTCCTGTTCGTTCATGCCGCGGGTCCCTCCAGCGGCCAGAATAACATATCGATGGGGCCAATTCAATTTGGGGGGGGCTTGCGGGGGACACCCGCGAGGGGACATGTCCCGCCTCGGTCCGTGTCCCTAATCTAGGGGGCCGTCGCCGCGTGGGGCTGTCCCCCTTTCTGGCCCAGGCCAGGGTATTGATAGCATCGCTTCCCGGACCGGAGCTTCAAAGCCCGTGTTATTGTGAGGCGGGGATGAATGCCATAACGGGGAGGTTCTGTCCTTTTCGCCCTCGATGACCTATGGTATAGTCGAGTTATGAGGATTGTCGATAGTCCGATCACCCTGGACGAACTCAAGACGATGGCCGAAGGCCTGTTCGGCAACCTGGTCAAAGCCGTGGTGGATGTGGAGCGGCGGATCATGGCCCTGGACGGCGAGCTCCACGCCGACGAGGAAGCTCTGCTCCTGGAGAGCGGATCCGGTCAGGAAAGCCTCTGGGGGATCAATATCTACCCGGATTTGGAGGGGCCCGACCGCATCGAGTTCGACTCGATGATCAATATCCGTCCCTCGCAAGGAAACCGCTCCCGTGGTGTCGATGATCCCAAGGTCCGCGAACGGATCATCCAGATCGTCGCCGGGTTGATGAAATGACGGACGCTCAGCATCGGACCCTCGCGGCCGGCCGATGGACCCAGCTTTCGCTCGTCGAACAGCTGGCCAACGTCGGCAGCGAAGTCGAAAGGGCCCTCACCTGGCTCGGGAAAAAGAACACGGAATACAGCCGCCTGGCGCTCCTCCGGGCTCTCGAGCTTCTGGGATTGACGATCGCCGATCCCCGGCATCGGCACCGGCTCAAAGAGATGACCCGTTTGCGCGAGGCGCTCTTGGATCATTTTCTCGGCGCAAACGCCTACGGCTCGACGGAAAAGGCATGGCGCGCGTATTTCTACGCCTTCGGCTATGCCGCATCATTGAAGAGGCACAAGGCCGCATCTCCACTCGAAACACCCCGTTAGCTGGCGACGGCAGGGGGCAGAATGTTGACTTTGGAGGTGCGAATTACTATACTGAACGCGCTTTCCGGCGGTCGCCGGGGCCCCATGGCTAGGTAGCTCAGTTGGTAGAGCGAAGGACTGAAAATCCTTGCGTCGGCGGTTCAATTCCGTCCCTAGCCATTTTTTCTTTTTTCCCCCAGAAATATAAAGGGCGCCCCTTTCCGGCCGGAAGGGAAGCGCCGTTCTCTGCTTAACGCTTCGATCTCAGAACTTGTACTGGATCGAGACCGAGGGGACAACGATCCTCATCGTATAGGTCCCGGGCATCCCCGAATCGAGGACGACGTCCTGGTAGGGCCGCCTTTTGTTCCCCGCCAGGTATTCCAGGCCGAAATCGAGCTGGAGGTCGCCGAGCGTCTTGCCGAGACCGACGGAAAGAGCGTTGTAGGTATATGTCGGCAGGAGGACGTTGATGGTCGGGTCGGGTCCCGGCGCCGGATCATTATAATAGCCGGCCCGCAAGGTGGTCGTCGTATTTAGCATGTATTCGGCGCCGAAGCGGATCTGGGTCGCGTCTTTCCAGTCAAGAACCTGAACGTCCTTGTGTCCCGCGGCCATGAGCGTCGCCCAGACGCCGTCCAGGTAATCGGTCGTGATCCGGTCGAGCTTGGACCACTGGGTCCAGTGGACGTCCGCGCTCAGCAACAGCCTTTCGAACGGCCGGAACGAGAGGCCGCCGGCGATCCAGAGCGGCCAGGTGATCTTGCGCCGGAGCTCGGAGCTGCCGGGGAGGTCGTACATCGAGAGATAGGACAGGTTGGCCGCGCCCTTGAAGGACGCCGTCGAGGGCGTCCTCACGGTGAGGCCGATCGCGAACGAGTCGGCGGGCTTGGCCATCACGCCGAAGGTGGCCCCGAAGCCCCAGCCGGTCATCTGCTCCTCGTATTGGCCCAAGGGGACCGTTCCTTCGCCCAGGTCCGCGCTCCCGCCCGGCATCTTGAGATTGAACGTCCCCAAGTTGACGTTCAATGTCGCCCCGACGGAGAGCCAATCGCTGAGCTTCACGGCCACAAGCGGCGAGACCGAGAAAACGCCGATCTTGCTCGACCAGTCAAAAGCGGTCCCGCCCGAGAGTCTCACGAAATCCTGGCCGTCCCATTTCGTGCCCAGGCCCGAGGGCGTACTTATGCCGAGACCGACGACGACCTTAGAGCCGATGGGCTTGTAGTAAGCCCCAAGGAAGCCCAAATAGTGGGCGGTCGGCGTCTTGGCGTCGACGGTCGGGGGTTCTTCGGGGATGCGTGTCTGGTCGACAAAATAGGTCGCCCGGGGCATGAGATCGAGAGCATAGAATCCGAACATGTCCTTGCGGAAGCCCGCGGCGCCGGCCGGGTTCCAGAAGACGGCGCTGAAGTCATTAGCCAGGCTGACGTAGGCCCCGCCCATGGCCTGGGCCCGCGTCCCCAGGCCGTTGAGATTGAGGCCGTTCGCCGCGGCCAGCGTCGGCAAGGTCATGACTGCGGCAATTCCGATGATCAAGCTCTTTTTGGACATATCTATTTCTCCGTTGAAGGTCCCGTAAGAACGTCTTTTCGCCCTATTATATACGAGATCGAGGGCCTTCGCTCGCCGGGTCTTACTTTTTCGAAAAGGTAAGCTCGCCGGCCTTGTCGACGCCGATCCTGACCGTGTCCCCTTCCCCGAACTCGCCGGCTAGGATCTTCATGGCCAGGGGGTTCTGGACGTCGTTCTGGATCGTCCGCTTGAGCGGCCGGGCGCCGTAGACCGGATCGAAGCCGCGCTCGGCTAGAAGCTCCTTGGCCTCTTGGGTGACCTCGAGGCCGATCTTGCGGTCAGCCAACCGCTTCGCCAGGAGATCGAGCTGCAGCCCGACGATCTTCAGGATGGACTCCTTCGCCAGCGGCTTGAAGATGATGACCTCGTCGATGCGGTTGAGGAACTCGGGCTTGAAATGTCCCTCCAGGACCTTGCGGACCTCCTTCTCCATGGCCGTGTAATCCCGGCCGAGGTCCTTGATGGCCTGGCCCGCCAGGTTCGAGGTCATGATGATGAGCGTGTTCTTGAAATCGACCGTCCGGCCCTTGCCGTCCGTCAGCCGGCCGTCCTCGAGGATCTGGAGGAGCACGTTGAAGACGTCGGGGTGGGCCTTCTCGATCTCGTCGAGCAGCACCAGCGAGTAGGGCCGCCTCTTCACCGCCTCGGTCAGCTGCCCGCCCTCCTCGTAGCCGACGTATCCCGGCGGCGCGCCGATGAGCCGGCTGACGGTGTGCTTCTCCATGTATTCGGACATGTCCAGCCGGACCATGGCTTTCTCGTCGTCGAACATGAACTCGGCCAGGGCCCGGGCCAGCTCCGTCTTGCCGACGCCGGTCGGGCCGAGGAAGATGAAGGAGCCGATGGGCCGCCCCGCCTCCTGGATCCCGGCCCGCGACCGCCGCACCGTGGCCGCGACGGCCTGGATGGCCTTCTCCTGGCCGATGACGCGCTTCCCGAGGATCTCCTCCATGCGGATGAGCCGGTCGACTTCCCCCTCGAGCATCTTGGCGACGGGGATCCCGGTCCACTTGGAGACGACCTGGGCGATGTCCTCCTCGTCGACCTCCTCCTTGAGCA
>CAYOYQ010000101.1:0-10549 GCA_964408215.1 uncultured Eubacteriales bacterium
CGGCTATCCTTATCCGCCTCAAGCCCCCTCCGGCCGGTCCCGGGCGCCGCAATCCTACCCCGGCTATCCCCCAGCCTCCAAGCGCACGTCCGGCCGGTCCCGTGACACCTTGGTCGAGGCCATGGCCAAAAGCGCCGCCCGGTCGGTCGGCAGCAGCCTCGGCCGCCAGATCCTCCGCGGTGTCCTCGGCTCGATCCTCGGCGGCAAGCGCTAGGCAAGTAAGAAGAGAGGGTCAAACCTACTTTTTTTCGAAAAAAGTAGGTTTGACCCTCTCTCTTCTTTTGATATAATCGCCGCGCTTTGACGGCTTTCCGGCATCCATCAAATCCCTTCCGAGGAGGCTGAGCCATGTTCAAGGGACACCCCAAGGGCCTGTATGTGGCCTTCTTCGCCAACATGGGCGAGCGCTTCGGTTTCTACACGATGGTCGCGATCCTCGTCCTGTTCATGCAGGCGAAGTACGGCATGTCGCCCGCCGCGGCCGGCGCGGTCTATTCGGCCTTCCTGTTCGGCGTCTATTTCTTCCCCCTCCTCGGCGGCTTCCTGGCCGACCGCTTCCTCGGCTACGGCCGGACGATCAGCTTGGGCCTCATCGTCATGTTCCTCGGCTACGTCCTGCTGGCCCTGCCGACGACGATGAACACGGGCTTCCCGCTCATCGTCGCCGCTCTGGCCGTCGTCGCGCTCGGCACGGGCCTGTTCAAAGGCAACCTCCAAGCCCTCGTCGGCAATCTCTATGACGATCCCAAGTATTCGGCCTTGCGCGACCGAGCCTTCAACATCTTCTATATGGGCATCAACGTCGGGGCCATGTTCGCCCCCTCGGCCTCCAAAGCGGTGGGCGACTGGATCCTCGGCCGGGCCGGATACCATTATGACGCCCATATTCCGGCCCTTGCCAATGAGTTCCTCAAGGGCGCGACCGACAAAGCGGCCGACCTGCTCGGCTACGCCCAGGCCCAGGACCCCTCGGTGACCCTGGACTCCCTCCGGGCCTTCGCCGAGAAGTATGTCAACCTCCTGAGCAAGTCCTATCACTTCGGCTTCGGTGTCGCCTGCATCAGCCTGATCATCTCGATGGCCATCTTCTGGGCCTTCCGCAAGCACTACAAGATGGCCGATATGACCGAACGGCAGAAGGCCAAGTCCGAGGCCCACAAGGCCCAGATCGTTGAGCTCACGCCTGCCCAGACGCGTGAGCGCCTGACCGCCCTCGGCCTCGTCTTTGTCGTCGTCATCTTCTTCTGGATGGCCTTCCACCAGAGCGCCGTCACCCTGACCTATTTCGCCCGCGATTATACCGTCCCGAGCGTCGGCCAGGCGACCTTCCTCCTGTTCGACCTGACCGGGCTCCTCTCGGTCTTTCTCTCGGTCCTCGGACTCGTCTTCCTGGCGAAGAAGGGTTCGAGCGGCCTCATGCGCCTGATCGGCGGGGCCGCCTTCGCCGGCTTCGGCGCCTTGGCCTATCTCCGTTACAGCGGCTATGCCGCGACGAACCCGTTCCAGCCGCAGATGTTCCAGCATTTCAACCCGTTCTTCATCGTCGTCCTGACGCCCCTCGTCATCGCCCTTTTCGCCCGCCTCAACGCCAAAGGCAAGGAACCTTCGGCGCCGCGCAAGATCGGCATCGGCATGCTGACGACGGCCGCGGCTTACTCGATCCTGATCATCGGCTCCCTGAGCCTGCTGAGCCCGAAGGCCCTCGGAGGCCTCGTCGCCCCGGCCAGCTCCCAGGTCTCCGTCTGGTGGCTCATCTCGACCTATTTCATGCTGACCGTGGCCGAGCTCTTCCTCAGCCCGATCGGCATCTCATTCGTCTCGCGTGTGGCCCCGCCCAAGTACAAGGGCCTGATGCAGGGCGGCTGGTTCGCCGCCACTGCCGCCGGCAACTTGCTGGTCGGCGTGACCGCGTTCTTCTGGCAGCGTCTGCCGCTTTCGGCCGTCTGGGGCATCCTGGCCGGGGCTTGCGTGCTTTCCGCCGCGTTCATTTTCTCCGTCATGAAGCGGCTGGAGCGGGTGGCCAAGGCCTAGCGGTCCGGCGTCGGCGCAGGCCAGGCGGGTCTAGTACGAGAGGATCGCCCTCTTCTTCTCGAGATAGTAGAGGTAGTTCGCGTAAGTGACGTCCGGCGGGACCCTGTGGTCGACGCAGGGGAGGTAGCCGCCGCGCTCGACGAGCGGCCGGAGCTTCTCGAGCTCCCGGTCGATCGCCTCCCGCCCGGCGATCAGGGCCAGCTTGTCGACCCCGCCGAGCAGAAGCACCCCGTTCCCGTAGTCTCGCCGCAGCTTCCAGGGGTCCGTGTGGGCCGCCTCGATCGGGAACATGCAGTTGATGCCGCCCCGCAGCCAGCCGGGCACGAGGTCATAGATGCGGCCGTCGCAGTCGAGGACGTTGACGAGGATCCCCTTGGCCTCGAGCGCGTCCGTGATCCCCTTGTAGCGCGGCACCATGAGCTCCTCGAAGAGCTTGGGCGACATGAGCGGGCCGTGGTTGTAGCACATGTCCTCCCACCACCAGGCCACGTCCACCTCGCCGCCGGCCGGGATGTCGCGCTCGATGAACTCGAGGTCCATCCGGGTCAGGTGCTCCATCATCTCCTCGACCCAGGCCTTGTCGGTCATCAGGGCGATGGACAGGTTCTCGAGCCCCATCCAATCGCGCAGCCACCCGTAGAGCGAGCCGCAGTGAAAAAGAATAGGCATCCCGGCCGCGTGGGCCGCGTCGACCGCCGCGCGCACATCTCCGACCCGGCCGGGCTGGCGGGGGTTGAGCCGCTCGTCCCGGAGCTTCTCCCAATCGGCCCGCGTCTCGACGGCGAACTTGAGGAACTTGGGCATGGACGAATCGTAGTCGAGCATCTCGGTCAGGGCGCCGTCCTTGGTCTGGACGATGCGATGCTCGCCCCGGGTCTCGACCGTCACTTCGTCGAAGGCCGGGAAGAGCCCCCTCTGGACGGGGACTTCGGGGATGATCTCCAGGCCCTCGAGGCCGAGGTGCCTCTCGACGTCCTTGTTCGTCCGGCACGCCGACGGCAGACCCTGGTCGTGCCAGACGGCGATCGTCTTGTCCCAATAGCCGAACTCCATGTTCGGGAGGCGGTCCGGCTTCTCCCAGCGGAAGACCTTGTTGAATCGCTCTCTTATGGTCATGGGCGCGACGATGATATCCCAGGGACGAGAGCCCGTCAACGGCCCTTCCAGGCCGATGACGCGTTGAAAAGAGGGTCCGGCCTGTACTAGAATGGGGGGGCCGAGGATTGGAGAATTCCCAATGCGTGTTCGGTCAAACCGCCGGGTTCCCTTTGTCCTCTTGGGGCTTCTTGCCCTTCTCCCCTGGGGCTGCGCCAGGAAGGGCCCCCTGCCGGATGTCGTCATAGCCACAGACGCCTCCTGGCATGAACAGGCGGCCGCCGCCGAGATCCGCCGCTACCTTTACCTTCGGACGGGGTCGCTTCCCGTCCTCCGCAAGGCCGGATCGTTCGCCCGCGTCCCCGACGGGGCCGTGGCCGTCGCCGAGAAAGGCGGAACGCTCCTCGCTGGCCTCGAAGATCAGGACGCCGCGGCCAAGGTTGCCGCCCTTGGCCCTGAGGACTATTGGCTGAAGAGCGTCAAGCGCGGCTCCGGCCGCGTCCATCTCATCGCCGGCGCGAGCGGCCCTGCCGTCCTTTACGGCGCCTATCAGCTCGCCGAAAAGCTCGGCGTCCGTTTCGGCCTCGAAGGCGACATCATCCCCGACGCCCGGATCGAGCCTGCGTCCCTCGCTCTCAACCTCGACGAGACCGGCCGCCCCCTCTTCGCCATCCGCGGCATCCAGCCCTTCCACGACTTCGCCGAGGGCCCGGACTGGTGGACCCGCGAGAACTATAAGGCCATCCTCGGGCAGCTGCCGAAGCTGCGGATGAACTTCTTCGGCCTGCACACCTATCCCGAGAACCCCAGCCGCGAGAAAGGCGCGACGCCCAACGCCGAGCCGACCGTCTGGATCGGCCGCGAGGGCGACTTCGGCCCCGACGGCCGCGCCGCCGTGAGCTATCCCGCGAGCTACCAGAACACGGCCCGCGGCAACTGGGGCTACGAGTCCAAGAGAACGTCGGACTTCCATTTCGGCGCGGCCTTGCTCTTCGACCGCGACGATTTCGGCAACGACGTCATGGAGGGCTACAGCCCCGACCCCGCGGCCGGCGAGGCCTCGAACGCGGTCTTCGACCGGGCCGCGGCCGTTTTCCGCGACGCCTTCACCCTGGCCCGCCGCCTCGGCGTCAAGACCTGCGTAGGGACGGAGACGCCCCTGACGGTCCCCGCCGCCGTGAAGGCCCGCCTGGCCGACGCCGGACGCGACCCGAGCGCGCCGGCCGCCGTGAAGGACGTCTACCGGGGCATCTTCAGCCGCATCGCCGCGGCCTATCCCATCGACTATTACTGGTTCTGGACGTGGGAGGGCTGGACCTGGGACGACGCCCCGCCGGACGCCATCCGGGCCGTGACCTCCGACCTCGCGACGGCCGTAGAGGTCTGGAACGAGGTCCGGCCGCCCTTCGCCCTGGCCACCTGCGGCTGGGTCCTCGGGCCGCCCTCGAACCGGACCCTCTTCGACCAGGTCCTGCCCAAGAACGTGGCCATGAGCACGATCAACCGCGAGGTCGGCAAGGCCCCGGTCGACCCGGGCTTCTCCCGGATCTCCGGCCGGTCCCTCTGGGCCATCCCCTGGATGGAAGACGACCCGGCCCTGACCTCGCCCCAGCTCTGGGCCGGCCGGATGCGCCGCGACGCCGCCGACGCCCTGCGCTACGGCTGCGACGGGCTGCTCGGCATCCACTGGCGGACGCGCGTCCTCTCGGCCAACGTCCTTTCACTCGCCCGGGCGGCCTGGGACCAGACCTGGAATACCCTGCCGAAGAGGGTCGCCGAGGATGTCGGCCCGGTCACCGGCCAGTACGTGAGCTTCGGCGACCGGGCCATCGCCGGGGCCGGAGCGGCGGCGGCCGTCTACCGCGACGTCCGCGACCGCGTCTTCGCCTATCACATCCCGGTCCCGAACGGGACCTACGCCGTGACCCTCCAGTTCGTCGAGGGCGGGGTCGATCGGGCCCGGGGCCGCGTCTTCGACGTCCGCCTCCAGGGCCGCCTGGTCCTCGACAACTTCGACATCTTCGCCCGGGTCGGGAAGTTCCGGGCCCTCGACCTCACCTTCGCCGGGGTCGAGGTCGCCGACGGGCGCCTAATCATCGATCTGGCCGACCGCATCTATTATCCGGCCCTGGCCGGGATCGTCATCAGGGGCGGGAGCTTCGTCAAGAAGATCAACTGCGGCGGTCCCGCCGTCCTCGACTACGAGGCCGACTGGCCGGAGACCGAGCGCTTCATGCCCGCGCTCGATCTCTACGAGGACTGGTGCCGGGCCCAATTCGGGCCGGAGGTCGCGGCCGACGCCGCGGCGGTCTTCACCCGGATCGACGGCCGGCATCCCGTCCCGGTGACGTGGATCGGCGGGCCCGGGAACATCCAGCCCGACCCGCGTCCCTGGAGCGAGGTCGAGCCGTCTTACGCCTTCGTCGACGAGCTCGGCGCGCTCGAGGGCCGGGTCGCCGGGGCGGGGAACAAGGAGCGCTTCGGCTACTGGCTGGCGAGCTTCCGCTATATGCGCGACGTGGCCCGGTTCAACAGCCTCTGGGCCGTCTACAACAAAGCCGTCGAGAAGGCCAAGGCGGCGGCGGGCGGGACGGCGCGCCAAGCCGTCCTCGCGGAAGAAGCCCTGCCCGTCCGGGCCGAGATGGCCGCCGCCCTGCGCCGCGTCTTCGCCGGGCTGCTGGCCACCGTCAGCAACACGGGCGAGCTCGGGACGATCGCCAATTGGGAACAGCACCTCCTCCCCGGCGCCTGGGAAAGGCCCGAGGCCGAGCTCCGCGAGATGCTTGGCCGCGAGCTCCCCGCGGAGGTCCGGCTGTCCCAAGCCTATGACGGGCCGCCCCGGGTCATCGTTCCGGCCGTCCGGACATCGCTCGAGGCCGGCGAGCCGCTCGAGCTCGAGGTCCTCATCCTCGCCAAGGCCAGGCCCGGCTCCGTCACTCTCTTCTGGCGCGAGATGGGCCGGGGCGCCTACAAGCCGCTCCCGCTCGAGAACGCGGCCCGGGGCGTCTTCCGCGCGACGCTCCCCGCTCCCGCCGGCGCCGTCGAGTATTATGTCGAAGCTTCGGCCGACGGCGAGGTCGCCCGCTTCCCGGCCTCGGCGCCCGCCCTCGCTCAGACCGTGATCGTCCTGCCGGTGGCGAAATGAGCGAGACCGTCGTTCTGCCGAAGAAGTTCCGGGCGGAGGAGATCGTCAAGGTCCTGGCCGATCTCCACCGCCTCAGCGGCGACGGCCCGGTGACCCTCGATTTCCGCGAGGTCGAGGAATTTGACAGCTCGACCCTGGCCTTCCTGGGCCATATCACCGACTGCTTCCCCGGCGTGGCCGCGGCGAACGTTCCCGAGGCTCTGGCTAAGGCCGAGGCGGCCTTCGTCCGGCGGCCCGACGGCTGCTGGCCCGAAAAGCCCGCCGTCCCGCCTGCGACCGGGCGTACGGACCGTTTCCTCCAGGGCATGAGCGACCGCTTCCTGGCCCGCCTGCGCGTCCTGGGGCGGTTCCTGGCCATGTTCGGTGACGAGGTCTATCACATCACCCATTATCTCCGCCGGCGCAAAGGGGTCTATCCGGGCGAGATCTGGAACCAGATGTTCTTCATGGGCTACCGGTCGGTCCCCATCGTCAGCCTGCTCATCTTCCTCGTCGGCGTGACCATCTCCATCACCTCGGTCGATCAGCTCAAGCTCTTCGGCGCCGATATCTACATTGCCGACCTGGTCGGCCTGGCCATGCTCCGGGAGCTCGTGCCCCTGATGACCGGCGTCATCCTCTCGGGCAAGGTCGGGGCCGCGGTCACCGCCGAGCTGGCCAGCATGACCGTCCTCGAGGAGGTCGACGCCCTCAAGACCATGGGCATCGTCCCCGAGAAGTTCCTGATGGTCCCCCGGCTCATCTCCATCACCCTGGTCGTGCCGCTGCTCGTGGCCATCGCCGACGCGGTCGGCATCTTCGGCGGCATCGTCGTCGCCCGGTTCTCGTTCGGGATGCTGCCCAAGGCCTTCCTCGACCAGATGCTCAACTCCGTCGACTGGACCGATTTCGCCTGGGGCCTGGTCAAGACGGTCGTCTTCGGCTGGGCCGTCGTCGTCGGGGCCGGCTTCAAGGGCCTGACCGTCGGGCGGAGCGCCGAGGAGGTCGGCCGGGCCACGACCGAGTCCGTGGTCCTGTCGGTCACGATGATCATCATCATCGATTGCATCTTCGCTTTCGTGCTGTACTGATCATGGATATCATCACCGCCCGCGACCTCACCGTCGGCTACGGGAAGACCGCCATCCTCCGCGGACTCGGCTTCGCCATCCCGGCCGGCCGGATCACGGCTGTCGTCGGGGTCAGCGGCTCCGGCAAATCGACGCTCCTCAAGACGCTGGCCGGGCTGCTCCCGCCACTCGCCGGCGGCTTCGACTTCGCCGGCCGGGCCGTCGATTACCGCTCCGAGGCCTCGCTCGATTTCCTCTACGGCAAGATCGGCGTCCTCTACCAGGACGGCGCCCTTCTCAACGGGCTGACCCTCTACGAGAACGTGGCCCTGCCCGTCCGCATGCACTACCCGGAGCTGCCCGAGGCGGTCGTCCGGGATATGGTCCATGCCGGCCTGGCCCAGGTCGAGATGGCCGACAGCGCCGAGAAGTACCCTTCGGAGCTCTCCGGCGGCATGCGCAAGCGGGGGGCCCTGGCCCGGGCCCTCGTGCTCGACCCGGAGGTGGTCTTCTGCGACGAGCCGTCCTCGGGCCTGGACCCGATCACGTCCCATCTTCTCGACGACCTCCTCCTGCGGCTCAAGGAAGGCTTCAAGATGACCTTGGTCGTCGTCACCCACGAGCTCCGATCGATCGAGCGGGTGGCGGACCGGGTCCTCCTGCTCAACGACGGCGGCCTCCGCTTCGCCGGCGAGTACTCCGCCCTCCTCGCCTCGCCGGACGAGTTCGTCAAGACATTCTTCCTCAGGAAGGACCATCATCATGATGACGCATGAGCAAAAGACCCGGCTGGGCATCTTCCTGACCCTGGCGACGGTCCTCTTCATGGCCGTCGCGGGGTTCTTCATCGTCCCCAAGCTCCGCGACCCCGGCGACGTCTTCGTCATCAAGTTCCGCAACGCCTCGGTGCACGGCCTCGTCGAGGGCTCCCCGGTGAAGTACCAGGGCGTCCCGATCGGGCGCGTCATCGGGCTGGAGGTGAGCCCGCTCGACATGAACTGCGTCCAGGTCGACGTCAAGATCCGGCCGGGGCTGCCGGTCAAGACCGACATGAAGGCCACCCTCGTCTACATGGGCCTGACCGGGCAGAAATACATCGAGATCACCGGCGGCACGCCGGAGGCCCCGAACCTCAAGGCCCATTCCGAGATCCTCGCGGGCCGAGGGCTGGGCGAGCGGGCCGATGACATCATCTCCAACATCGAGACGACGGCCAAGCGGATCACCGAATTCCTATCCCCGGAGAACGTGGCCCGGGTCAACGCCTTCCTGGAGAACACTCAGAAAGCCTCGAGCGCGCTTTCGGACGTCCTCGAGTCCCGCCAGGACTCGCTCCGGAACACCCTGGCCAGCTTCGAGAGGGCCTCGGCCGAATTCGCCAAGGCCACGGAGAACTTCGTGCCCATGACCGAGGACCTCGACCGGCTCGTCCGGACGGTCGAAGCGAACGCCCAGAAGACCCTGGGCAACATCTCGGACCGCTTCTCGGCGGAGGAGATGGGCCAGGCCCTCAAGGACGTCCGGGACTTCCTGGCCACGGCCTCGGTCAGCCTGAAGAAGGTCGAGAGCGTCATGCTCGAGCAGCAGTCGGAGCTGTCGCGGACGTTCGCCAGCCTCGGCGAGGCCGTCGAAAACCTGGCCCGCTTCTCCCGGGAGATCGCCGACGAGCCTTCGGCCATCCTGCGGACGCGAAAGGACAAGAAATGATGAGGAAACATGCCCTGACCCTCGCGGCCATCCTCCTTCTTGCGGCCTGCTTCTCCACACCGGCGAAGCGCTATTTCCAGATCGTGCCCCAGGACAAGACCCCGGAGCCCCATCCGGCGATCGGCAAAACCCTCTACATCGAGCCCGTCCGCGTCGATCCCCTCTACGACGACTACCGGATCATCTACCGGATCACGCCGTACGAGCTGAAGTACTACGCGTCCATCTTCTGGGCCAAGAAGCCCGACGCCCTCTTCCGCGAGGCGATCGGCGACTACCTCGGCCGGAAAGAGGGGTTCCCGCGGGTCACGATCGACGTCCTCCAGGGCGATCCGGAGATCGTTCTCCGGTCGAGCGTCAGGCTGATCGAGGAGATCGACAATCCCGACGCCTGGTTCGGCCGCCTGGCCATGGACCTGGAGTTCCTCGATTTCAAGAGCGGCAAGACGTTCGCCCGCCATTCCTTCGACAAGAGGCTGCCTCTGGGCGCCCGCAAGCCCCAATTCCTTCCGGCGGTCCTCTCGTCCCTGCTCGTCGACGAGCTCGACGTCGCCGTCCGCAAGCTGGCCGACGCGCTGACCGCGAAGTAGCCTATTCCGCCTTGAGCCAGCGGCGCTCGATGTCCTCGAGCGTTTTGCCCTTCGTTTCCGGCAGATAGAGGGCCATGAAGACGAGATCCAGGGCGCACATGGCCGCATAGAGCCAGAAGGCCGTGGCCGGGTGGAAGCGGTCGGAGATGATCGGGAAGGTCAGCGTGACCGCGAAATCGGCCGCCCAGAGGATGAGCGTCGCCAGGCCCATGGCCGCGCCCCGGACCTTGATGGGGAAGATCTCGGCCATGACCACCCAAACGAGCGGTCCCATGGCCGAGGCGAAGAAGGCGATATAGAGAAGGATGACGAAGAGCAGGGCCGAAGGCGGCAGGAACTGGAACTTGAAGGCCGCGCCGAGGAGGACGAGCGAGCCGCCCATGCCGGCCGTGGCGACGAGGAGGAGCGGCCGGCGGCCGACCTTGTCGGCGAGGACGATGGCCACAACCGTGAAGACCATGTTGACCAGGCCGACGATCGTCGACTGGCCGATGGCCGACATCCTCTCGAAGCCGGCGCCCTCGAAGATCCGCGGGGCGTAATAAAGGATGGCGTTGATGCCGGTGATCTGCTGGAAGATCGCCAGGACGATGGCGATGAGGAGCGGCCGGCGGAACGCGGGCCGGAAGAGCTCGCGGAAGGAGCCTTCCTCGAGGGCCAGGGTGTCCTTGATGTCGTGGAGGCCCGCCGCGGCGGCCTCGGCGTTGTCAGCCCGGGTGAGGACCCGCCGGGCCTCGTCCTCGCGGCCGTTCTTGACCAGCCAGCGCGGGCTCTCCGGGACGCCGAGGAGCAGCAGGAAGAAGAGGACGGAGGGGACGGCGCCCATGGCGAACATCCAGCGCCAGTTGGCCGGGCCCGTCCCGGCGAAGATCCAGTTGACGAAGTAGGCGAGGAGGATGCCGGTGACGATGGCCAGCTGGTTGACCGAGACG
>CAYOYQ010000102.1:0-6152 GCA_964408215.1 uncultured Eubacteriales bacterium
GTCCCGACGGTCCCCCCGTCGCTGAGCGGCGGGCCCCCCTCCGCTACGGGGGTCATCGGGGCGACATCCATCGCTGCCTCGTTCAGATGTTCTTAGGAACGCGGATAATAATGAAACTCAACGAGAGGAGGAGGCTATGAAAATCGCCGTCCGATTCGTCATCGCTTTCGGATTCGTCTGCGCCATGATGGTTTCGGCCTTCGCGGGGGACATGTGGCGGGCCGATTGGCCGGTCCTGCGGACCTATGATAAGGACCATGTCGAGAGGATCGCCATGCCGCTCGGCGGCATCGGGACCGGCACGGTCTCGCTCGGCGGCCGCGGCAACCTCGTCGACTGGGAGATCATGAACCGCCCGGCCAAGGGCTACATCCCGTACGGCGGCCAGCAGACCGGTCCCTTCTTCGCCATCCACGTCGCCGGCGAAGAGCCGTTCACCCGCGCCCTCGAAGGGCCCCTGCCTCTCGCCGCCTATGAAGCCTCGCACGGGTCGACGGCCGTCAACCATGGCCTGCCCCGTTTCCGCGATGTCTCCTTCGCGGCGGCCTATCCCCTCGGCCAGGTCCGGCTCTCCGATCCGGACGCTCCCGTCGACGTCCGCCTCGAGGCCTGGAACCCGCTCATCCCGGGGGACGCCGAGGCGAGCGGTTTGCCCGTCGCGGTCCTCCGCTATGTCGTGATCAACAAGACGGAGCGGCCCCTTCGCGCCTCGGTCTGCGGGACGCTCCCCAACTTCATCGGCGCCGACGGTTCGGGAACGTCCAAGGATTGGAAGGGCGACCCCATGACCACCGGGCCGAAGAAGAACCGGAACGAGTTCCGCTCGACCGCGGGCCTCCGCGGCCTGTTCATGACCTCGAACGGCGTCGACCCGAAGCACGAGGCCTGGGGCACGATCGCCCTGGCTGCCGCGGCCGGGACCCGCGGCACGAGCCGGACCTCCTGGCTCTCCGCCGGCTGGGGCACCTCGCTTCTCGATTTCTGGGACGATTTTGCGGCCGACGGCGTCCTCGATCCTCGCCCTAGTGTCGGCGAGGACATGCCTTTCGGCTCGCTCACGGTCGAGCTCGACGTCCCGGCGAGGGGGAGCGCCGAGGCGACCTTCTTCATCACTTGGCACTTCCCGAACCGGGTCACCTGGTCGCCCAAGGGGACGCCGGACGATGTCATCGGCAATTACTACACCGCGAAATGGGCCGACGCCTGGGCGGCCGCCGCGGACATCGCCGCCCGCGCCGCCGGGCTCGAGCGCCAGACGGTCGAGTTCGTCCGCGCCTTCGCCGCGAGCTCGCTCCCGGCCGAGGTCAAGGAAGCGGCCCTCTTCAACCTCAGCACCCTGCGGACCCAGACCTGCTTCCGCACGCCCGACGGCAAGCTCTTCGGCTTCGAGGGCTGCAGCAACAACTCCGGTTGCTGCTGGGGCTCGTGCACCCACGTTTGGAACTACGAGCAGGCCACGGCCTTCCTCTTCGGCCGGCTGGCCCGGACCATGCGCGAGACGGAGTTCCTCGCGGCGACCGACGATCAGGGCCTGATGAGCTTTCGCGTCCGCCTGCCGATTCTCCGGGCCCAGGAGTTCGGCAAGGCCGCCGCCGACGGGCAGATGGGCACCATCATGAGGGCCTACCGCGAATGGAAGATGTCCGGCGACGACGCCTGGCTCGGCCGCCTCTGGCCGGCCGTCAAGCGGGCTTTGTCGTTCGCCTGGATCAAGGGCGGCTGGGACGCCGACCGCGACGGGGTCATGGAAGGCTGCCAGCACAACACCATGGACGTCGAATACTACGGGCCGAACCCGCAGATGGAGATCTGGTACCTAGGCGCCCTCCGGGCCGCCGAGGAGATGGCCAAGCGGACTGGCGACACGCCGTTCGCCAAGCTCTGCCGGGAGCTTTTCGACAAGGGTCGCGCCTGGACGGACGCCAACCTCTGGAACGGCGAATATTACGAGCATCACGTCCAGCCGCCGAAGAGCGTCGAGGATGTGGCCCCGGCCCTGCGGCTCGACATGGGCGCCAAGGCCGTCACGGAACCCGATTACCAGCTCGGCCAAGGCTGCCTCGTCGACCAGCTCGTGGGGCAATACATGGCCCACGTCTGCGGCCTCGGCTATCTCGTCGACCCGGCCCACGTCAGGACGGCGCTCGCGAGCATCCTGAAATACAACCGGCGCCGCGGCCTCTTCGATCACTTCAACTGCCTGCGCTCGTTCGTGCTCGGAGACGAGACGGCCCTGCTCATGGCCAGCTATCCGAAAGGACGGCCGCGGAACCCCTTTCCGTATTTCACCGAGGTCATGACCGGCTTCGAATACACCGCGGCCGTCGGGCTGCTTTATGAGGGGGACGCGGTGAACGGCCTCCAGGTCATCCGAGACATTCGCGACCGCTATGACGGGAGGAAGCGCAGCCCCTTCGACGAGGCCGAGTGCGGCCATCACTATGCCCGGGCTATGGCCAGCTGGGCGGCCGTGCCGGCCCTGGCCGGCTTCTCCTGGGACGGCGTCTCTCAAACGATGGCTTTCGGCGCGAACGAGGGCATGTTCTTCTGGTCGAACGGCGAGGCCTGGGGGACGTGCCGGGTCATGGCCGGAGGGATAGCAGCTGAGCTCGCCGTCCTCCACGGCGGCTTGACCCTCCGGTCCTTCAAGCTGGGAGGCGCCGCGGCCAAGGTCCCCCGGGCCCCGAAGGCCCTCGGACCGGGGGAGACCCTGCGCGTCGGACTCTGACCGGGGGTGAAACATCGGCGGCCCCGCTTCGTAGTACAGGGCGTACGAACCACGCGTGAAGGAGTCGATATGATGAAAAAAACAGCCCTGTTAGCGGCTCTCCTCGTCGTTCTGGCCCTGTTCTGGGCCCTCCCGGCCTTCCCGGGGACGGTCCCGGCGTCCCTCGTTCCCGAGACCGCCCGCTGGGTCGCCCACCTCGACATGGAGAAGTTCGTGACGACCGGGCTTTACGGCCTCCTCGACAAGGACAGCGTTTTCCAGGTCAAGAGCCGCGACCTCGACCACTGGGTCAAGATGGACCTGGTCAAGGACGTCAAGAGCGTCACCGTGTTCGGACTGGGCGGCGATGACAAGGACATCGTCTTCGCCGTCGCCGGCAATCTCGACAAAGCCGGCATCATCGCCCTGGCCGAGGCCGACGAGGACCACAAGAAGACGGCCTACGGCGCCTACACGGTCTACTCGACGGACGGCAACGAGCATGGCGCCTTCATCAACGACCGGCTGTTCGTGTTCTCGGAAGGCCGGGCCGCTCTCGAGAAGGTCCTCGACACGGCCGGCGGCAAGGCCAAGGACTTCGCCGGCACCCCGCTCAGCGCCGCGCTCAAGGACGTCCCGGCGACGGCGTTCCTCAGCGGCGTGCTGCCGGACCTCTCGGGCCTGGGCAAGGAGATCAACCAGTCCAAGGTCTTCCAGAAGGCGCAGGGCCTCTTCTTCCTGGCCCAGGAAAAGCAGGACGCTTTGCAGGTCCGGCTCCAGGTGACGACCGACTCGCCCGAGAGCGCCAAGAACATGGCCGATGTCGTCCAGGGATTCATCGCCATGGCCAAGCTTGGCGGCGACCAGGAGGACATGGCCCGGATCTCGTCCCTGCTCGAAGGGATCCAGTTCAAGGTGGACGGCAAGGTCTTCCGGCTCGATTTCGAGCGGCCGACGAAAGACGTCGCCGAGCTTCTCTCCAAGGGACACGGGCTCCGCGGGCTCCTCGACTGAGCCCCGGGCCTGGATAGGCCGGCCCCGGCGGGCCGGGGCCGAAGGGAGCCGATGACCGACCTCGATCCGATCGAAGCGAGGACCGACGAAGAGCTGGCCCGCGAGGCGCGGGCCGGCTCGCGCCGGTCTTTCGAGGTGCTGGCGCACCGCTACAAGCGCCGGCTCTTCGTCTATCTGCGCTCCAGGACGGGGAGCGCCGAGGACGCCGAGGACCTGGTCCAGGACACGTTCCTCAAGCTCTTCCGGGGGATCGGCGGCTACGACCCGGCCCGCCGTTTCTCGACCTGGCTCTATACGGCGGCCGGACGCCTGGCCATCGACGCGTACCGGAAGGGCAAGGCCGGCCGAAACAGGCTGGCGATCGACGATATCAAAGATCCGTCGGCCGGCCCGGAGGTCGACCCCGGCCAGTCCGGCGGGACGGCCCTGTGGGACGCCGCCCGGACGCTCGGCGGCGACAGGTTCCGGGCGCTCTGGCTCCGCTATGGCGAGGACCTGACGATCGAGGAGATCGCGGCCGTCCTCGGCCGGACGGGCGTGGCCGTGCGCATCCTGCTCTACCGGGCCCGGACGGAGCTCGGCCGGCGGTTGGGGCCGGCGAGGAGGCCGTTCGCGCCAGGCGCGGCTTCGAGGGCCTCGACCAGGCTTTGAGGGAAAGGAGAAGGACGATGCTGTGCGCGCTCAGCCGTTGGATGATCTCCCGGGCGGCGGATACGGGAAAGACGCCGCCCCGGGTCGTCGAGCGTCACCTCCGGCGCTGCCGGGCTTGCGCCGAGTCTGCCCGCTTCGCCTCCTCCCTGCCGGCCCGCTTCACCGGCGACAAGGACGCTTTCCTAGCGGCCGTCCCGGACTTCCCCTTGGACGAGGCCGCCTGGACTAAGGAGCCGGCCCGGACGAACGAACGGACTTCACTTTACCGGCGATTCGCCCTCCGCCCGGTCCCGGCCGTCGCCGGGATCCTCGCCGTCGTCGCGGCCGCTTTCCTCGTCTACCGGCTCGCCGTCCGGGAACCGGGGCCCACGCCCGAGGATCTGGCGGCCGGCCGGGCCGCGCTCCAGTCCCTCGTCGCCGCGCCTGAGAGCGTCCAGAGCGCTCTCGCTGGAGCGGCCTCGTCTCTCGAACAGGAACGGCGCGTTTTAGAGAAGTCGATCGCCTCGGCCGCGGAGTATCTTCAGGCCCGGCTGAACATCAAGATCGAGCGGAAGATCCCCGGCCAAGACCTCTAGTCTGAGTTATTCACGAATCGAGGCGGCCCCAAATGCGAGGCCCGAGGGGCGGAATTGTGGGACATGAACCAAATTGCATGGGACACGATACGAATCCCGGAGGATTCGTTCATGTCCCGCAATTTGGTATCGTGTCCCGGAAATTCCGCCCATGAACGAAGCAGATGGGGCCGGATCGGTTCGCCCGGAGGGCAAAAACACCCCTATAAAGAGAGAGGGAGAAAAGAACTGGGCGTTTTTGCGAATACTCAGAGGCGCTGGCGGGTCGGCCGGAAGTCCCAGGTCAGCTGGAACATGATTCTCCGGAGCAGATCGTTCATCGCGGCGTTCTTGTCCCGGACGGCGAAGACGGGAACGCCGTCGTCCATGCCGACCGAGCCCACTGTGCCCTGGCGGAGGGCGGAGTTCGTCCACAGGGTCGCCCCGTTGGCCGTCGAGACCAGCCGGACCTTGACGGACATGTCCATGGCCGCGCGGGCGAACAGGGTTTTGCTCAGCGGGGCGGCCAGGTCGATCTGGGGCTTGACCTTGGTGACCTTGATCTCTCCGATGAAGACGGCTTCGACGCCCTGCTTCTGGCCGAGGGCCAGGACGGCGTCGCGGTCGAAGTCGGCCTTGCCGAGGTCGGCGAGAACAGTCGCGGCCGGGCCGAGCTCGACGACGGGCACGCGCTGAGCGGCCGTGACCTCCTCGAGGAAGGCCTGGGTGGCTGCGGCGTCGAGATCGCCCTTGGCGTCGACGGCCTTGAAGGTGACGAGCCCGACCGAGCCCAGGGCGGTGAGGTCGATCGCGGGCGGGACGATCGTGTAGTGGACGCAGCCGGCGACGACAGCGGCGACGGCCAAGCCGGCGATGACGTGTTTCGCTTTCATAGCGGACTCCTTCCCGGCCCGGGCCGCACCCGTGCCTTCAAGGTATTTAGTCGGTCGAGCCCCCGGAAACGTCCCCATTTCTTAATAATGGGAACCCTGGCGGCCCGGCTGCGCGTATAATTTGTAGAGCCCGGGAGGCTCGCATTGCTTTCGTCCGGGCGATTTGCGAGAATGGCCCGATAACGCCGTCACTACGGAGGTACCTCACGTGACCTTTCGCCGCTCACCCCTCGTCCTTCTTCTCGTCCTCGGTGTTCTCGGCTTGTCCCTCGGCCCTCTCGTCGCGGCCGACCTCGCCTTCGACCGCTACCATCGGCCCGAAGAGACCGCCGC